>CAYUQR010000031.1:0-36474 GCA_964446825.1 uncultured Rikenellaceae bacterium
ACTGATTACTGATCACTGATTACTACCTACCGCCTACTGCCTAAGTAAGTATTTTTGCAATAAGGTTGGTTATACTTGTCTGTATAGCTTCAAAAGGTTTCCCGTCCTTAGTGCTGTCCTGTTCAACAATCATATATTTCATTCCTGCAATATCTTTAGCCGCAAGAATCCTTTTAAAATCTATCACCCCTTCACCTACCGGAGCAAAATCTTTGCTTGCAGTCTTAAAGAAGGGAGCTTCTTTTGTATACATATCCTTCATATGGAACAGCTGGAACCTTCCCGGATATTTATTGAATATTTCAACCGGATCCTGTCCAGCCTTTGTCGCCCAGAAAAGATCTAACTCCATGGTTGTAAAATCTTTATCAAGATCCTTCAGGAAAATATCAAAATATGGAACAACACCATTAATATTTTCAAATTCAAAATTATGATTATGGTATCCATAAAGGATTCCGTATTCCTTCATTACCTTGCCCACCTTGTTTATTTCAGACACCATATAATGATAGTTCTCAATTGTACGGTCAGAATCATTAACATATGGTTGCATACAGTACTTTGCTCCAAGTTTTGCATGATCCTCAGCCATCTTCTTCGCATCATCCAATGAAATGCCTTTTGGACCGAACCCTGCATGAGAGCTCAGTATTTCCATGCCGAGATCATTTACAAGCTTCTTGAATTCTATGGGCTCATAGCCATAGAATTTACCATTTTTATAGTCTGCAAGCTCAACATATTTATAACCTGTATCTGAGACTTTTTTTAGAGATCCTGCAGGATCTTTTCCCATGGCATCCCTAATTGTGTACAACTGCAGTCCAATACCATAAGACTTGGGATCAACCATTGGTGTATTACCTGATAAAGAAGATAAAGATTGCCAGTTATTTTTCGAAATAACAAATGCTCCCAGAGTGCCTGTTGCAGAAACCCTGAGGAATTCCCTTCTTGAACTTTTTCTTTTCATGGTTATATGTATAAATATTTTATGTGATTTCTTTGCTAATAACTTTTTATAAATAGTGTTATAAAAATAATACAATAACTTTAAAGACAAAAGCCAAAAGTCAAAAGTCAAAAAATAAAAGCAAAAAGTTGATACAATTAATCAAAACCTCCGATGGTTCACATACATTATATGTTCCGGAACTCAACGAACACTATCATTCAATCCACGGAGCTGTGCAGGAATCAAGATTCGTGTTCATCCAAAACGGATTTGATACCTGTAAAGCAAATCCCGCTAATATTTTTGAAGTGGGATTCGGGACAGGCCTTAATGCTCTTCTGACAGCTATAGAAAGCATTAAAGGAGAAAGGATGATCAGGTATACATCGCTGGAAAAATATCCTGTCAGTGAGGAGATGGTTAAAACACTTAATCATTCATTATTTGCAGGCAAAGAGGGAGAAACAATTTATAATTCCCTACATTCGGCACCATGGAATATCAACACAAATATCTGCAGAAATTTCCAGCTCCTTAAGATAAAGGGTGATTTTACGGCAGACTCACTCACAGGCTGTCATGACCTGATTTATTTTGATGCCTTCGGACCTGACAAACAGCCGGAAATGTGGACCGATAAAATGTTTGAGAAAATATCCTCCATAACAAATAGGAATGGCATATTCGTTACCTATTCGGCAAAAGGGGCAGTGAAAAGGAGCCTGCGGTCAAATGGATTTAATGTTACTTTGCTCCCCGGGCCTCCCGGGAAAAGACAGATGATCAGAGCTGTTAAAATTTAAAAATTATTCTTTCGCATGCTTTTTTGCGTTCGCCAAAGTGTTATCTTAGCGGAAATTTTAAAATTTAAAAATGTATCGTATGAAAATCAATGGATTAATTGTTTTGACAGCCGTAATAGCCTTAACGCTTGGCTCTTGTGGTAAGAGCGCTCTTAAAAGTGCAAAACTTAAAAATCAGGAAGATTCACTATCTTATGCTTTCGGTATTGTATATTATAATGCGCTTATGCAGGATAGCCTCATGCTTGATCCTATAATCGTTGCCAAAGCAATGGTTGATGGCAAGGAAGGAAAAACTTTAATGGCAGATGATATTGCCAGATCATTTATTATGGGATTCCTTAATGAGCGTGAAGCAGCTAGGGCTGAAAAGAAAGCGGTTCTTGACAAGGAAGTATACAAGGATTATATTGCAGAGAATGAAGAATTTCTCGCAAAAAATAAAGATAAGCCGGGTGTTATCACAACTGCAAGCGGACTTCAGTATGAGGTGATCAAAATGGGAACCGGACCAAAGCCTACTGCTCAGAATACCGTAAAAGTAAATTATGTTGGGACACTTATTGATGGCACGGAATTTGATTCCTCTATTAAAAAGAATGAACCTGCTCAGTTTCCTGTAGCAGGCGTCATACCCGGGTGGACAGAAGCACTGCAACTTATGCCTGTCGGTTCCAAATTTAAGCTATTTATTCCACCGACATTAGCATATGGAGCAACCGGTGCCGGAGACGTTATTAAGCCTTATTCCACTCTTATATTTGAAGTTGACCTTCTTGAAATTGTTAAATAATATGGCCAGAGCAGAAATACAAACTCCAAAAGGCACCATGAGAGTCAACTTCTTCGAAGAAGATGCTCCGGCTACCGTGGAAAACTTTATCACACTGGCTAAAAAGGGATTTTATGACGGACTGGCTTTTCACAGAGTTATCCCCGATTTTGTTATCCAGGGCGGGTGCCCTTTTTCAAAGGACATGAACGACCCCAGGGTTGGTACAGGAGGCCCGGGTTACAAGATAAAGTGTGAATTAACCGGCGGTAATCAGTACCATGACAGAGGTGTTCTTTCAATGGCCCATGCAGGAAGGGACACAGGCGGATCGCAATTTTTTATCTGCCACAGCCGTACCAATACAAAACACCTTGACAGACAACATACATGTTTTGGAAAAGTATATGAAGGAACAGATGTTATTGATAAAATCCGTCAGGGTGATAAAATTGAAAAAATAATTATTTACAAAGAATAGAAAGAAATGGCATTCGAGATCACAGGAAAAATTATCGACATCTCCCCTGTTAACCAGGTTAGCGACAAATTTAAAAAGCGCGAGTTTGTAATTGAGAAAAAAGAAACAGGCGGAGCCGCGGTATTTATTGACTATATCAAGTTTCAGCTGATACAGGATAAGTGCGATCTGATAAATGAATCTTATTTAAACGAAGATGTTAAGATCTGGTTCAATCTAAAGGGCAATAAATGGGAACGCGACGGTAAGATTAACTATTTTACGAACCTTGATGCCTGGAGAATTGAGAAAATTTCTGCCTCAGGCAGAGATCAGGATGCCCCTACTCATATTACACTTGAGGATATACCTCCTGAAAATGATGAGTTAAGTGATTTGCCATTCTGAAAAAGAAAAATATTAAGGCTGTCCCAATATTGGACAGCCTTTTTAAAGTACAACAAAAATGAAATATATCTTTCTAGCAATTATTGCATTGACAACTACCTGTATTCAATCACAGGTGTCATCCATTTCACCTGCAGCTAATTCGCGACAGATTCAGCTTCCGTACAACAGATTGATACAGCCCGCAGGCACTCAGATATTCTTTGGCGATGCCTCACGGGAGAACCATGCTTTGGACGCTGTATTATCTCCCGATGAAAAATGGCTGGCAGTTGAAGAAAGATACAGTATAGTATTTATCAGTACATCAGATAATAATGTAAAATTCGTTCTCAGAAACAGTAATAACAGGTTACTCGGTGGTGGAATGAATACTTATTCGGGCATTACCTGGCATATGGGGAAGGAAGGCCCTGAAGTATTCTGGAGTGCAGTTGGAAGGGATAACCGGTCATTTGTAGTGTCAGCTACCTGGGACGGGAAGCAGGCAGAATTCGCTCAAATGTTTGAATACAAAGCAGAACCTGGAGCCGATATGGCTCTTCCAAATGAAATTCTGATCACCAAAGAATCCAGAAAAGAATATTTATATGTTGTTCTTAATGGCAATAACAAGGTAATCAAACAAGACCTGATCAAAGGTGACACTGTATGGGTAAAAGATCCCGGAGTTGCACCATACGGCCTTACAATAGCTGCAGGTAAACTTTATGTTACAAACTGGGCAGGCAGACATCCTGTCAGGGGAGATACCAATGTTGCAGGTGTTCCATGGGGACTTGCCAGGGTAAATAATGATGCCGGAGGCTCAACCAGGGAAGGAAGCGTGACTATTATCAATTCATCAGACGGAAAGATAATAAAAGAACTCGTTGTAGGGCTTCACCCAAATGAGATTATCAGCGATAAGGATGGAAAATTCGTCTATGTAACCAATTCAAACAGCGATAATGTTACTGTTATAAATACATCAACCGATCAGATTGAGGAAACTATAAGCGTAAGATTACAACCTGAAATAAATCCTTTTTTCGGCGATTCGCCAAATGGATTATGCCTGTCATCTGACGAAAAAATGTTGTTTGTGGCAAATGGAATGGATAATGCCCTGGCAGTAATCGATCTGAGGAATGAAAGGATTCCTTCTAAAGAAAGAAGTATAAGCAGAGTAATTGGATTCCTGCCCACAGGAGCCTATCCGTCATCTGTGACAATGTCAGATAATGGCCACCTTTATGTGTCAAATCTTGAGGCAATTGGTGCACGCCTTGGACATCACACCAATGCTACAAGCAACCTGATCTATAATTCTCATAATATGCTGGCTTCAGTATCGGTAATACCATTTCCCGACTTAAAAAACCTGAAGGCCTATACCGATACTGTTATCGCGTTAAATAATATTTCCAGGGCAACAATGGGTATGGAAAAACCACGCGCCTCAGTTCAGCCCAAACCTGTTCCTGAAAGGATTGGAGAACCATCTGTTTTTAAGCATGTTGTATATATAATTAAGGAAAACAGGACTTACGACCAGATACTCGGAGACATGAAAAAGGGGGATGGCGATCCGAATTTATGCATATATGGAGCTAATATCACACCAAATACGCATAAACTTGCTGCAGAATTCATGCTTCTTGACAATTTCCTCGTATCGGGAAAATGTTCAGCAGAAGGGCATCAGTGGACTGATGCCTCAATAGTAACTGACTATATAGAAAAAAACATGAGGGCCTGGTTCAGAAGCTATGCCCATGTGCAGACGGATGCGCTGGTTTATGCTCCTACCGGATTCCTGTGGGATAATGCGATGAGAAATGGTAAATCAGTACGTATATATGGTGAAGCATCGGTACCTGTGTTAAAAGAGAAACTTAAGTGGGCTGACATTTACAAAAAATATAAAAATGGAGAAAAAGTTGAATTCACAAATTTCACCACTATTGAGCCGGTAAAGAAAATTCTCTGTCAGACATACCCGTCTTATGGCGATCATCAGTTTTCCGATGTAATGCGGGCTGATGCCCTGATAAAGGAATTGCACGATTTTGAATCGATGCCCGGTGATAAGCTTCCGGAACTAATGATAGTTGCGTTGCCAAATGACCATACTGCCGGTATCAGACCGGAATCTCCCACACCAAAATCTATGGTTGCAGATAATGATTATGCCCTTGGACGTATTGTAGAGGCATTTTCCAAAAGCCGGTTCTGGAATAATACAGTCATTTTTGTTGTTGAGGATGATTCACAGAACGGATGGGATCATGTTTCGGCCTATCGAACCGTAGCCCTGGTACTTAGCCCCTATTCAAGATCTAAGAGCACAAATCATACTTATTATACTCAGCCTTCAATGGTCAGGACAATTGAGCAGATATTAGGTTTACAGCCAATGAACATACTGGATGCAATAGCTAATCCAATGTCGAATTGTTTTGGAAAAATCCCTGATTTTACACCTTATAAGGCTCTTAAAAACAAATTTCCCTTGGATTCACTTAATCCTCCACTTTTTTCATTAAGAGGCAGAGCGCTGCACTTTGCAAAAAAGAGCATGCTCCCTGAATTTGACGGAGTTGATAAAGGAGACGATGATCTGCTTAACAGAATCCTCTGGTTCGCTGAAAAAGGGAATACGCCTTATCCTGCAAAATACGCCGGTAAAGGTATTAAGGAAGCAGACGAAGACTAAATAAGTACTCCAGGCACTCAATGCAATTGATAATTCTATGGTTATGAATAACCCACTACTGGGGCAATGGGATACCCCCTTCGGCACCCCTCCATTTCCTGAATTTAGAATCACACACTTCAGGCCTGCAATTGAGGAGGCAATTAAATATGCAGCTGAAGAAATAAACTCTATAGCAGCTAATACCCACCCCCCGACTTTTGATAACACTATATCAAAACTGGAGAAGGCCGGTGAAAAACTGGACAGAATAACAGCTGTATTATTTAACCTCAATAATGCTGATACAAATAAAGAACTACAGGCTGTAACACAGGATGTATCGCCACTTCTTACAAGATTTTCAAATGATATTACACTGAATGAAAAGCTCTTCGAACGAATATTTAAAATATTCGAAAATAAAGATCTGTTAAATCTCAATGTAGAACAGAAGATCCTGGTAGAAAAAAAATATCGAAATTTCCTATTGGGAGGTGCAGGCCTGAAGGATGAAAATAAGAAAAGATTCAGAGAGATATCGGAAGAACTGGCTGCACTCTCTTTAAAATTCGAGGAAAATGTCCTGGAAGAGACAAACTCATTTGAACTTCATCTGACTGATAAAACCGATCTGGCAGGATTGCCTGATAGCCTGATTGAAATGGCAGCCATGGAAGCTAAGAAGAGGAATAAAGACGGATGGGTTTTCACGCTTCATTTCCCCAGTTATATTCCCCTCATGCAATATGCTGAAAACAGGTCACTGCGTGAGACAATGCTCAAAGCATATTCTTCAAGGGCCTATAAAGGGAACAAGTCTGATAATCGCGACAAAGTCATCAGGATATCCAATCTTCGTCTGGAAATATCCAGGCTGCTCGGTTTCAGTAATTTTGCTGAAATGATATTAGGAGACCGAATGGCAGACACCCCTGATAAAGTTGAGAAATTTCTTGATGAACTTTACAAAGCATCTCAGCCAGCAGCCGTCAGGGATTTGGATAATATAACCACTCATGCGCTGGAATGGGGACATACCGGCAGGCTGGAAAGATGGGATTGGGCCTTTTATTCTGAAAAGGTTAAGAAAAAATTGTATAATATTGATGATGAACTGCTAAAACCCTATTTCAATCTTGAAATTGTTGAGCAGGCAATTTTCAGTCTTGCCACTACCCTCTATGGAATAAGGTTTGTGCGGAACAAATCTATTCCTGTTTATCATACTGAAGTAAAAACCTTTGAGGTGTACGATCGTGATGATTCATTTCTGGCAATCCTTTATATTGATTCTCATCCGCGCCCCGGGAAAAATGGAGGAGCATGGATGACAAGTTACAGAGACCAGAGGAATGACTATGGCACTGACATAAGACCTTTTATTTCAATAGTAACAAATTTTACAAGACCTACGGAAACGAGACCCTCACTTCTGACATTTAATGAAGTGACCACTTTCCTGCATGAATTTGGACATTCTCTGCACGCTATGCTTTCAAAATGCACGTTTGAAAGTCTTTCAGGGACAAGTGTAGCTCATGACTTTGTGGAATTGCCTTCTCAGTTCATGGAGAATTTTGCTTTTGAAAAAGAATGGCTGGATACCTGGGCTGTGCACTATGTTACCGGAGAGAAAATACCTGAAGAATTAATTATCAAAATCAAGGAAGCTTCAACATTCAACGAAGGATATTCCTGTTTCAGACAACTTGGTTTTGGCTTTCTCGATATGGCATGGCATACTATTACAAAACCTGTTGAGGTCGATATAGGTCAGTTTGAATCACTTGCTATGGCAAAAACAGAGCTATTTCCAGATGTAGAAGGATTAAATATGAGTGCCTCCTTCAGCCACATTTTTGCCGGTGGCTATGCAGCAGGCTATTATGGTTATAAATGGGCTGAAGTGCTTGATGCAGATGCATTCAGCTATTTCACTGAGACCGGTATATTCAACACGGACACTGCAAATGCCTTCCGTAGAAATATTCTCGAAAAGGGAGGAACAGATAAACCTCATGAATTATATGTCAGGTTCAGAGGAAAAGAGCCGTCAATCGATGCTTTCCTCAAAAGAAGCGGGCTGAAATCCAAATAGGATATTCTTAAAACTTGAATTATATTTACCTGATATTATTATGTACCTAATCCTGTACATAACCTATTGTTAATAAATGTTATAACATCCTAAAATGATTCTCTTTTTCGAAACCCCCAACAAAAATTTAATTGCCACAGGAACTTCTGAAAAACTATCTGAAAAAGATATTGAAAAACTCTTATGGCTCTTTGGGGAAGCAACCCTGTCACCAGCCGGCAAAATTGAAGGATTGTTTGTAGGGCCAAGAAAAGAGATGATTACACCATGGAGCACAAATGCTGTTGAGATAACTCAGAATATGGGTGTAAGGGGAATTAAGAGAATTGAAGAGTTTCATTCCGCAGACGTTTCCAAACCGGATTTTGATCCTATGCTACAGGCGTTATATCACGGTCTCGATCAAAGCATATTCACCATAGATAAACTTCCTGATCCTGTATTTTACATAGAAGATATAAAACAATATAATCTGAAAGAAGGACTTGCTCTAAATGATGAAGAGATAAGTTACCTTAACAGACTAAGCGAATCTATACAGCGTAAACTTACCGACAGCGAGGTTTTTGGATTCTCCCAGGTTAATTCAGAGCACTGCAGGCATAAGATATTTAATGGTTTATTCATCATCTCAGGAATAGAGAAAAAAACTACTCTGTTTCAGATGATCAAAGAGACAACCTTAGCCAATCCCAATAAAGTTGTCTCGGCATACAAAGATAATTGTGCATTTATACATGGTCCTGTAGTAGAACAATTTGCCCCAGCCACGCAGGACAAGGCTGATTATTTCTGTATAAGCGACTATGAATCTGTTCTTTCCCTGAAAGCTGAAACGCATAATTTCCCAACAACGGTTGAACCATTCAATGGAGCCTCTACAGGCACTGGCGGTGAGATAAGGGATCGTATAGCTGGTGGCAAAGGGGCTTTCCCCATTGCCGGAACAGCTGTTTACATGACCTCTTATCCCAGGCCGGGAGGTGATCGTCCATGGGAAAAAGCAACAAATGAAAGGCCATGGCTTTATCAGACTCCCGAAGATATCCTTATCAAAGCTTCCAACGGGGCAAGCGATTTTGGAAATAAATTCGGTCAGCCTCTTATCTGTGGTTCAGTATTCACCTTCGAACATTTTGAGGATCTCAAACAATTCGGTTATGACAAAGTAATCATGCTCGCAGGAGGCATCGGTATTGGCAAAATAAAGGATAGCCAAAAAGATATTCCTGAAAAAGGCGATATCATTGTTTTGCTTGGTGGAGATAATTACAGGATAGGAATGGGAGGAGGTGCAGTATCATCCGTTGATACAGGAAAATTCGACAGTTCGATAGAGCTGAATGCAGTTCAGAGAGCAAACCCGGAGATGCAGAAAAGGGTTTATAATGCAATTCGTGCTTTAAGTGAATCACCTGATAATCCAGTTGTTTCAATTCATGACCATGGGGCAGGCGGTCATCTCAATTGTTTATCAGAGCTTGTGGAAGCTACAGGCGGCAGGATAGATATCAGTAAATTGCCAGTAGGTGATCCAACATTGTCGTCCAGGGAATTAATAGGCAATGAATCACAGGAACGCATGGGACTGATCATGAAAAAGAATGATATCAGCATAATAGAAAAGATTGCTGAAAGAGAACGGGCCCCTGTTTATTTTATTGGAGAGGTAACCGGAGATATGCAGTTTACTCTTGAGAATCCCATAACCAAAGAAAAACCTATTGACCTGGCGCTGACTTCGCTATTTGGTGATCCACCAAAAACTGTAATGAATGACATTGCTGTTAAGAATAGCTACAGAAAACTTGAGTATAATATTGAGAATATTTATGAGTATACTGAACAGGTTCTCCAGATAGAGGAAGTAGCATGTAAAGACTGGCTTACCAATAAGGTTGACAGGTCAGTTACAGGCAGGATTGCCAAACAGCAATGTGCCGGGCCCTTACAGCTGCCTCTGAACAACCTGGGAGCCATCACGCTTGACTACAGGGGTATAAGAGGTATGGCTACTTCTCTCGGTCATGCACCGGCAGCAGGGCTGATTGATCCTGCAGCAGGCTCTGTCCTTTCAATAGCAGAAGCACTTACAAATATTATTTGGGCACCTCTTACTGACAAAATCAGAAGCATTTCTCTTTCCGCAAACTGGATGTGGCCATGCAGGAATCCCGGAGAGGATGCGAGGCTTTATGAAGCTGTAAAGGCTGCCAGCGAGTTTTCAATTGCTCTTGGTATTAATATTCCGACCGGTAAAGACAGTCTTTCGATGACCCAGAAATATAATGACCAGGTTGTTTATTCACCTGGAACAGTTATAATTACAGCATCAGGCGAAGTTATAGATATAAAGAAAATAGTCGAACCTGTTATTGTCAATGATCCGGATACTAGCCTGCTTTATATAGATATGAGTCGTGATGGATTGAAAACCGGAGGGAGCAGCTTAGCCCAGATCTTAAACAGGATTGGCAACGAAGTGCCAACAGTTAAAGATCCTGCATATTTCAAAGATGTTTTTGATACAATTCAGGACCTTATACTTGATAACAAAATTCTGTCAGGTCACGATATATCAGCCGGAGGGATGTTAACCACTCTTTTAGAAATGTGCTTTTCAAATAACAGGGGAGGCATTTCAGTTAACCTGTCAGCCCTAAATGAAGATGATACACTTAAGATACTCTTCAGTCAGAATCCTGGAATAATTTTCCAGGTAAAGGATGAGAATGAAGTAGCTGAAATTCTTCTGGAAAACGGCATATCATATTTTTCCATCGGGAATCCCGTTTATGAGAGATCGCTTTTAGTCAGAAATAGGAATAACGACTTCACTTTTAATATTGATCAGCTTCGTGATAAATGGTTCCATACCTCCTATCTGCTCGACCGACGGCAGTCGGGGCCAAATCTTGCACTTGAGCGATTCGAAAATTATAAAAACCATGAGCTGAATATTGATACTGAGAAATTCCCGGGAACCTTCAGTTTTGTCGGAATTACACCTGGAAGAAAGAAAAAAACAGGCATCAGGTCGGCAATTATAAGAGAGAAGGGTGTTAATGGCGACAGGGAAATGGCCTATGCATTATATCTGGCTGGTTTTGATGTTAAAGATGTCCATATGACAGACCTGATATCAGGAAGAGAGACCCTTGAAGATATTAGTCTGATAGTCTTTGTTGGAGGTTTTTCAAATTCCGATGTATTAGGCTCTGCAAAAGGGTGGGCAGGGGCTTTCAAGTATAACGAAAAAGCCAGGATAGCTCTTGAAAAATTCTATCAAAGAACCGATACCCTGTCACTGGGCGTATGTAATGGTTGTCAGCTAATGGTTGAACTCGGACTTGTATATCCCGATCATGTTGAAAAGCCCCGTCTCCTCCTTAATGAATCACATAAGTTTGAATCAGGTTTTCTGGGAGTAAGGATTATGAAGAATAATTCAGTGATGCTGGGAAATATGGAAGGAATGGAACTTGGTATATGGGTGGCTCATGGTGAGGGAAGATTCAGTTTCCCATATCCTGAAAACAAATATAAGATCCCATTAAAATTCAGCAGACATACTTATCCGGCAAATCCTAATGGTTCTGACTATGATGTTGCGGGATTATCTTCAGCTGACGGCCGGCATCTTGTAATGATGCCTCATCTTGAACGTGCCTACTTTCCATGGCAATGCGGATATTACCCGGAGGGAAAAAGAAATGATGATGTCACACCATGGATTATGGCATTTACTAACGCTAAAGCATGGATAAAAGCAAAAAACCATTGACACATGATCCGCAATGGCTTTTATTATTCAGATATGAATCAACCCGTCAACTATTCAGTGTGTAGTAGGGGTCAATACAATAGACAATAATTTTGTATTACTTATAGCTGAAGATCCTTCAGTCTTATATTCTTTCGGAAGAATTTTGTCGCTGATTACCTGAACATTGTACATACCCGTATCCTGGATGTACATCGATCCCAGAAATGAATCGGCCCTGAAATACGGATATGAGACTTCGGTCGAGTTATGTATTATTTTATCACATGTAGGCCGGGCTTCAAGCGTGTTATCCTGAAAACTGAGCAACACAGAATTCTGATACTGAAGATTAGTTGTATCTTTTGTGGCACTTGACAACCAGACATTAAACCGACCTGATTTTGAAACAACCACGCTCCATTCCGCAGTATTAATGGAAGGATTCATTTTATCGCTGTAACAGGCCGCATTATCAACTTTTAATGAAATTGTTCCGTCTTTCTGCTGTAAAATTCGGTTTTGATCCAAATTGTCTTTCAACATTTCATGCTCACCTTTATTATTGCACGAATATATTAAGGCAGCACCTGCAAATACCAACAACATAAAAAATTTCCTGTCCATTTTCCAAAAATTTATTCTAGTTATTATTTGTTATAACGTTGTAAAAACAATTTCAGTATATTTTAACAAATAAATGCTAAAATATGTTCAAATATTATGTGGTATATAATGGAAATAAGGAAATGATACAGTGTTTTGAAATGCAACTTAAATTAGGGAAATTTAAATTCCATTCAGGAAATATTAGCAAGCTCCTTTATCGAGCGGAGCTGTTTACTCAGATTTTTTTTCACAGTATGTTCCATCAGCGCATCAGCAACAATTTCCGAAATATCCGCAACCTTCGTTTCTGTTACCGCGGAAAAAGTTTTTTTACATAATGGGCAGGCTGTGGCAAGAATATCAGGTTGTCCTTTGGTTAAATAACCGGCAGCATCTTTTGCTATCATTTTTTTGTTACCTGAACTGATTTTTAAATTTGCCAGGCTCCCTCCGCAACACAATGAATTCTCATCCTCGAATTTGGTTTTTTCAAGTCGTGCAACATGCCTTAATACCTCTTTTGGTTCATCATACACGCCGGAACCCCTGCCAAGGTCGCAAGGCGTATGGTACACAACTCTTTTACGAAGGAACCTCATCTTAACTGCACCTTCATCAATCAGCATCTTGATAAATTGGGTATGATGAAGCACTTCAACATCAAGATAATAGCTTTCCCTGAACACTTTATAACAAATAGGACATGAGGTTACAAGGGTATGAGCACCTGATTTCCAGATTATTTGCGAATTATAATTGATAAGTTCCCTGGCCTCCTTATCCTGACCGGCAAGCATAAGTGGCCGGCCACAGCAGGCACCGCCATCAGCATCCATAAAACTGTAATTCACACCCGACGATTCAAGAATCTTTATCATCGAGTTCTTAATTGAAGGCGTAAGATGTGTCATACATCCAGCAAAATACAGGACATCAACTTTTCCCGGTTCATTTTCAGGAAGGAAATCATAGGATGGCGATCCATTTACCTTTTCTGCAATTCCATTCTGTCTGCTCCGCAGATAGCCTTTATAAACATTTTTGAAATAATTTTCACCTTCTCCTCCCCTTCTCTGAATCATCCTTATTGGTGACAGTTCCAATCCCACAGGGCATTTCTGATCGCACCTGCCACACATCAGGCAGTTAAAGGTAATATCTGAAACATCCTCGTTTTTGCGCAGGCCTTTCAGAAGGTATGCCGGCTGAATATTGGTTATACCGGCTGAGAAGTTCAGCTGACAGGCATCAATACAAATACCGCATGAAGAGCATGCATGTATCTGGACTTCAGAATATGAACCCGCCTTATGTCCCGTTCTGATACCGGAGTTCCTCATAAAAATAAGAAACAGTTCAGTTGGAATATGCATGTACCTCGTAACCGGAAGCAGTACAAAAAATGTTCCCAGTGAAAGTGAATAGAGCCACCAGAATGGATAAGCCATTTGCTGGGCGGGAAGGAAAGATGCAAGCCAGGAACCTAATGTACCTGTAAGAAAATTTCCGGAACCATAAGCACCGCTTGTAAAACTCTCGGCTAGAAGCCGGCTGGGGAAAATCAGCCATAACGAAATAAGAGCAATTTTATCGCCTGCTTTCAGATGCGTGGTCTTTTTCATTCCTACCACTTTTGAATAAAATCGCTTAATAACAGCCAGAAGGAGGCCCGAAAGTATAAATGCAAGAATAAGATCCATTAAAAACCCATAAGCCCGCTCAAAACCCATCCTGCCATGTTCAGGGTTAAAAAACCTGAAAAAGATAGCTTTATATGGAGCATTCAGATGTTTCGATCCGAAAATATCAGCTTCAATGGTTCCGAACAGAATGAGCAGGAACCATCCAAATGCAAGGCTCATATGCATATAACCAAGACGCAGATTATTCTTTAATATCTTCCTGTGAATAAGGCCCTCAAGAAATATTTCCTTTAAACTGGCCCCAAAGGCCTTCCCAAAAAATCCCCGTTGAAGACGAAGTTTATCCGGGCGCGATAAATCACGAAACCAGATTACACTCCTGGCTACAACATAGAAGAGTATGAAGTACAAACCGATATTGAAGGGTATTATAAAAGGATCAAACTGCATTACCTTCATATATTTGAAATGCCTGCTTTGCCAGGAAAACAATATTACGCGTATTTACACCCCGGGGACAAACAAGAGTACATTTTCCGCACAACATACATTTTTTTATAGCCTGTCTTACCTTTTCATTCTCACCCCTTTTAATAAGGATGTGTAGTTCCCTCAGGCTGAATGAAGTCAGGTTACCTGTAGTACATGTTGCTGAACATCCTCCACATTCAATACAGAGCCTGAAGCTGGGTTCCTTGCTGTAGATATATTCGGCAATACTTTTATCGTTCGATTCATAATCGATCTGCCTGCCACGGGTCATTGTGAATCCGAATTTATTCATCAGTTACCTTTCATTCGTGAGATAGTTAATTACTTCAGCAGCAGCGGCCCTTGCATGCGATATAGTATCCGTAATGTTCATGGGAGCCGTACATGAGCCGGCCAGGAATACGCCATTCACATTACTCAGGTTACTTCCGAAGTGATTATCCTTCACCCTGAAGAACCTGTTCTCTCCGGTTTTAAGTCCAAGCATTTTCCCAATAGTCATGCTTCCTTCAGATATCTCCATACCAGCCATCAGCACAAGCATATCGAGCTCCATTTTAAGAGGTCTCCCGGCAAGAGTATCTTCTACCTTAACTATCAGCCTGTTATTTATTGTCTCACCGGCTTCGGATACTTTGCCTCTGATAAAGTTAATCCCATATTTTTCCTGGGCTTCCATATAAAGCTCCTCATACATTGCCCCGGCCATTCTTATGTCCATATAAAAGCAAAAGACTTTTGAGCCGGGAAGATGTTCCTTCAATTCAATGGCCTGTTTCACAGCTGTAACACAGCATAACTTTGAACAGTAAAGATTACCCGATTTTTCATCCCTCGAACCCACACAATGAACCATTCCAATGCTGCCAGGGATATTGCCGGCATGTGTCCTGAGGTCTCCTTCCCTGAATTTTTTTTCAAGATCCGCAGAAGTGATGACATTGTCGTAAATACCATATCCGTATTCCTCTTTCTTCTCACTTCTGAAAAGATCAAAGCCTGTTGCAATAACCATTGCATCGGACTGGATCACTTTACCGCCGCTTGTCTTAATTATGAACTTGTCATCGTGCTTTTCAACTTCCTCAATGGTTACACCTCTTAACAGATTAATATTTTGATGGTCAATCTTTTTATCCAGGTAATGAATGACTTCAGAGCTATTCCGTCTGTCGGGGAATAAATGATACCAGTTAGCCAGGTGGCCCCCTGTATTCTTATCCTTTTCGAGTAAAGTAACCATCAATCCTGCTGCGGCCAGTTGTCCAGCAGCCTCCATCCCGGCGACACCGCCTCCCACAACAATAACATCACGATTCATTATCAGACGTTTATAAGATTTTCAGGAATTGGCATTTGTCTTCCGTCGCTGGTCTTGAATTTATCTTCAATATCGTACATGATACCCATTTTTTTCAGAAGAGGTTCAGACTGGACCATATGATACTGTAATCCAAGATCCCAGGGGTTATATCCCATTACCAGGCCGGCAAGCTCCTCGTATGTCAGCACAGGTATCGATTCACCGTCCTCACCATATGTTGTACCTTCCATCTCTTTTATTGTATACTGCCATCTGTCCATAAACATATTGCAACCAGGACAGTTGGTGATTACTACATCGGGTTTAAAAGGTTGCATTGAAGCAAATTTCTTGGCGGTATTGGAAACAGAGTATCCTCTGTTGGCCTGAACGATATATTGTCTGAACCCAAAGCCACAGCAGTGACGTCTTTCAGGGTAGTCTACCACTTTCCCTCCCCAGGTTTCTGCCATACCACTTAGTACACGTGGAAATTCTGCACCGCCGATACCCGACTTAGGAAACATCTTGGCATAATGACACCCAATATGTTCTACTATATTAAGAGGTTCTCCCGTCTCTTTATTTACGAGCAGGTTTTTTGCCCTGGCAGCAATTTCATCCCTGAACTTGTATATTATATCGCTGGTATGAGCCATGTTCTCCGGAATATCAAATTCCCTGCCTGTTGCCTTATAGAGATATTCACGTGTCTTCTCAAGTTCTTCAGGAAAATGCTTCCATGTCTCAAGTATTTCCGTGTAGATACCGAACGAGGTCACACACGATATAGCGATGTTCTTGTATCCGGCTTCTTTCATCAGGGCAAAATGCCGTGCCACCACAGTCATAATCGTCTGTGAGAGTACTACATCACTATGATAGCCTATACCAGTACAGGTTGTATGAGAGGGGTTTTCATAAACATCCTTTCCGAGGACATCCCGCATCAGGTGAAGGAAAAACTGCTCGGAACCCGGAAAGAAACTCTGACGTATACACGACCTCACATAAAAGAAATGATCATCGGCTATCTCTTTCTGATAATCTGCCCATATCTTTTTCTTCCCTTCGTTTTTCATTAATCCTCCTGTTTTTCATGAGTGGTGTGCTTCCCATTATTGGCTGTATACACTTCTGTAAAATAATCATTATCAATACCTTCTTTGTTGAACTGCAAGCCCATTTCCGCTGCTTTCCTCTCCGAATGTTTTTCTATCTGTTCAAAAAGCTCTGTCCCTCCTGTTACATCAAATATCTTCTTAAGCTCGTCAAGAGCATCCTGGGGTATCTTTCTCAGGGGGCCTGTTCCTACTCCGTTGACCTGGCCCCCCAGCCTTTCAAAAATATCATCGGTGTTCTCAAGCATATATTCCCAAATTGGTCCCTGCTCAGGATGCAACTCGGGATTAACTGCATAGGCAGCTACACAGTAACCATATTTAAAAATATTTTCACCAACTGTCCTTTTTATTGCAAATTGCTGCCTTCCCTTTTCCGATTCGGTAAAATAGCCAAGTTTCTGGGAAAGAGTCCTGAGCGCCATAATAATATAGCCGGGAGTATTCCCTCTCGGGCACCTTGTCTTGCATGACAGACATTCACCGCAATACCAGATAGTTTCAGATTTAAGAAGCCTAATTAACTCATCATTATCCTTCCTCTGAACAATATCCACTATTTTCCTGGGATCATAATCATAGAATTCAGCAGCAGGACAAATCGCAGTACAAACACCGCAATTCATACATGCCTTCAGGCCTTCTTCAAACCTCACATCTTTTTGAAGCAATTCAAAAACATCTTCCATAACCCCTTAAATTCATAGTTTTGTTAATATGTTAACACAAAAATACCTGTTATACAGGTGCAGTGAAAGATGATTAAAGCCTATTTGAACAGGGGTATTTATACTTACAGACGGAAGGTAAAATGTTGAAGGCTGAAGGCGGAAGGCTGAAGGCGGAAGGCGGATAGCTTCTAAATCATTAATCGCTTTTTAAGTCTTTATTTCATTCTTGTTTTGATAGCGATCAATTTCATAACATTTTCAACATCTATATTATCATGAACCTTAATCGAAACAGGCCTTATTAAACCGTATTTTTTGGCCGTTATGAAGTCCTCTTTAATCTTAGAAGGCAGATCGCTGTTTTCAATAAATGGCAGAGCCTTATCACTAAAATAAAATGTAATTCTGAATGTATCTGCCAATATCGCTGCCCAGAAGATAGTCTTCTTCTTCTGAACCTGCTTAAACAGCCATTGTTTTCCATCATTATAATAATTCCAGCTGCCTGAAACATCACTATATTTATCAGATAAAGTATTGATTATCATTTTCCAGAATACTTCTTTTTCACCTAAAAGTGAAAAGATATATTCATCATCAGGAATCCTGGACCTGTCAGACAGCACCATTTTTTCATTTTCTGCCATAAACGGTAAAGCATTAAGATTAATTTTTCAACCTGAAATACAATTTTAAATGATACTGTACTCAGTTCAGGCTCTTCAGATTGAGTATTGCATCAGGTACATGTTTATGGATCATGGCCACAATATTGCAATTATCCATGTCATGACAATCCGCGCATGTTTCGTACCCCTTGGACACAACACATTTCAGCACTTCACATTCACTGCAATGAGCGAGTTTTACACCATCTTCCCTGCATCCGGTACAATTGATCATTTCGGACGATATATCAGGAGCATTATAAAGCTTCATCCATTTTTCAGCAGTAGCTTTCCTGAGTTCATCATCGTTATTTACGGTAGCAATTCTGGCTTCACAGGTGGCACAATTCAGGCCACAACAAGCAATTAATTTTTCCATCTGGATATAGTCATTAAAAGTGATTTATATACTTTGATTACTTTCTAATCAATTATTTCCTATCAATTTACGAAATATATTGAATATCAAAAAAAACAGGATAATAAATTTATCAGAAGCCTGGAAATAATCAGGAATAAGACAGATTTCTGAAAAAAGTATTGTAAATTTCAAAATCAGAACCTCCTGTGAAGGTTGACAGTAACTATACAGGATTGTAAAACCGTTTTGGCAACATGAATAAAGCTAATTCTTTCATCTCTAAATTATTATATAACAAGTTTCTCTGGCAGATCATTTTTGCATCGTTTCTTATCGGCATGGCTGTTTTCTTTATCCGGCACGAGAACCTTGAAATTTCCAGGATAAAAGAACAACTGTCAGCCAGCAATCCATGGTATGTATCTTTAGGAATCATCCTGACCTGTGTATACATTATATTCCAGGCAGAAATGTATATTCGCAGCTATAAATCCATGGGAATAAAGATTCCGCTAAAGGTAGCTTTAAGACTATTCCTTAAGCGCAATTTTATTAGTGTATTCCTGCCTGCAGGAGGATTTTCCTCCCTGGCATTCTTTACAGCAGAAGTTGAGAGCCGTGGAGCAAGCAAATCGCAGGTACATCTGGCATCAACATTTTTCGCCTTCTTCAGTATTTTGTCGGTGGTGGTAATAGCCTTTCCTATATTTGGATTTGCCTTGTTATCCTATAAGTTACAAAAAGCAGAAGTTTTTGGATTCATTTTTCTCATTGCAATGATAGCTGCTTTTTTCGCATTCATTTATTCAATATCAAAAAAGGGAAAAGCCTACCAGTGGTTATCAAAAATTCGTCCTTCAATTGCTGTTACACTCGATGAGATGATTAGTCAGACTATAAACCGCAGGCAACTTTGGATAACATTATTTTTCTCAATAGGAATTGAGATACTTGGAGTGGTCCATCTTTATGTTGCTATGCTAGCACTTGGCTTTAATCCTTCATGGCCTGCTGCATTTATTGGTTATATCATAATGGTGCTAATTCTTATAGCTTCTCCTTTTCTTCGCGGATTGGGAGCAATAGAGGTCTCGCTTACTTTTATTCTTAACCAGTTTGGATTTCCGGTTATTGCAGCTGCATCGATCACGCTTCTTTATCGCTTCTTTGAATTCTGGCTTCCCCTTATTGCAGGAATAGGAAGTTTCATTTCGCGCAAAAACAACATTTTTCTTCGCATATTGGCTCCTGTAATAATTTTTATTCTTGGTGTAGTTAATATTCTTTCCTCAATTACGCCTGCCATTCCAATAAGGTTAAAACTTGTACATGAGTTCTTTCCAAGAACCCTTGTCAGTAACACTAATGAGTTTGTTCTTGTAGTAGGATTACTTCTTATTATTCTTAGCGTATTTCTTTTCCAGGGATCGAGAAGAGCCTGGTACACAGCGTTGTTTCTTACACTGGCTTCAGCCATAGGCCATCTTATCAAAGGAGCCGACTGGGAAGAAGCAACTCTTGCTATACTTGCCGCTGTTTCTCTCATTTACACACGTACCCATTATACTTTAAAACCTCATCGCAAGCTCACTCGAATAAGTTATTTTGTTTTACTCTACAGCTTCGTGGCTGTACTTCTGTACGGCATTATTGGTTTGTATTTTATGGATAAACATCATTTTGGTGTTGATTTCAAAATATGGACTTCAGCTAAGCTAGTCTTCAAGATGTTCTTTTTATTCGACGACAGTGGATTGACACCTTTAACAAACTTTGGAAGGCATTTTCTTTATTCAATTTATATTTTTGGAGGGCTTGTGATCAGTTTTATATTCTTCAGTATTCTTAAACCTTATTTTACCAAACCCTATAATACTGAGGAAGATATTAATATGGCGAAAGAGCTGGTCAAAAAATATGGCAACTCACCTCTAGACTTTTTCAAAACCTATCCCGATAAATTCATTTTTTTATCAAAAGAACGTGACGGCTTCATCTCATTCAAGATGACACGTTACTTTGCATTTATACTGGAAAATCCTGTTTGCAAAGATGATGAAGCACTGGTAAAGCTTGTTCAGGATTTTGATCGTTTTTGTATCAAAAATGGATTTGTGAGCATCTACTACCGTATTCCAGGGCAAACACTTAATCTCTACAGGAATCTGGGGAAGAAGAGTTTCCCGCTTGGCGAGGAAGCTATTGTAGATCTTGGTACCTTTACCATGGATGGGGGCAAAATGAAAACCACCAGAAGTGCAATCAACAGGCTTACTTCTGAAGGTTTTAATATTAAAATATATCAGCCGCCGGTAAAAGAGGGTTTGCTTCAAAAAATTGAAATGGTTTCAAATAACTGGCTTTCAGAAATGCATCAGAAAGAAATAGCATTTACCCAGGGTGTTTTTGACAGGGCAATACTCAAAGAACAAACAATAATAACTGTTGAAGATAATGAGGAAAGGGTTTATGCGTTTCTTAATCTCGTGCCGGATTATGCTCAGGGCGAGGCAACATATGATCTTATAAGAAAGGTTCATGATGCACCGAATGGCGTCCTTGACCTGTTGATGGCAAAAACTCTGCTTTACATGAAGGAACAGGGTTATACTTCAGCCAACCTGGGCCTGGCACCTCTTTCGGGTATAGAAGGTGAAAACCTTGCTGAAAAGACTATTCGATATGCATATGAGAACTTAAGAGCTTTTGGACACTTCAAAGGACTCAGAAAATATAAAGAGAAATTTTTTCCCCGGTGGGAGAAAAAATTTCTCGTTTACAGTTATGATTTCCACTTATTGCAAGTCCCCAATGCTCTTAAAAGAGTATCGGAAGGAAAATAACAAACAATAATTCTAAATACCTGGTTCAGCCGATTTTGTCAGTGTGAGAGGCACTTCCCCTTCAGAATATATGGCTTTACCTGACATCTTAGCTTCATTTTCGATCTTCAATAATACTTTAACATCCTGGTTCTCAATATATACCGAAAAGATTAAACTATCACTTGAAGATTTAACATTTTCTCCCGGAATTTTATAATCGCTTCCTTCAAAGGACATTGATGTTGTATTTTTCTGATTTTCAAATCCAACTGTGATTATCCCAGAAGTATATCCTTCAGGAGCATAAGGAGCATCAAACTTCCAGGAGCCCATAGGGCTGTTTTTTTTAGTATTATTCTGACCGTTTACAGAGATAACCGTAAACAATAAAATAGCAAGGAACGTAAAGGTTTTAGTTTTCATTGTAATTAATTTTAATTTGATCTCAAATATAGAAATCAAAATCAAATATTCAATACAAGGTTTAAAAATCTAGCAGCCTCCTGCAGCTCTCTTTTTCTTAGGAATTGGCATGATGGCAGGCTTAGCTGATGTAGCAGCCGGTTCCTGTGTAACCTGTACAGGACCACCTCCACCGAGTGCCTGACCCGCACTTTTACGGAAATCATATTTTGCAAACTCCTCATCAGGACTCGTAGAAGCCGGCTTCTGTGGATTTAGAATTGCATCGAACCAATAATTAAGTCCACCTTCCAGAACAAAATTATTGGTATATCCAAGTTGTCTTGTAATCATCCAGGCTTCATTTGCTACCAGACTACCATTGGAATAAAATACATTCATCTTCACATCCTGGTTAAGAATATCAGTATACTTATCAGAAAGGAGGTCGGATGCCGGTATATTTATCGCGCCGGGGAGACTGTATTTCTCGAATTCTTCCTGGCTTCTGACATCAATGAGTCTCAGGGATGGATCCTTCTTAACGACCATGTCCGCAACAACTTCAGGTGTAACGTATTGCGTGCGTGTGTTTGCTTCGCTCAATAACTGGGCAGCAGTCAGCTTATAAGGTTTAGTCTTATTCTGAGGCACTGCGGCAATAATTAGTCCCATAGGTATTATGAACAATGCTAATAATGTACGTGGCTTCATGATTGATTTTTTTAAAATTTTCAAATAAAATAGATTGCTAATATTCTTCTCTGGCGAATTTTTTCTCAGCCCATTCTGCAACCCAGAACATTGCCAGGGCAACAATGATCAATAAGAAAGCAAATACCCCATCGGTAAGTCCAAGCTTGGTGCTTATTTTGGGAAAGCCAAGAAAATCAGCCATGTACATTCCATGCCACCAATTATAACCTATCCCAAAAATGAATACTCCAAGAAACAGGCCACCAATAAAGACAAGTGCATCTAATTTACCTATTGATGCAGCGCAGAAGCTAGTGCCGGGGCAAAAACCTCCCATAATAAACCCTGCTCCCATTATTATACCACCCACTATACATGATGTTACATAGGTAGGATTGATATAAACCAGGTTAAGGTCAATCCAGCCGAAAAGGCTAAAGAACAGCAGTCCAAGCATTCCGGTAATTGCTGCAGTAAAGAATACTTTCAATACTACCGTATCGTAACCGTAAAACATTCCTGCCAGTTTCCTGCTTGAAGAGAATCCGCTCGCTTCAAGAACAAACCCAAATCCTATCCCGATTAAAAAAGCAAGGAACAGGTTGGTATTATCTGATATTAATTCGTTGACTGATAGTGGTCCCATGATAGTTATACTGTTATTTCGTTATTTCGTTATTTCGTTATTGCGATATTGCGTTATTGCGTTGTGCCATTGTGTCTCTTTGCCCAGTGTCTAGTGTCTAGTGTCCAGTGTCCTTTATATCCAGTTTCTCCTGAAGAAATAGGCCAGAGCAAAAGCAGTTCCGAAAATTGCCATCATTGATATGAATCCGCCTAAAGAAAGCACTGCCATACCACTTAAAGCTGATCCGCTTGTACAACCTCTTCCCAGTTCAGCGCCGAAGCCAAAAAACAATCCTCCTGCAAATGCGAATATCAATCTCCTTCGTGAAGTGATCTTTGGCGAGTGTTCAACTTTGAATTTCAATCGTCCCGACAGGGCTCCTGAAAGGAAACCTCCTACGAGAACACCCAGCATCTCAAACACCAGCCATGTCTTCATAGGTTTCCCGGGGTGTGCTTCGCTGTATTCCTTAACGAACCCGTTATTGGCAGATGAAGAAGGAGCAATTGTAGTCATTGCTGATACAACAGTGCTTTTAATAGCTCCGCTTGCCCCAAGTCCGCGTCCTGATACAAAGTTTGCAGCAAGGAGAACAATACCCAATAATACCCCTCCTATATAAGGGTTGAGGTATTTTGTTTTTTTTATTGGTTTTGATTCACTCATTTTATCTGATATTAATTATGGTCTATTTTTAATTACTCTTTTGT
This sequence comes from uncultured Rikenellaceae bacterium, assembly GCA_964446825.1. Taxonomy (GTDB): domain Bacteria; phylum Bacteroidota; class Bacteroidia; order Bacteroidales; family VadinHA17; genus LD21. The sequence goes on from CAYUQR010000031.1 coordinate 24,072, forward strand.
CGATTGTTTCAAGGTCCTGGGTAACTAATATAGCCACCTGCTCATCTGACCGGCATATACTATTACAAACCTTAACATCAGGCTGCCAAAAATTACAAGAAAAGCCGGTATTTTAACTGGTATATGATATTTCCCAAGTTCCATTATTTCGAGACTGGCAGGCAGCAACATGCCCAGAATCACAACAAATATCCAGAACGACATGGTATATGGTCCCCCAAGAAACATTCTTGCAGCGTCAATCTGTACCTGTGTACTTGCCAGGAAGCCCATAAACATATGTATTATCAGGAAAAGCTCAATCCCGATAAGAACAAGATCGATACGTGCGAATTGCTTTCTTTCCTTTTTGTCTTTTGACAACACAAGAGTTGCTGCCGCACCTGCAGATAAACCTGATGCCAGAAACAATGGGCCCAGTATCGATGTATTCCATAAAGGACGTGCATTGAAGGCTGAAAGCAGTATACCAGTATAAATACCAAGGATAATTGCATATATCAGCATTATCCAGGCCAGTGTTTTCTTGTATTTATTAAGAAAAGTTTCAAGATCATATAACCATTGATATTTCCAGTCCCATTTCGGAAACAATTCTTTTATATGAAGAGCACACCAGATAAATGAAATCGGTGTGATTACCATTAAGGTCCATGCTCCCCATGACATTGGAGACTGCAACCTGATGTTTATATAAAGTTGCCAGAAGTAAAGTTTATGACGCAGATCAATGAACAGGGCTAATAAACCAATTACCAGCAATAAAGGGGCAAGGAACGGGGTTATTCTTACAGCTGTCCGGTAATCCTTTTCTCTGCCCCTTATAAAATACAGCGCAGCAACGGCAAGGATACCTGCCGCCATTCCTCCGAGGAAGAGATAAAGAGATATTTCCCATCCCCAGATATGCAGGTGGGGATCAATTAACTGGTTCATCCTCCCGCTGACAATAAGTTCTTCTTTCATATTGAATTGAAAATTAAAAATCTAAATTAGAAAGTACAATTGAGGATTGGTGCCTGCTTCCGGAATAAGAGTCTTTGATTTTCTCTTCTTAAGTACCACAGAAACATCACTGTTAGGGTCATCGAGGTCTCCAAAGTAGAGGCATTTGGTCGGACAAACCTCAACGCATGCCGGTAACATTCCATTTTTGATCCTGTGTTCACAAAATGTACATTTATCGACATAACCATTCGGATGAGGATACCTTGCATCGTAGGGACAGGAAGCCATGCAGGCTCCGCATCCGATACATTTGCTGTGCTCAACCAGTACAATTCCGCCCTCGACAATATGGCTTGCGCCTGTCGGACAACACCTTACACAGGGAGCGTTAACACAATGATTGCATCTCTCCGACCTGATCTCTTCCTCGAGCTGCGGGTAAGTACCATCCATTATTTCAACAACCCAGTCGCGACTGTAGCCTATTGGCACATCATTTTCAGTCTGGCAGGCCACAACGCAATCGCTGCATCCCACACATTTCCTGGTATCCACTGCCATTGCATATCTCATGATGCAACCTCCTCTCCTGGTTTTTCTGTAACAAATGTTACAAAATTAGACCTCATTCCTGTTCCTCCCATAAGTGGATCAACCAAAACGTTTGTTATTAACTGCGTATCGCTGACTCCTTTTCCATAACATCTTGTCATCTGTTTCTGGGTATGACCAAAACCATGGACCATATAAACCGAATCCCAGCGAATTCGCTCCGTAACCCTTATCTTAATCGGAAAAGTTGAGGTGACATTATCCTGATTTTTAAGCCATATATACTGATCAGTTTTCAATCCCCACTCTTTTGCCACTTTCGGATTAATCCATACAGAATTTTCAGACATGATAGCGTGGAGATTCGGATTATTTGATGTACGACCGAAAGTATGCATTGGGGCACGGCCGTAAATCAGCCTGTAAAATCCATAAGGCGGCTCCGGATGTGGAACATACTTTGGAAGCGGATCAAAACCTAATGATTCAAAGTATTTTGAATATAATTCAATTTTACCCGAATCAGTTGGAAACTGCACCTGCATGCCTTCTGTAATATACAGGTCATCATAATCTCTGTCAAACGTCTTAACCCCTATTCTTTGCATCTCCTCAAGCGAGGATCCAGCCTTTTTCAGTTGCCAGTCGAGAAGGTCCTCAATTTTTTCGTACGGGAAATAATCAGCCAAACCAAGTTTTTTCGAAAGTTCCCTGGCAATCCAGTAACCTGGTTTTGTGTTATACATTGGTTCAGCAGCAGGCATGCGTAAAGCAAGAGCAGGTTTACGATGAGGGCTTACTCTCAGATAATCATATCTTTCGAGATAGGTACATTCAGGAAGCACCACATCTGCCCAGCCGGTGATCTCCATCGGCATTGTATCTATTGAAACCAGCAGATCGAGATTTTGTATTGCTTTTATTGTATTTGCCCTGTCAGGTATACTTGACATAAGATTTGTTGCATTGACAAGCCATCCCTTAATTGGATATGCAGACTTATTTTCAGGAATGGAAGCATCAATCAGGGCATTAGAGACCGGCATGCTTGCAATAGGATATTTCCCGGGGAATATATCCTGCCAGTCTTTAGCCGGTTCCTTAAATTCGGGTATTGTGGCAGAAGCAAGATCAAACTTTGCTGGTCTGTAAAAACCACCCCTCTGCCACCATGATCCCAGGAGTGCATTCAGTATTGCTATCGCACGTACTCTCTGTGTATCATCTCCATACCAGGTAACATGACGCCCGGGATGAATAATAACAGCCGGTGAAGCATCGGCCATCTCTTTGGCTGTAGTTCTGATAAGTTCTGGATTGATCGTTGTTATACCATACGCCCATTCAGGTGTAAAATCTTTCACATGAGATTTCAACTGGTCAAAGCCTGAACAATACATATCAACATACTTCTTATCATAAATATCGTTATATATTACTTCGTGTATCCAGGCAAGAAGCAGAGCAATATCAGTTGATGGTTTAATAGGAAGCCAGAATTTGGATTTCCCCGCGGCAGTTGAAAACCTCGGATCGACAGTTATTATTGTTGCGCCTTTGTCAATGGCATCAGACATCTCCTGTACCTGCCCGTTATGCATGTTCTCTCCGATATGTGAACCGATCAGCACCATGCATTTCGTATCGCGGATATCAGTGACTTCAGGTGAAGAAACCTCTTCCCCGAATGTCGCAAAGAAGGCTTCATCTCTGGGTCCCTTGCATTGAGCATAAGAAGGTTCCGTGGAATTAGGTGACCCGAAAGCCTTCATAAGGGTTGTATAATATGATGAACCTGATCCGTGTGTTAACAAGGCCATACTTTCAGGACCATATTTTGACGAAATCTCCTTCATTTTGGATGCAACAACCTCAAGGGCTTCATCCCATGTGGCTTCCCGAAAAACCTGCTTTCCCCGCTCCTCAACACGAATGAGTGGTGTCTTCAAACGATCTTCATCGTAATACATACCTACTCCTCCTGTACCGCGAGGACAAAATCGTCCATTGCTGTGCTGATCTTCATCATTGCCTATTATTTTCCAGATTTTTCCTTCCGATGTTTTATATACCCAGCCTGCACATTTCCAGAAACAAACCTCGCAATAAGTTGGTGTACGTTTCAGATCAACAACCAGTTTTTTTACTTCTTCAGGTGAAGAAAGGCCTTTGAGTGCATTAATTTTCCCTGTTCCAACAACAAGAGCACCTGCTCCCAAGGCCGAAATTTTAATAAAATCTCTTCTGCTAGTCATTTAGCCGTTTTAAAATATTCCAAAATTAGAAAAAAAAAATCGAGCTTTTATGCATATATATAGATAAATAAATGTTTAGATAAAATAGCAGCACGGGAGAGTATTGTTAATAAATTAACAATCTGATAAATATCCATTATTTGGAATTATTCTAAATTATTTGTTAGTAAATAACCCCATTATCTTCCAGCTATCAAATTGCCTTAATAGCTGGCTTTGCAGATACTAAAAAATCAGAATTTTAAACCCAAGAAGATTCAATAGTTTCTGTCCGGGACAGAATATTTTGAATGCAACAGGCCATACCTTTTTAAGATATAAGTCCTGCATTTCCCTCATCCTGATAATCAGTTCATTCATTGCAGGAGAGTTGGTCTCACTGTGGTATTTATAGCCAAGGGCCCTGACAAGCTGAGTCAGATCATTGAACTTCCCAAGATTCCTTGTTAATCCATCAAGTTTCTTTTCAAGGGATTTAACCATAGGCTGGTTCAACGGCCTGAAATAATATAACTGGTAGAGAAAATCTTTTGATTTCTTCCGGAATTCATGAAGGTTGCCGCCGTCTGGTTTATTCCTGCATGCAAGGTATATGTCAACAACTCTTAAATAAGCCCTTTCAAGTTCTTTAATCAGATTCTGAGGATCAATGTTATTCATGGTTTGAAACCTTATCCTGTAGCCGGTTTTATACAGAATATCTTCAATCTGAAACAATTCATTCTTCATTTTTTCTAAAGCTGCCACAGAGGGATCGTTCTTATTCAGGATTGCTTCAATTTTTTCATTATCATGCAATGCGATAAAAAGGGCAGGGAACTTTTTTCTAAGATCTTTAAGTATTTTCCTTTGCACCGAGGTGTCTCTCCAGCTACACATCAGTCTGCCGACCTCTCTAAAGGATCCAATATCCCTTTCGTATGAATCTTTATCAATCTGTGATGCTACCAGTTTTAATGTTGCTCTTGATTTCTTCATAAGAACACGTACATCATGAACAACTTTTTCATCCGGAGCCTCTGATCTTTTCAACAACTCTTGAGCTTCCCTGATGTATCCTGAGAGAGCAGGTTTAATATCCTTTAATTTTATGTAAACAGGTTCTATCATTATATGAAAAAAAATTGTTTAACAACTCATAAAATTAGTCAATAATTGGATATTAATCAATGAGATATAAAATTCATGCATTTATAAGATAAGATTTTAACCGAAAAAATTATTTGACTTACGATATAGGATGTTGTAATTTAGAGTCCTCGCTGTTTTAACAAAATATTTCTATTTTCCCGCAGATCTCGCTGATATTCGCATATTAAAGGACTTATTAACTTACTGCTTTTAGAACTAAACCAGGCTTGTCGGATATAAAAAGAAAAGGTTAAATTTGCTAATAAAAAAATTAACATACTTCGATGAGCAAAATAACAATGGGTCAGAGAATAGGCATTCTTACAGCCGGAGGAGATTGTCCCGGAATAAATGCTGCAATACGCGGTGTGGGTAAAACAGCTATTGTCAAATACGGAATGAAACTAATGGGAATAAGTGATGGTTTCACCGGAATGATAAATAAAGAATACAGGGAACTTACGGAACATGATCTTTCTGGAATACTTACAGTCGGAGGGACAATTCTGGGAACATCGAGAGAGAAGCCATTCAAAGGAAGCGGAAAAGGAAAAAACGAAATAAGCAAGCCGGTTCTCATAAGGGAACATTATGAGCAAATGGGGCTCGACTGCCTTGTTTGTATAGGAGGAAACGGAACAATGAAAACTGCCAACCTCCTTTCGCAGGAAGGACTAAATGTTGTAGGTATACCTAAGACTATAGATAATGATGTTTGGGGCACTGACCTTACATTTGGCTTTGATTCAGCCGTAAATATTGCCACTGAGGCAATTGACCGACTGCACACCACTGCAAACTCGCATAAAAGGATAATGATAATTGAACTGATGGGTCATAATGCAGGATGGATAGCGCTATATTCAGGAATAGCAGGCGGAGGAGACGTTATTTTAATCCCTGAAATAGATTATAAAGAAGAAAAAGTAGCTGAATACCTTCTCAATCGTGTTGAAGGGAATAAACCTTATTCAATTGTTGTTGTTGCGGAAGGAATTAAAAATCCGATAAAAGACAGTTGTTCTGCAGCGCAGGCACTTGGCAAAAGAATTAATGATATTACAGGACTGGAAATGAGAGAGACGGTACTGGGTTATATCCAGCGGGGAGGAACGCCTTCCCCTATGGATCGTGTTCTTGCAACAAGATATGGAGCTGCTGCTGCCGATTTGATAGCCGAGAGAGATTTTGGTAAAATGGTTGCCTTGAAGGATAACAAAATTGAATCTGTCCCTCTCGATGATGTCTCAGGAAAACTAAAGCTTGTTGAACCGGATAATCCATTGATAATACAGGCACAAAACATGGGGACAAGCTTTGGGATCTGAATCTTGAATTAAGTTCCTTGAGAACTTATTTCTTAAATATGTAATAAATGAAGAATCTGATTTTTATTCGTCACGCAAAAGCAGAAGAAGGAAATCCTTCTATATCTGATTTCGAAAGATCACTTACAACAAAAGGAAAAGTCATTTCTATGCTGATGGCTGGCAAACTGAAAGAAAAAGACAGTTTTAACGGTATAATTCTTACAAGCCCTGCTTTCAGAGCTTTGGAGACAGCTATTATTTTCAGCAAGGTGTTAGGCATAGAGCCCGCTAAAATAATTATGAGTGATTACCTCTACTTAAAAATGAATTATCATTATTTGCGAGATATTCTTTCCGGAATAAATGATAAGACTGAGTCGGTTATGCTTTTCGGCCATAATCCTGCATTTTCAGAGATAACAGGTAAGCTTTGCAGGAGAGGATACGATTTAATGCCAAAATGTGGTATTGTGAACATCTCGTTCAACGTTGATAAATGGTCAGAAGTAAAGCAAAAAGATGGCAAACTGGAATATTATTTAAAACCTGAAAAAATACTATGAGCAAGACATATGTTCCAAAGGAGATAAGCTGGCTCTCATTCAATGAACGTGTTTTACAGGAAGCTGAAAACAAAGATGTTCCTCTTATTGAGCGATTTAAATTTCTGGGGATTTATTCAAACAATCTGGATGAGTATTTCCGCGTAAGAGTTGCAACCTTAAAAAGGCTTTCCCTGTTTGGATCCAAGTCAAAGGACATACTGGGTTATGGGCCAAAGGCCACCCTGAAAAAGATACACGAAATAGTCTTGTCTCAAAATTCAAGGTTTGAAAAAACATATTCATCTCTTATCAAGGAACTGGATAAACAAAGAATACATATAATAAACGAAAAAGAACTAAACCAGGAACAGACAGAATTTGTGAAAGATTATTTTCACAAAGAAGTGCGCACAAGGTTAATGCCTTTCCTTATTGAAAAGAATTCTGAACTTCCAAATATCACCGACGATGCCATTTATTTCGCAATTTATCTTAATAAAATCGATAACAACAAACCGAAATATGCACTTCTTGAAATACCTACCAATGTTCTGCCAAGGTTCATAGAGCTACCGGAAGCAAATGACGAGAAATATATTATTTTCATTGATGATATAATCCGCTCCGGCCTGAATGAGATTTTTTTCATTTTTGATTTTGATGTAATATCAGCCTATACCATTAAACTTACAAAAGATGCTGAACTGGAGATAGCAGATGATATATCTGAAAGTTATATTGATAAGCTTACAAAGAGTTTGCAGCAACGTAAAAAAGGGACACCTGTGCGTTTTATATATGATCGTACAATGCCAACTGAACTTCTGAAGATTATAACAAAAAAACTGAATTTTGGTCCCGATGATGTGGTGATACCAAGTAACAGGTATCATAATTTCAAGGATTTTATGAATTTCCCTAATCTTGGAAGGAAGAAATTATATTATGATCCGCTTGTTCCGATAGCTCATAAGGATATTCCTCCGGGAAAAAGCATCCTGTCTGCAATTAAGAAGAAAGACATCATGTTGTTTTTTCCCTATCACCCTTTTGATCATTTTATTGATCTTCTGAGAGAAGCTTCAATCGATCCATATGTCACCTCTATACAGATAACACTTTATCGCCTTGCACGTAACTCAAGTGTTATTAATGCTTTGCTTAATGCAGTAAGAAATGGCAAAGCAGTAACAACTGTAGTTGAACTGCAGGCACGGTTTGATGAGGAAGCCAACATGCTTTGGGGAAATAAACTACTTGATGAAGGTGTGAAGGTAATATACGGAGTTCCCGGATTAAAAGTCCACTCAAAACTTTGCCTTATAACCCGCGTAAAAAATGATCTCACACAACGATATGCGGCAGTAGGCACCGGAAATTTCAACGAAGACACGGCAAGAGTATATACCGACCATCTCCTTTTAACGACAAATAAAAAGATAACTAATGAGGTATTTAAGGCGTTCAATTTTTTTAGTGTTAACTACAAAAAAGATAACTTTTATCACCTGGTGCTTTCTCCCTTCTTTCTGAGGAATAAATTAATACTCCTTATTGAAAATGAAATAAAGAACGCCAAAGCAGGAAAAAAAGCGTTCATCTTCCTTAAACTAAATAACCTCACTGACAATGAGATCATTAAATATCTATATGAAGCCAGCTCGGTGGGTGTAAAGATAAAGCTGATAATAAGAGGAATGTGCTCTCTTATCCCGGGTATCAAGAAAGTCAGCGAAAATATTGAAGCTATTGGTATAGTTGACAGGTTCCTGGAACACTCCAGGTTTTTTATCTTCTGCAATAACGGGAACGATCAGATCTATATTTCATCAGCAGATCTTATGCCAAGAAATCTAGATCACAGGATCGAGGTAACCTGTCCTATATTCGATAAAAGCATTAAATGTGATATAAGAAGAATATTCGATATCCAGTGGGAAGACAATGTTAAGGCCAGATTAATTGACGAAAGTCAGTCCAATAAATTTGTTAAAAAAGGGAAAAGTGCAAGTCAGTCGCAGATTGCAGCATATAAATATGTAAAAAAGATGAACGAAAAAACTTCTGATAAATGACTTTTTATTTGCATTTACAATATTTATTCAAGGCATATTTATCACTGAAATCTGAGTTTCCAATTGTATTACTCACTCCAATCAAATAACTAAAATGCGAATTCCATTCTACCTGATTTTAATATTTGGCACTGTCGTTATTGTATTATTTTCCTGGTTTTTATCAATAAAATATAAAAGATATCATGGAATTTCACGATTTTTTGCCTTTGAGAGTATCTTCATTCTTTTTTTAATGAATGTCAGAAAATGGTTTGTTGAACCTTTCACCATGGTTCACATTTTGTCCTGGGTTTTTCTGATACTTTCAGCTTACGTTGTAATTGCCGGTTATCTTCTGCTAAAGAGGAAAGGGAGACCTTCCACCAACTTTGAAAATACATCACTTCTTGTCAGGTCAGGTATCTACGGCTATATCCGTCATCCTCTGTATCTTTCATTATTACTCCTCGGAACCGGGATAATGTTTAAAGATCTGGAGCCGGTTCAGCTAGGTCTTGGATTTATCAATCTCCTGTCAATCTGGTTTACCGCAAAAATTGAAGAAAGTGAGATGATCTCTAAATTCGGAGATCAGTACAGGGATTACATTAAAGAGACTAAGATGTTTATTCCGTTTATCATATAATAGTCATGCGGTCTTGCGGTCTTGCGGTCTTGCGGTCTTGCGGTCTTGCAGTCTAAAGGTCTAAATTTCACTAAGATATCATCAATAACTCTCAACACATTTTTCCGCCTTTGTGCCTAGATGCCTCTGCGCCATTATGCCTTTTTATTTTGAAGTTATCCAGGCAATTATCTTATCAGAATCAGGTTTATCCTTTGAGTAAACAACATCAACAAGCTTTCCGTTTTCATCAATAAGGTATTTCTGAAAATTCCATTTGACTTCTGAATCCATTACTCCGTTTTCTTTTTTCGAAGTCAGCCATTTGTAAACGGGAGCCATATCATCTCCCTTAACCGATATTTTTGCCATCATGGGAAATGTGACACCGTAGTTTTCTGTGCAGAATTTTCTGATCTCCGATGCTGATCCGGGTTCCTGGTTCGCAAAGTTATTCGCAGGAAAACCTATAATTACAAGATTCCCCTTATATTGTTCGTAAACTTCTTCAAGTTCTTTGTATTGCGGGGTAAAACCACATTTAGAAGCAGTATTTACTATCATTACCTTCTTACCTTTCAGGGTGCTGAAGTCAAATTCACCTCCATCGAGGGTTTTAACCTTAAAACTGTAAAATCCTGAATCCTGTGCAAATACTAATGATGAAAATGTTAACAAGAAAAACATTAAGCTGAGTTTATTTGTTTTCATAATAATATATTTATTTTTGATCTTAATCGTAAAACCTGCGCTGTTAATATGAAATAGCAAACATTCACCATTTTTAACAATCATCAAAGAGCAATGTTCAGAAAGACTTGGAAACAAATAAAGATACTCATAATTTTAATAATAGTATTGCTTTTCTTCCCAAGGTCATTCCTGCCGCGCCAGGCAGAAAGTAACCAGACAGATGAAACAGAAACATATATCAGGCAGAACGACAGCGAACTCAGACTCATAGAATACAAAGATAATAATGAGGCACTGGAGCTTAAGCTTCTACAGCTTAATGTAATAAATAAAAGCAGGAAGAAATACAAGGCTCCTCCCGTGAAACTCGACATTCTTGCCTCAAGAGTTGCAAATAAGATGTGCAAAGAGGCTGCGGAAAACAATTTTATAGGTCACTGGAACCTGGACGGAGAAAAGCCCTATCAGAGATATGCATTTGCCGGAGGCCATGATCATGTTTTAGAGAACGCATTCGGTGAATGGTCATCTGCAAAGTATAACGACGCAGCTTCAAGTATAAGTTCCATGATGGAGGCAGGCCATAATACTTTCATGTCCGAAAGGGCACCCAATGACGGGCATAAAAAAAACATTATCAATAAATCTCACAATTTTGTCGGAATTGGTTTTTATCTTTCAGGAAATCAGTTCAGGTACTATGAAGAATTCATTGACAGGTATTTTGTATTCGAAAATATACCTGATGAAGTCAATGCCGGCGTTCCGACAAGCATTACAATAGATACCGACGGAAATAATTACCTTTACTTTCTGATTATTTATTATGAGAAATACCCTCAGCCACTCACAGCCACGCAGATCAACAGAAGGGGAAGTTACGAGGACTTTTCAAGAGATGAATATCAGAAAATTTATCCCTGGGACCTTGCCCGTTTAAGGAATGGAATATCATATAGGATCCCTCTTACCTTCTCTAAGGAAGGATTATATTATATCCAGGCATTTTACGATAAAAAGGAGCTCTATAGTCCAGTGTCATTTAACACTGAAGGAAGAACTCCTTTCAGCGGTATTGTGATCAAGGTTAAAAAAGGCACTAACTGATCATTTTACCATTTCATTTGTGGTAGTTATATCCATAACCAGTGGAAATGACATACCCTGATCAGTTATCTCAACTGTTCCTGTCAACTTTGTTTTTACAGTTTCCTTTATAAAATAGCCTTCCTTCACTGCAAATAAGATTGTACTGGTCCCTGTATAAGTTCCGTTGGTATTAATACTCATACCCTGAGCCTCGTTGGTAATCTTCATGGTACCTGATAATTCCGATGTTATTTTAGCGCAGTCGAAGCCATTATATTGTTCAATTCCCTCAAATTTACAATTTGATTCAACCGGCATCCATCTTGTCATCGTTTCTCCTTTAATATCTGCAGTATCGTGAGTGGTCCATGTATCCCCAGGTTTAACAGCCATAGCAGGCAGCACAGGGAAAAAATCAGTGAAAGTCATCGAAGCATCACTTTCCCCACTTCCTGGTATACTTATTGAAATCTTAGCAGCTTCGGAAAGGTCAATTATCTTTCCTGCTGAAGTCATTACCATATTAAAGGTTTTATCCTTAACCTCACTGATCGGACCGCCTGCAACACCCTGCGGAGAGTCGATATTCTGAGCCATAGTATCTATTTTTACTTCAATGGTCACATTATCATTCTGAACTCCTATTGATTTAATATCGCATCCCACGAAAGTAGATATATTAACAAGCATCGACTGACCATTGACATCCATATCCTGTACTATTTTCCCATCAACATGGTATTTAACCGATTTGTCAGACGGGTAATTATAGACCAGTTTTAAGCTTCCCGATGGAAGATTCTCAAGAGGTTTATTCTGGGAATATACCTGTGAGCTGATTAACAACGCAAAAGTTGCTAAAGCAACAAATAACACTTTGCCACTAAATAATTTAGTCATAATAATTTCTGTTTTTAAATAACGAATAATCAATAAATTGGTTTATTCAAATATCGTAAAACAGAAACAGATACGCAATATCATTCAGAAAAAAAAGAATTTATTTTTCCTAATGCTATGATATTCGAAAAACTCGTTATATTTTTGCGACTCTTTTGGAAATGCACCTTAGCCAGGGCTAAGGAAGACTAAGAAAGCTACGATGGATAAAAACCTCCTTCGCCAAGGCTACGGAGGTCAGAGCGGGGTGTAGCGCAGCCCGGTCCCGTTCCGCCAAAGCGGAACGAGGATTCACGAA
>CAYUQR010000032.1:0-1497 GCA_964446825.1 uncultured Rikenellaceae bacterium
TTTATATCCAGTTCTTTCTGAAAAACCACGCAAAAAGATATGCAGATCCGAAAATTGCAACCATGGTAACAAACCCGGCAACAGAAAGGACAGCCATACCTGATAGTGCAGCTCCGCTGGTACATCCTCTGGCAAGCTGAGCACCATATACAAAAAACACCCCTCCAAGAAATGCAAAGATAAGCCTCCTGGTGTTTGATATCTTTGGTGACTTTTCAATTTTGAATTTTAGTCTTCCGGATATTGCCCCTGAAATAAAGCCACCGGCCACTACTCCCAAAATCTCAAATGTCAGCCAGTTCTTAAGGGGCTTTTTACCTGCCGTAAAATATTTTCTGTAATACTCCGATTTCTCTGCATGAGGATGGTCTACCGCACCAACCAGCGAAACTACACAATACTTTATACCACCACTTGCTCCCAGTCCCCGTCCTGAAAGGAACATGGCAAGAAGCAGTACTATACCAAGCATGGTGCCGGCAATGTAAGGATTCATATACTTTTTTTTCATCATTGATTGGAGATCTTCTGCTTGCACAAAACTATTTAATCTGAGTCAATAGTCAAACAGATTAAGAGCGAATAATGTTCATAGTAATGTTCTTTAGTCTGATTGGGTGAAAGGAGAATGAGCCTGATGCCTGATGCCATTATTTATACTACCTTTATGATCCACTAATTCGTCAGACATGGGCAGATTCAAATTAACAATAGAGTATGATGGAACACGCTATTCCGGCTGGCAGATGCAGAAAGGCGGTAAAACAATACAGGGGGAGATACTTGATGCCTGCAGAGAATTGTTCAAAAATGAAGAGCTGGACCTTTTTGGTGCCGGCCGTACTGACGGGGGTGTTCATGCTATCGGACAGGTTGCCCATCTTGGTGTTGAGACTGACCTGTTACCTCTGAAAATCAAATATGGGATCAACGACAGGCTTCCACCTGATATCTGCATTCGAAATGTCGAAGAAGCCCATCCAAGGTTTCATGCCCGACATGATGCCAATGCAAGGAGTTATATTTACCAGGTAAGCAGGCGGCGTACAGCATTCGGTAAGAAGTATGTCTGGTGGATTAAGGATCAGCTTGATATCAGCCTTATGAACGAAGTAGCAGGAAATTTTATCGGGATGAAAGACTACAGGTACTTTACCGATGAAGACGCGGAACAATCATCTACCAAAGTCGAGATATTACATGCACAGGTACATGATTTTGGCGATCTGCTTGTTTTTCATGTTATAGCATCACATTTTATCTGGAAGCAGGTAAGACGCATGACGGGTGTTCTGGTTGAGGCCGGAAGAGGGAAATTATCAGCCGCTCAGGTCGCTTCCTTCTTTAAAATCAAATCTGATATTCCGGCTAAGCTTACAGCACCGCCGAGTGGTTTATTCCTTGAAAAAGTATATTACAGGAATGAAGAGATAAGCTATAACACGAAACCGGTGTTTAATATTTAGCCTACAGCCTACAGCCTACAGCCTACAGCCT
>CAYUQR010000032.1:1597-34182 GCA_964446825.1 uncultured Rikenellaceae bacterium
AGCCTACAGCCTACAGCCTACAGCCTACAGCCTTATATTACAGGTACACTCTACCTTTTCAACGATTTCCTGTTTCAGATTCATTTGTATCAGCCGGTTGGTCCTCTCATCAAGGCATTTGCTGCAGCCTGAAAACAAATCCAGGTCCCATACGTCTGCAAACACTCGTCCTTTATTCATGCCAATACCATACTCCAGGACTGTTTCGAGCGAATGAATATCAGGGGGCGTAAAAAATCCTTGTTCCTGAAGCATATCCATTGCCCCGTTACCAGGTCTGACAGGTATAATGGTACAGCATTCAACTTCGCAATCAAAGGCAAAATCAATTGACCGCTGAGCCCAGTAGATTCCTTCTGATTCAGAAAGGAAAGGAGGCTTGAGAAGCACAAAAGCCCTTGAAAGGATATCGTGCTCTTTAAGGTATCTCACCGATTCCCTGAAATCCGCCTGGGTCATCTTTTTATTGAGTAAGGGAAGTATTTCAGGATGGATTGTTTCAAGGCCCATTGCCACTTGCAAATCAGGTTTGATCATATCCCTTAAACGAAGACATTTTTCATTGATAAGCCTCGGATGGCTCTCAACGATTACTGTTTCGAAATGATTTATAATAGAAGCAATTCTTTTATAATCAGATTCAGGAATGGCCCTTTCGTCAAAAAAACTCCCGCTGTTATATAGCTTCAGATGCCTGGCTTCAGGAAGCTGTTCAAGGGCCCATGCTATTTGATCCGGTATAGCTCCTGCAGCGGAAGGAACATCTGTAGTGTTTTTCCAGAGATCGCACATAAGGCAATGAAACGGACATTCGCTATTGGTCAGGAAAATAATAGCTGTATCCTCAATCTTACCCTCCACAGTGCGTTCTTTCTCTACCAGCCATGCATACGGCTTTCGCTTGTCAACAGAATTTTTACTTCCCCTGACGGATACTATCCACGGGTCACTAATAACCGGGTAGTGGTTATCACTCATAGTTTGAAAGAAACTCTTTCCTGTATGCAATCTCCCGCTCAGGGAAGTGTCTTTTAAAATCACCCTGCGAAGCAGCTCCATGTTGAAAGCGTCTTTTTGAAAAGACCGGCATATCCATACCGGTGATGCCTTTTACTCCGGAAGAGACAATTTTCCCCTTGAGTTCATATAATTTCTCATGATCCCAGTTAGTAAGTTCAATATACGGGATCCCTTCTGAGATCTCGATAACATTTGGCAGGGTATACGGACTGAATCCTTCAAAACCGAGCTGATCAGATGTGGCAAAGGTTCTCATATATCCTCTGCTTAACCCGCCTGAATATGTCAGGGAATGCTTTATGGACTCAACTCCCCATCCTTCGTGGTACAGCATCAGGT
This sequence comes from uncultured Rikenellaceae bacterium, assembly GCA_964446825.1. Lineage (GTDB taxonomy): Bacteria > Bacteroidota > Bacteroidia > Bacteroidales > VadinHA17 > LD21. The sequence continues at coordinate 2,957 of CAYUQR010000032.1, forward strand.
TATTAAGCACGCTTTTTATTGTGAGTTCAGGATTCTCTTCAATAGGATAGTCTTTTAAATTTTCATCGCCTCCGTCCCCGTCGACGATGTATTTCCAGTCGGGGTAGCGAGACCTTATTCCCTGTAAAAGAGCTAAGCTCATAGTGGCAGACTGTATATCGAGTGGTTTATAATCTTCAACCACCTTTACAGCTTTTTTCCAGTCCAGCGATGAATAATTCACCTCAATTGGTTCCAGGAACATCTCAAGATTAAGTGCTTCAAGAAATTTTCTGGCCTGGATTAAATCGGCTCCATCACCATCAATAGAGAGTGTAAAAGCTTTTAGTCTCGAAGGACTTTCTCCAAGTTCTCTCAGGGCATGGTAAGCGAGCAGGAAGACAGATCCGCTGTCAATACCGGCAGAGAAACTTACTCCTACAGGACCTGTTTTGGCACGGTTTTGCAACCACTTTTTAATTTCATTGTACAATGCGCCGATATAATCGTTACCTATCTGTTCAGGATTTTCAGGTGTGAACTTATTACGTTCGGGTTTGAAAAAACGTTTATATACAGGATTTGGATCGGGACAACCCAATAGTTCAATCTTTGTTATGTAATGGGCAGGTACCATTCTTGTATATGAAGGATGAAACTGATCATCCATTACTTCTTTTTTCAGATAATCATATATTACATCTATGCGTTCAGCTATCACAAGCTGAGGTCCAACAGGTCTTTTTGCAATAAAATAACGTAAGGGACGACCAATTGATCTTGCCATACGTATTGTTTTTCCGTCAACAGAAATAAGAGAGAATTGTCCGTCGATTTTGCGAACAGCTTCTACATCCCCTGATTTTACAAGATTAACAGCTTCTTCGTGTGTCATATTATAGATGACATTCTTCTCAGGATTTGTGAGATCAACAACTTTACTTACATACTGACTGTCCATGTTCTTAATATTTATATGGTTATTTAATAATTCCTTTTCCCTGTAAAATAGTAATATAACGGTCGGCCTGGATGTTTTTATAAACCTCCTTTTTACCGTCGGTCCAGGCTATTTCAATCCGATCGATTTGTTTTTGCTGACCAAGTCCGATATGCATGCGTGGATCATTATTTGAAAGGTAGCAGGTAGACCACTGATTTATAAGTACCTGTTTTTTACCCCCGGCAGTCACAGTCACCTTTGCAGAAATAGCAGAAGCCGGTCCTTTTTCTCCTTTAAGGGTAAGACCAAGCCAGTGGTTTCTGTTTCCTCCGTCATTTCTAAGCAGGGCCGGAGACGCCTGAAGATCAACATGGGATATTATTATATCCATGTCCCCGTCATTATCAAAATCCCACACTGCCATCCCTCTGCCTGAACGTTTGGTAGAGAAATAAGCCCCAAGTTCCTGTCCCACGTTTTTGAAATGGCCTTTCCCGTCATTCTCAAGCAGTAAAGGATATTGCAGTATAAGTTCTTCCGCTGTTCCGTTAGCTGAAATAATATCCGGGTCTCCGTCATTGTCATAATCGAATAATTGTGAAGCCCAGCAGCCTTTCCCGTTCATAGCTTTCTCAACTCCGCTTGATGAAGTTATGTCAACGAATATTCCGTTTCCCACATTGCGGTAAAGAGCACCGTAATCCAGATCACTCACCAGAATATCTATAAGGCCGTCGCCGTCAATATCTCCAATTGATGCATGCATTGATCCTGTTCCAACTCCCTCGCTGTTAGCCGCCACACCACTAAGGACAGCAACATCTTTATAAATCCCATTGTCATTTCTGAAAAGGAAATTCAGTTGATGATCATTGGCCTGAAAAATATCTATATCACCATCATCATCATAATCGTATACTGTAAGTCCCATGCATTTTGAATCGGGAAAATAAAGCCCGTTTTTCTTTGTAACATCAATAAAATTACCATCTGCTTGCTGCTCATATAGCATTGAGGCCTGTCCTTTGTACTCTGTAGGACTTGGCATCATGCCAGGTGTTGCGGGAGAAACATATGCAGGATCGAAAGCGAGAAAGTTGCCAACCATTGCATCAAGTCTTCCGTCGTGGTTATAATCCCAGAACGAAACTCCGATGCTCCATTTTGTAAAACCATTCAAGGTGTTGGGCCCGCTTAGTCCGGTGGCACTAGTGATGTCGGCAAAAGTTCCGTCACCATTATTCCTGTAAAAAACATTCGGACCAAAGTTTAAAAGGTAGAGATCCTGATCTCCATCATTGTCTATATCAATTGCTCCTGCGGCCATACTCCAGTGTCGGTCATCAACACCTGCTTTTTCAGCAACCTCGGTAAAAGTACCATCACCGTTATTTTTATATAATTGGTTAGGAGTATTCTTAAATACAACACCATCGCGATCAGATATACCTTCGAGATAAGTGCCGTTCATCATATACAGATCCATCAGCTGATCGTTATTGTAATCAAAAATTGTAACACCTGAGCCACTGCTTTCAAGGATATTGACATATGAGTAATCACCAAAATTATATTTAAAATCAATTCCTGCCTGTTTTGTAACATCGGTAAACATAACCTGGGTTTTCTGTGCAGATAGCATAAAATGAATGCAAATCAGAAAAAGGAGAGATATGAAAATTGATTTGTTTTTTGTTCTCATCCAATCAGTTTAATTGGCTCTTTTTTTAAGGGCATTCCGATAATCATCTTCCGTCACTACTCTGGTGTTGTACTCCTTAAGATATTTTTGAAGTTCGGGATCTTTCGGGTAGGAATCGGTAGCAGCCGGAGGATAACTTTTCATACCATGATAGGGGAGTGGCAATACTGTCTGGCTCATTGCTGTATTAATATCACCATCTTTAACCCAGCCTACACTGTGGATCAGAAAATCTCTTTTCCATCCCTTTTTCAGTGCAGGTAATTTATAGGCATCGAATTCGACTGAAGTCTCGTCACCTGCATTGGATATAATATACTTATTGTCCGATTCTTTCAAAAGCGGCAACACATCTCCGTAACGGGTATATTTGCCCGAAAGATCCCGCCATTTCCCGTTCCTGTCAACTTCTGAATAGTCAAACCAGTGCGGACCATAGCGTCCACCTTTCCTGAAGCTGGCTGAAAAGCCCCTGTAGTGGAGGTCAGCAGTAACCGGATCTAAAACAGTTGTATTGATCGGAGCAGATGCCAGGCCTTCAGTATAGAAGATCTGGTCCCAGTAAATCTCCATATTTGTCCTTATTCTTATGCGATGGTCTTTTGACAGGAACTTTCCTGAGAGGTCGGCGATTACTGTTTTGTCTTTACCCATCGGGAAGCCAATATTATCAATTACTGTCTCCCATTTGCCCTGTTTATTAATGACCTGTATATAAGGTTGTATAATTTTCAAATTGTGCGATTGGGAAATGGCTACATTTATGCTGGCATCGGTAGGGAATATCCAGCCATTAAGGAACAGAAACACCTTGGAGACCTGAGCCAGGTTCCCGAGGTCTAGGATCAGATCATGCATATCTGTTATACCCTGGTATCTATCAGGATTGAAATCGGACAGATACCTGTCGTCTTTTCCGGTTATATATGAAAGAACATCATTACCTTGTGAATCCTTTGCGGAATCAGGAAAATGTTTCTCACCCACCTGGTAAATACGCATCCCAGGGAATGGAGGGGGTGTGAATTGTTCCGGAACAAAAATATCCACCGAATCGGGATGATCAATTGCCACCAGTTGTAATTTGTCAAAATATATTGTTTCCCATAGCTCTGATGTGACCTGGATTGAATATCTATTTTTTTGCGGCTTTAGTATTTCACCGGGTATCTTGATATAATCATCGGAGGCATCAGCGAAAGCATAGGCAGTTGTTCCTCCCATGATACCAAGAGGCATACCCAGAGCACTTCTCCATAAAATATCTTTTGCAAAAACATATTCACTGCCGTCCCAGGTATACAGGAAAGGACATGAGCCTTTCAGAGTCTGAGCTTCTATCAGTGCCTGGTCGGTAGCCGGGAAAAATATATTCTGAGGAACACCGTTTGTCCATGTAATTCTTATTACATCAGCCTGTGGCTTTGATCCCAGTCCAAAATGAATATCAGGGTCGGTAACCACCATGGTCTGGTAAAGGTCACCTGCCCGCATTTCGACTTTTGCACCAATACCAAAATGATTGTTTTTTGCGCTTCCCGCACGTAAACCAAACAATTGCATTCTTATATAATGGTTATTATTTCCTCCGTCATTTCGCAAAAGAAATGCACCTCCATTCAAACCGGCTATAACTACATCCAGATCACCATCCTCATTATAATCAAAAACAGCTATCTGTTTTCCCGATTTTGGTTCATCAGGTAACAGGTCGGATACATTGCTGAAACCTCCCTTCCCGTCATTCCGGAACAGAAAGATTCCCCTTCCGTCTTTTTCTTCTGATTCACCTGCAATAATAAGATCCTGGAATCCGTCATTGTCATAATCGAAAAACCTTGCATCGTATACTTTCATGTTCTGAAGTGAACTGGAAATTTCTTTAGTGTTCTTATCCGGTTCGAATGTTCCGTTACCAAGGTTATGATACAATTCACAATCGGTTCCATTCAGTGAGGTTACGAAAAGATCAAGGAAGCCATCATTATTGTAATCACCTACTGTTACTGAGCTTGAACCTCCGGCACTTTTCAGGCCACCTTTCTCAGTAATATCCTTAAATAAGCCCTGCCGTTGATTTGAATAAAGAGCATTACTGCCATTTTCATTGACTACAAAGAGATCAAGGTCATCATCATCGTCAAAGTCGCCGAATGCTACGTCGCGGCTATTCAGATTGCCACCTGCAAGTCCCATTTTTTCAGATTGTTCCTCGAAGGTCCCATCGGCATTATTCCGGAAAACAAGATTTGAATTTGACCTCGCCTCAAACAGATCAAGATCCCCGTCGTGATCGAGATCAGCAAATAATGCTTTATTCCCACCTGTTTTACTGCCAATTTCCGCTTTTGCAGTAACGTCATAAAAACCACCTTTACCATCATTCCGGTATAGGATATCACCAATGTCCCTTACAATATAGAGGTCAAGAAAACCATCATTGTCATAATCAGCAAAAGTAGCCACTGTCTCCTTACCTGTATGAGTTATTCCTGCCTCTACCGAGACATCTTTATAACTTCCAAGTTCATTATTGAAGAGATAGTGTTTATAGGTTGATGAGGCTGGATCGTAACTTCCGACGTATATATCACCATCTCCGTCTCCATCATAATCAGCAACTTCAACATGCGTGGAATATTTGAATGGATTGTCTTCTCCGTCTTTGAATGTCGGAACAATATTTAAACCGACGGATGATGTTACATTAGTAAATTTAATAGCTTCAAGCTGAGCCTTATTGGCTTCAAGCAAGGGAGAAGTCTGCTGGTCGAATGTGATAACAGGGAAGCCTATAAGTGATCCTCCCGGTCCTTTCAGATCCATAATACCTGCCTGGTAAGGGGAAGTTACTTTCATATAATTATGAAAAATGGTAAATTGCATAAGAGCATTATCCTTATCTCCTTTTCTGAGAAGTGAAATTGTTTTATTATAATAATCTATAGCCTCTTTGGGAAATTCAGGGAATTGCTTATTAACAGTCTCCAAAAGCTCAAGCGCTTTATCAGTTTCTCCCTTTTTGATATAGATTTCGATAAGATTAAGATACGGGACTAAATTTCCCGGGGCTTTTTCAACCAGGGCAAGGGTACATTTCTCGCGTTCTTTTTGAGATTCCTCATCATTACCGGCGGAATACAATTCAGAGAGGTCATATAGAATTTTTATATGCGAGGGTGCAAATTTCAGTGCATCGTTCAATACAGAAATTGCTTTGTCGCGTTGATCGTTCATTTGATATACCGTCGCCAGTATCAGCATTATATCAGGATCTTTTGGATCTATTTTAATAGCATGTAACAGTTGCTTTTCCGCTTCAGGGTACTTGCCCATCCTCAGGTAGGTCAGGCCCAGGTTTGCATAACCCAGTTTTTCTTTTGGCGCGAGTTTAATAAATTTCAGAAAGGCTTTTTCAGCTTCATCAAGCTTAAATTCTTCCAGATAAGCCAGACCAAGAGTCTTGGTGGTCATCAGTTCCTCAGCTTTCTGTTTATTTCTTTCTGTGCTGCTCTTACAACTGAAAAGCAAGATGCTGCAGAGGCCAATTAATAAAAAATAATATAAGTTTTTCATGCCATCAAAATTAAGAAATAAAAAGAATTTTAAATCGGCTTACCTGCCAACTGTTACAGGATTTCCGTTTTTTATCTGTATAAGCGCGGTATTTCCAAGTCTGTTACCCTTATCATCGAATTGGATGTTTCCTGTTATACCTTCATAATGTGTCTTTGCCATCGATTTCTGAAGCATATCACGATTAAAACCAGCATTTTTAATGGCATTGATGATCACATTCATACCGTCATATGCATAGGCTGCAACGGCACCCGGCATTTTGCCGTATGCACTCTGATATTCCCGTCTGAAGGCTGATCCTTCTGATTTTAACCAAAGTCCTGACGTTACAAGAATGACGTTTTCATAAGCTGATATTTCCTGCTCGGGAGGTACATCTTCTCCAAAAAGGGATAATGATCCAAAAATAAGCAGGTTCATTTTTTTCTGATGTATAAGCTGAATTATTTTTATTGAAGCAACGGGTTTCCCGAACAGGATAACGCAATTAATATCTGCATTATTTAATTTATCAACCAGATTAGAAAAATTTTCATCGGAATTATTATAAAAAAACTGAACAGGAGAGGGCTTCCCTGCCAGGTTTGTCTCCTTCACGAAAGTACTTAAAGCCAGCTTTGAGTCGTAGCTGTTATCTGCGAGTACTGCTAGCTTTTCAAGTTTTCTGTTGCTATATATCTCTTTAATCAAAGCGGCTGCCTGTTGCCTGTCGTTCGGAACACAGCTAAAGTACCACGGAACAAAGGCCTGGGAGAGTGTTGGATCAGTAGCCCAGGCTGATAAGAATATGTTGTGTTCTTTTGCAGTGACCTGTTCTACCAGATGAGCATTTCTTCCATCGTGAGAACCCAGAATGGCCCATACCTTTTGCTTGTATAAAAGGTTGACTGTTTCTATTGAACCTGTTCCCCACACACCTTCCATGGAGCGTACTACCAGTTTGAAATACCGGCCTTCATGGCCTTCCTTTAAGTTTTCGTTCTTTAAGGCTATTTCAGCACCATATATAGCCGAAACAGATCCGGGATCAGAAATTAATAGCCCTATGTTCAGAGTATCGGTGTCTATATTTGTGCTTAATGCAAACATGTCCGGAATAAAGAATATCCCGGTTGCAAATATTAAGCAAACCTTTAATCGTAATTTCAATAATCTCATTTGCTGGTAAATTGAACCTTTATTGTAAAGAAGGTTCCTTAAAGAATATTACCTGCCAACGGCCTGTTCAATCTTATAAAGGTCGGCCATCAGCCTGGTGAATTCATCGAGGCTTAAAGACTGCTGACCATCACATAATGCTTTCTCAGGATTATAATGGACTTCTATGATAAGGCCATCGGCTCCGGCTGCTACAGCTGCCTTTGCCATAGCCGGTACCATCCACCTGAGACCTGTGCCATGGCTTGGATCCACAATAACAGGGAGATGACTTACCCGTTTTAGCATCGGGACGGCACTCAGGTCAAGTGTATTCCTCGTGGAAGTTTCAAAAGTACGTATGCCACGCTCGCAAAGAATTATCTGATCATTGCCTTGGTGAAGAATATATTCGGCTGCAAGTAAAAACTCTTCAATGGTTGCCATCATACCTCTCTTAAGCAGCACAGGTTTTCTGCACATGCCGGCTTCTTTCAGCAAGGGATAATTATGCATATTCCGTGAGCCAATCTGTAGCATATCAGCATATCCGGAAACAAGTTCGATTTGCCTTGTATCCATAACTTCAGTAACTACCGGCAATCCGGTTTCTTTTCTGATGTCACTGAGCAGCTTCAGACCCTCTTCTCCAAGACCCTGAAAACTATAAGGAGAAGAGCGTGGCTTGAATGCTCCTCCCCGTAATATTTTTGCCCCGGATTTCTTAACCGCCCTTGCAGTTTCAAAAAGTTGTTCTTCACTTTCTACAGCACATGGTCCTGCAATAATAACAACCTCTTGTCCGCCCACTTCAACTTCATTGATTTTAACAATGGTTGTATCAGGCTTTGTCTCGCGACTTACCTTTTTGGGAACGGAAAATTCAACATCTGCCCGAATATTGCATGAATTAATCTCCATAATCTTTTTCATTAAGATTAATAAGCTGTTGGATAACTTGTATGCCTTTCAATGTCTTTAGGAGGAGGAGCTAACGTAAATTTAAATTTACCGTTATGCACTTCTGCCATATATATATCACCAATGTCGTTCCATGATCCGTCAAATACGATCTTACCAGTTACACCCTGGTAACCCTGGAAAGTTTTCATATCAGTGAGCAGATCACGGATCCTTACTCTGTTCAGTCCTGCTTTGCGGATAGCATCGATAATAATATTCATTCCGTCATAAGCATGCGCTGCAAAAACATCAGGTTCCTCACTGAATTTCTTCAGATAACTGGCCTGAAAAGCCTTAAGTTTTGGATTATCCGCTGTAGGATCATACTGACATGTAGTTATAATTCCGTCAGCATCCTTGCCCGCTATTTTAAGAAAATCGGCAGAGACCATTCTGTCAGAACCATATACCGGTTGCTGAAATCCCATCGCACGTATCTGTTTTAAGATCAAGGCGGACTCTTTGGCATTTCCCCATATCAGTATAGCATCAGGAGATGTCTTTTGTATCCTCTCAAGCTGCGATTTATAGTCTGTTTCTCCATCGTTAAAGCGCTCTTCAATAACCATGGGATGCCCAACACGCGTTGCCGTTTCAGAAAAGATTTTAACCCCAACCCTCCCGTAACGGCCATTGGTACGGATAACTGCCACACGTGAATGATGATCCTTTGTATAAATCTGGTGAACCAGTGCATAGCTGCTCTGCCTGTCGTCACTTATTACGCGGATCATCCAGGGAATATTTGTCTCCGTAAAGGTCGGATCAGGATCACCTGAACAGACCATAGGTATCTCCAGTTTTAAGGTCGCGCGTAATGCCACATGGGAGACAATATCATCAATGGAGCCAAGCCATGCCCAGACCTTTTCATCATCCATCTTCACAATTTCATTAGCTGCAGCCCCCCATAAACCGACATCATTATGAACCATCAGTTTAAATGGAATGCCTTTGTATCCTCCTTTTGCATTAGCCTCGTCAATTGCAAGTTCAGCTCCCTGTAACATATGTGTACCCAGATCCACAATCATCGAACCTTCAAGTGGCCCAAGGAATCCTATCCTGACATCTTTCAGATCCTTTGGAGGAGGTATTTCACGACCAGCCCCGTAAAATTCTATCGGTTTAAGAAAAAAGTATTCGTGAGCTTTGGTAAATCTGTCAAAAGGAAAGATTTCATCAGGAGCCTTACCATAATTCAGTTTTTCATCCTGCCCTTTCAGGGTAGATACAGGTAAAATAAAAATCAGGATGATAATTGATACTAACTTGGTAATAAGTTTCATGGTCATGTAATTAGATTGATTTACAAATTGCATATGCTTCAATTTCCACCAGAAGTGTTTCCCAGCACAACCTGGCCTGGATACCGGTACTGGCAGGAAGAGGGTCAAGATTCAACCATTTGAAAAAAGATGAACGTATCTTATTAAATTCAGCATAATCCCTTTCAATATCCCTGAGATAATTAGTTGTCCTTACTACATCATGCCAGGTCATTCCTTCAGCTTCGAGAAGGTTGGTAATATTGCGATAAGTTCTCCAGAGCTGTGCCTTAAAATCGCCGATATGTTCGGCTTTGCCCTCTTCATTGACACTGGCTGTTCCTGAGATTACCAGAACCTTGTAAGCCCCGAGATCGAGACGTAAAGCACGAGAAAAAGAAGAAGGCTTTTGATAATCATAGGCTTCATTAAGTACCTGAGGAACATGCACCACATGTTTCTCAACCGGAGCACGCTCAATGTGCAGGGAAGGGTAAACTGATCCGGTAATTTTATTATCATCCGATAAAATGCCGAGTTTTCTCATCTCCACACACTCTCCGTCAGTGAGTTTTGTCAGATCTATTAATAGCTGGTTTTTATCCATTGAGGCTTGATATTAGTATAGTTTGTCATCTTTCAGATATCCTTAAACGGTCGTTTTTTACTTTAATAATTCCCCGCGACTGACACCATGTTCCGTGGCAACCCACAAGATCCCGTTTTCCTCATCCACACCAAGTACAAAATTGTGCGATATGGAAGGGGATACTGGCATTTCTTTTGTCGATTTGTTGCTTGTAGTATCGCTGTTACGACCATAATTTCTAAATATCATCTTCCCATCCCTAGAATTGTCATTCTTATTGTATGTAAGCCAACTATTCCCGTCTGTACAGCTTAATCCTTTATCAGTACAAAGGTAAGCAACCGGACCTTTAGCTCTGACAAAATTGATGAAATTGCTGGCCAGGCCACTGTCATCATCAAAATATCCCTTCCAGTGTACACCGTCGTAACGGCTTAAACCAAAGTATGTTGCCACCCATAAAATACCATCTGCCCATGAGGTTCCGGTTGTAATATCATGAACAGGGCCATCATCGGGGAGAAGATCTATCTCCATTTCACCATCCGGGTCAACGTAATCCCTGAAGTGTTTTGTTTTGGTAGTATATTCTATTACACCGCCTCCCCATGCAGCAATAAATATTTTTCCATCACCTGCACAAACACCATATGTCCATGGCTCGTGCATCGGGGCATTTTGCTCAGTGAATATTTCCCAGTTTTTTGTATATGTATCATAATGACCGACACCACCACCGGTAGCAACCCATACATCTTTCCCGTCACATATAACACTGTAAATAAGATCATTAGCGAGGCCGCTGTTTAGCTGGGTGAAATTTTCAAATTTCCCCGCTGAAAACCGGCTTAGTCCTCCGAATGTTCCTATCCACACATCGCCTGTTTCTTTGCTGACATCAATAGCAATCACGCCATTATGTGCCAGCCCGTCTTTGGTTGTGTAGGTGCGCCATTTTCCGTCTTCATATACCGCAAGGCCATCATGTGTTCCTACCCATACACGTTTCCCGTCAATTCTGACAGCATATGTATGATCGGATGGTAACCCGTCTTTTGTAGTGAAATTCCGCCAGTGTCCATATACCGGTAAGTTGTTGACTTCATTTTTAAAGTTTGAAAAACCGGTTGCTTTAACTGACATCTCCTTCGAATTATTTGTCAGTGCAATTTTACCTGCAGTTGCAGGGCTGGTTTTTACAGAAGGATTTTCCCAACGGATAAATCCAAGAGAAAAAATACCACAAAGGGCTACTGTCAAAGAAGCATATTTAAGATATTTGTTAAGAAATGTTTTCTTCATGGTCTTTTGTCTTAATTAGGTTTTACGGATGCCTGGTGAATCTTTACTTTCTGATTATCATATTCGGGGGACCTTAATGCTTTCAGATACTCGACAAGATCGTTAAGGTTATTTTTTGTCATATCGTTAACATACCCGTGCTTGTCGCCTTTACCATAAACTGTCCATATCTCCTCGAGTGTAGCAGCACGGCCGTCATGCAGATAAGGTGCTGAAGCATATATATTGTTCAGGTGAGGTGTATCAAACAATATTGAATCGTCTGTTTTGGAAAGTGTCTGTACATACTCCAGCTTACGATTGGTATAATAGGGTGGGGGATGACAGGTTATGCAACGATCAATTGGTGGTATTTCTTTTCCGAAGTTATCAACGGTTCTCTCAAAAATTTCCTTGCCCCTGAGCTGAGCGGCAGTGAGCTCTCCATTTGGGTTATAGAGAAGATTGGGAGGGTAATCTATGCCGGTAATTATATAAGCTACCAGTGCATCCAGATCATCATAGCTGAATGCCTCTGTTCTGGTCAGAAAAGTAGAGAAACGCATTCCATCCTGCTTATAGACGCTCTGATTGGTTCCTGTCCATTTATATGGTGCTGTTCCCCCTATATCGCGTAATGATTCGGTATTTGTCACATTGCGTCCCATATCTTTTCCCGACATATTATAAACCAGACCGTCCTCGTGCATATCGGGGTGACAGGTATAACAGCAGTACTGGTTCTGGAATGTGTGACCTGCATTATTAAAAAGCCTTCTCCCCTGACGGGCAACCGTAATTCTTTTTGGTCCTCCCAGGTCAATATCTGCAACCTTTTCAAGGGTTTCTGTATTTATGACTGCAATTTTATCTTCCAAAGTCTCAGCTACATATAATTTTTTCCCGTCGGGTGATATTGTCAGCCCTTTCGGATTTGCCCCGGTGGGAATGCGTTTGATGACGAAATGGCTGCTTAGTCCCATGTTATCGGGATAAGATTTAAGCATTTCAGGCGTGGCCCTGGCAATCAGGGCACGTACTGAATCAATATCAATTACTGATATGCGGTCGGCTCCCGAATTAGAAATAAATGCCTTCTTACCATCCGGAGTAACAGCAATTCCGAACGGATCAGAGTAATATGAATTGGGTTCATCAGTTAACAGCTGGACGACTTTATTGTTGTTTTTCCTGTCGATAACACCGAAACCATGCGTCATCATCCAGCCCTGTTCGACCTGAATTGCAGGTATGAGGTTTTTCGGACGTATAAGGGTTACTAATCCAAGATCGCCGGTGGGAGTGAAGGCCACATTTTCCATCATATAAGCTGACACCATATCCTTATATTCAACGACCCTGCGGGTACTGTCGTTAATTATGGTGAGCTCCGTGACAACAGGATCGCCATACGGAACAATATTGGCACGCCGGCTGGTTACAAACAGCTCTTTCCCGTCTGGTGACAGCTTTATTCCGGTTGGGTCATCACCGGCAGTAAGTCGTTTTATCTCTTTCCCGGTATTCAGATCGATCACTGAAACATTGGAAGTATAAGTGTTGACAACATACAGATATTGCCCGCTTTCACTCAGAGCCAGGCCTGCAGGACCATTACCAGTAAGGAGAGAATCGACTACCTTTTGAGATTCCAGGTCGATTACTGAAACATCATCAGCCCATTGATTACTGACATAAGCTCTTTTCCCGTCATGACTGAGAATAACCGAATGAGGCTTTTTTTCGACATTAATTCTTTTCAGCACTTTTTGTGACTCTGCATCTACTATTAAAAGGGCGTTAGCCTCCTGGGCAACAACATACAAACGTTTTCCGTCATCTGAAACTGCCAGGTTAAAAGGCGACAGGTAGTCAGCATTTACCATTTTTGATATGAATCCGGTTTTTTGAGTATACAGATGACAGGATGTGCAAAGAAGGGGATGATCTGTTGTTGCTGTAATATAATTCACATGAGCTCTTGCCGCTTTCCTGCCCGGAAAGTAAACCAGCAGACCTAAAACAACAACTATTCCTGTATAAAGTAGTAATCTGGATAATCTGCTCATAGTTATTCTGTATCTATCATTATTTCCTTTATTTTACTAACATGTATTGGAATACCGATGGGAGATTTTTTTACCGCCATAGGTATCCTGTTCTCGGGAGCAAGCTCAGGATTTTCGTGACATCCGACGCATCCCCTGCGTTCATTGGGACGTAACCATAACCAATCGCAACTTTGAATAACATTGCCCTTGCTGTCAATTGATCTGATCCTGAAAGGTTTGTCAGCTTTTATCCTCAGGTAAAACGAACCGTCAGGTTCAGGACTGAAATCTCCCATGGCAGAATCAACACCAATTATCTCAATTTGAGCAGTTTCAGGTAATCTCTGCTTCCTTGAAGCTAAAGCGGGATCCAGCAGATTGGCGTCCTGGCAAACAATCAAGCCGGTTTTTATATCCATATGAACCTCACTTGGCATTTTCCTGGGCCTGTGGTGCACGTTAACTTCGACAGCTTCAAGTATATCAAAATCGGTGTTGTTTAATAATAACTTCCCGAGTTTCATAGCCTCAGGGTCATATTCGTAAAGAGCGTACTTCTCATCAGCTGATTTCCGGTATGTAACCAGCAGTTTTCCTGAATTCTCCGGGAAAAGAGAATGAAAAGCACCCTCAGTTCCGGTAGTCAGATCTTTTCTTGAAGCAAAAGGATTATTATAATTTACGCTGATTATTTTGTCATTCTCAGGATTATTTTCATCCGATTCAATAAACAATATATTATTACCTGATGTTTCCCAGGCCCTGCTTGTGATCGCTCTTCCATCAGGCCCCCGGTAAAACAACTCGCACTTTGTTCCATCGGGTCTCATAGCCATTAACAATGACTTTCCGTTTTTGGGATAGACCTTTCGGCTGACTGAAAGAATACGTCCATCCATAAGTACGGTGGAAGCGAAATATGCATGAGGATTAAATGTGATCCTCTTCATGTCGGAACCATCCAGGTTCCCGGTGTACAGAGAATGTCCTGATTTCAACGAATCATTTGGCAGATTTTCACTGTAAACCACTTCTCCAAGAGGCAGATATGCCGGGTCGGTACAGTTGTTTTGAGTAGATGTTATTCTCTTTGTCTTTAGACTCCCAAGGTCCATTTCCCATATCTGCCAGGGATCATTGGCTTTCAGCTGTCCGGCAAAAAGCAAATGTTTCCCGTCGCAGGATACTTCAGGTGACCTGGCTGAATAAAAAGCTGTTGTAAGAACCTTAAATGACCTTTCCGGGTCTGCAGGATCAAAGGCTGAAATGCGACTTTGTGGTATATACCTACATGAATTTCCGTTTACATAATTTATGTTCTGCAATTTCCCGCTGACCTGGGTAATGATGATCAGCCCTTCCTGAGAGTTTTTATTACACGATGTTAACAGAATTAAAGAAAATCCTGTTACCACGGCTGCTATGAGGAAAATGCGTATTCTAAATCTGTTCATCCAAAGGTCAGTTTTTAGGTTCAGTAATCGTAATAATCTGGTTGGCTTTAACATTTTCGAGTGTCTGTACCTTACCCGATGGCCATTTTATCTCAATTTTATCAACATTATCATCTTTTGCGATACCGAAGTGTACCCTGGGATCGCTTTGCGAAAGATATCCGGTGGTGCTTTTTTTCTGTGTATACTGGGTTTTACCTCCTGATGTTATTCTTATCCTGGAACCATCCCCATCTCTGTTACTTATAGTTCCTACCAGGTTAATCTCAAGCCAGTTATTCCGGTTCCCTTTATTGTTCCGGAGAAATGAACCATGGTTATTAAGATTAACAATATATACATCAATATCACCGTCATTGTCATAATCTCCGAAACACGCTCCGCGTCCTACATTTTCTTTCTGAAAATATGCTCCTCTCTCGGTTGAAACATCCTTGAATAATCCGTTTCCTTCATTTTCAAAGAGTTGATCTTCCTGACCGTAAAGATGTTTTAATTCCCCGTTTATTTTAAAGATATCAACATCACCATCATTATCATAATCCACAAAACCGGTCGACCATCCAACATACTGGCCTGCCGGCATCGAAATACCTGCGGTGTATGACTTGTCGCTGAAGATTCCGTTTCCGAGGTTTTGGTAAAGTGAGCAGTATTTGTCATCTGAGAGAAAAATATCGAGTAATCCGTCGTTATTGAAATCTGCAAAATCGACCGACATACTTACTGTCGATTCGCCAGCCTGGCTGAAGGCAGTTCCTGACATAGTGCCTCTGTCAGTAAATCCCTTTCCTCCGTCGTTGTGCCATAAGTAATTAAGAGTGTGGTCGTTGGCCACATAGATATCCACAAAACCATCATCATCATAATCGGCTGATCCCACGCCCATGGCCCTTCCATCAACATCGGCGATTCCCATTTTTTTTGTCACATCCTCGAACGTGCCATCACCATTATTATGGTATAAGACATCAGGTTGGCTGTCATATGCAAGTGGCCCGGGGAAACCATCGGGAGCATAGAAATATTTATACTGGGGATCAAAATTTATATAGTTTCCTATATAAAGATCAAGGTACCCGTCATTATCATAATCGAGCCATGTTGCACCAACACTGAAATCATGTTCTCCTCCTCCGACTTTTGAACGTTTTGTGGCATCTGAAAAAGTTCCGTTACCATTATTTTTATATAGAACATTAGAGCCATAATTACTTATAAACAGGTCAGGGTAACCATCGTTATTGTAGTCTCCTACAGATACTCCCATACTATACCAGGGCTCATCAAGTCCGGCTTTTTTTGTGACGTCTTTAAAAGTCCCGTTTCCGAGGTTGTGATAAAGATGATTATGAGGAAGCACTTTAGGCTTTTCATCCTTGGTCAATCCTTCCACCCATGTACCGCTGCATACAAAAAGATCAATGTAACCATCCTTGTCATAATCGAGGAATGCGGTACCGCCGCCGCTTGACTCCACAATATTGTTCAAGTGTTCCTCTCCGATTGAATGTATAAAATCAATACCGATCTGCTGACCAATCTCCTGAAAATAATCATCATTTGCAGGAGGCAAATTAGCTGCAGGTCGCTCTTGTGAGGAAGATAATTTATTGGTATTGGATTTACATCCGGAGAGTATTATCAATAAAATCAGAAAGCTGGTTATGAACGTACGTTCATTTAGTATATTGTTTTTTTTTATTGTTTTATTCATGGTTTAGGGGTGAAAATGGTGTTGTAAATATACATTTTTTGATTTCAAAAAAAAATGCCGGGATTGTTCTGCAATCTTATGTTAACGCTTCATTAGGGGAAATATTTCAGTACTGGTAGTTCCGAACTAATTTCACAAACAGATTTACTGCATAATTATATGTCAGAAATACAGATAGATGCTAAACTCCAATATACAGATACCATTCTTTCAATTTAATTAAAAACTGATTGATTTACATATTTATATATATATATGATTTTAATATTTATTTAACTTTTAAATAGTGAAATTTAACTTTTCATTAACTGTGATTTGAGGTAAATTTAGGAATTACTATACCTTATTTATTTTATATCATTGATATAAATAATGAAGCTAAATAAATTATAAATCACAGGGCTTCTTCAAGCAGGTCACTCGCTGCAATTAAGCCCTATAAATGAGGAATCTCCTTCTTAAACCTCTCATCGGCACCTGTCATCCCTAATCCCGCTGCATGAGAGATAAGGAACCTCTAACCACATAATCACTTCAGCTAACATAGAATTGAAATAAATAAGTTAAAAGGTTATTAACATTTACGATTAATTTAAATTACAGGTAATCATTGTCATACGTACTAACATTAACTTTTAATTAACCTTTTATTGCAAAAAAACACAATTCTTCTTGTTTTTTTGAATTATTCTTTATTATCTTTGATTTTAACCAAGCGAATGCTTGCTTAACCATAAGAACCCTATTTAACTAACATGTTTAAAAAACCATCGACTATGCAAATTTTTACCATTGTACGGCGCTTTGCGCTGTTAATTCTTAGTATGGTAATTTCCACGGGCTTCCTATTTGCCCAGGAAAAGACCATTACCGGAAAGGTTACTGCTGAGGGTGAAGGACCCTTGCCTGGCGTAAACGTTACAGTCCAGGGGACTACTACCGGAGCAATTACCGATGTGAATGGTACTTACAAGCTTACTGTGCCTGGACCGGCTGCAGTACTTGTGTATTCATCTATCGGTTACGTAAACAAAGCGGTTACTGTTGGTACACAGACAGTAATCGATGTTACACTTCAAACTGAAGTATTAGGACTTCAGGAAGTTGTGGTTACAGGTTACACATCACAGAGAAGGAGAGATTTAACAGGTTCAATTGGAGTTGTACAGCCTGCCGAACTTACTGCTGTGCCTACAGGTAATGTGACTAACGCGTTACAAGGACGTACATCAGGAGTTGTTGTTACAGGTAACGGACAACCAAATTCAACTGCTAAAGTAAGAATAAGGGGATTCAGCTCTTTTGAGAATAACGATCCACTTTATATCGTTGATGGAGTTCCGACTCAGGACATAGCTTCAATGAATCCAAATGACATTGAATCAATTTCAGTCCTGAAAGATGCCGGAGCTGCTTCAATTTACGGTTCAAGGGCATCTAACGGTGTAGTAATTGTAACAACAAAAAAAGGTAGTAAGGGTACAAATATTACATACAGCATGTATATAGGATCCCAAGATCCTGGGAAAGGCCCTGATAACCTGTTAAATACACAGGAATATGCAGATCTTCAGTGGCTTGTTTATAAAAACGACAAAACATCGCCATATGTTCTTGATGAAGATGGGAACCCAACAACTACAAAAGTTGAGAATCCTATTTATGGGTGGATTGGAAATGCTAATCCTGAAATACCTGAATGGCATGCAAATACAAACTGGTATGATGCAATAACTCGTAGTGCCCTGATTCAAAACCATGACCTTTCTCTTTCAGGAGGCAGTGATAATGCTAAATTCTTTGCAGCATTGGGTGTTCGGCAACAGGATGGTATTGTGATTTACACGAATCAAAATAAATACACGGTACGGTTTAATTCAGAATTCACCTTTCTTAATAGTCATGTGAAATTTGGGGAAAACTTCACTGCTACTTATAGCACCAACCTTGGAGTATCCAATCTTCAGGAAGGAAGCCCCATATCGATAGTCTACAGGGAACAACCTATAATTCCTGTAAAATGGACCGGCCCTGATCTTGTCGGATTATCACATACATTTACTGCAGGCGACTGGGGAGGAACAGGAATTATCGGGAATCTTGGTAACGTTTCAAATCCTGTGGCTAATCTTACCAGAGCAAAAGATAATAAGTATTGGGACATGCGTATAATTGGAAGTACTTATATTGATGTAAAGATTATCCAGGGGCTGAACTTCAGATCCACAGTGGGAGGAACTCTTTATAATGGATATGGTGTAGGCTACACCTTTATTACATATGAAAATTCAGAAAATCAACTCTCAAACAGTCTGAGAGAAAACGCATATTATGGTGGCGACTGGGTAATAACAAATACTCTGACCCTGGATAAGACATTCGGACAACATAAGATTCTTGCCGTAGGTGGTTATGAAGCGGTTAAATACGGTATTGGAAGAGATATGGACGCCAGTCGTGGTAATTATTTTACAGACGATCCTCTCTACAGGACATTAGATAATGGAGCTCAGATCAATTCTGCGAATTCAAACGCTTATACACCCACAACTCTGGTATCAGAATTCCTTAGAGCTGATTATTCATTTATGGATAGGTATATGTTAAGTGCCACAGTCCGCCGTGATGGTTCTTCAAGGTTTGGCGCTGATAATCGTTATGGTGTTTTCCCTTCATTTTCTGCAGGATGGCGTATAAGTGATGAATCATTTTTTCAGGGGATCAGCTTTATAAATGATCTGAAAATAAGGGGATCATGGGGTACTATGGGAAACCAGCTTGCTGTTTCCCCAACTAATCAGTATTACGCTTATGGTGGCTCCCCTGGAACATCTTTTTATGACATCGGTGGAGCAGTGACATCAGCAACCCAGGGATTTCGTCCAACACGTATAGGTAATCCGAATGCAAAGTGGGAAACTAACGAAACTATGGACTTCGGTTTTGAAACTACCTTTATGAATAATAAAATCGGAATTAAATTAGACTGGTATTCCAAGAAGACAAAAGATCTGTTATTTGCTCCTGAATTACCAGGTACAGCAGGATCAGCAGATGCTCCATATGTTAATATTGCTGCCATGTCTAATACAGGTGTTGATGCAGAATTATCATTTAAGGACAAATGGGGTGATCTTGGATTTGACGGAAGCTTTGTTTTTACTACTTATACGAATAATATTGATAAAATTGCCGAAGGTGTTCCGTTCTTTGATTATGGATCAGGTACCACCAGACTGGGATCCAACAACAGGAACCAGGTAGGACATCCGATGTCTGCATTCTTTGGATACAAGGTAATAAGCCTGTTCCAGGAGTCTGAATTCCACACTGAAGATATAGATGGTGTTACAACTCTTGTCGAAAATGAAGGTGTACCTGTTCAGGACGGAGCAGCTCCCGGATTATTCAAGTATGCTGATACCGATGGTGATGGCGAAATAACACCTGCCGACAGACAGTTTATTGGTAACCCCAACCCGAAATTCACTTATGGGGTAAACCTGACGTTCACATATAAGAATTTTGACCTTACCGCTTTCCTCTATGGATCATATGGGAATGATATCTTTAACTCTAACAGATATTTCATTGATTTTTGGCCATCCTTCCAGGGACAGAAGAGTAAGGACCTGTTATATAATAGCTGGACAACGGATAGACCAAATGCTACAGTACCCATGGCGTCTAACACATCTAATTTCTCGACAAATACACAAATTTGCAGTTATTATATCGAGAAAGGATCTTATGCAAGGTTGAAAAACCTGCAGTTAGGTTATACAATCCCTGAAAACATATCGAGTAAGATTAATATTAAATCTCTTAGGGTTTATGTACAGGGTGTGAATCTTTTCACTGTTACGAAATATTCAGGACTTGATCCGGAACTTGGTGGTGACGACAGAGCCTTCGGTTCTGACACTGGTAACTACCCTGAGGTGAAGCAGTATATTTTCGGACTTACCCTTAATTTTTAATTTTTTAAATATTATAATATGAAAAAGAAATATATCATATTAATCTCGATGCTTGCAATAATTGGAATCTGGAGTTCATGCAAGCAGGATTTTCTTAATGTCCCTGCTACAGGAAGTCTGGATGAAGGATTATTACAAAGCACTAAAGGGCTTGATGCCCTTGTGGTCGGCGCCTATTCTATGATTGATGGCGTGGCCGATTTACCTTTTTCCTGGACACCCGGTGGGGGTATTTGGGAAACAACTGCCTCCAATTGGGTTTGGGGTTCTATACGTGGTATGGAAGCAAACAAAGGAACAGATGGAGGTGACCAGCCTGAAATCAACCCTATTCAAACTTACTCTGAGACAGCTACAAATTATTACGTGAATGATAAATGGAGAGAGGTTTATGAAGCTATTTCAAGGTGCAACAGCATAATTATGGTTGCCACCAAAGCGTTAGATGGTGGAAAGATTACTCAGGACCAGGCTGATAATTACATTATGCAGGCCAGAGCACTTCGCGGCTGGTATCATTTTGAAGCATGGAGAATGTGGGAAAAGATACCTTATATGGATGAAACAACTGATCCTGCAACTGTAACAAATACCGAAGATGTAAGACCACAAATCATTGCCGACATGACTGAAGGAACTAAACTTCCGCTGAATGCAGGTGAAATAGGTAAGTTCAATAAAACTGTGTGTCAGGTACTTCTGGCCAAAGCATTAATGCAGATGAATCACGATTATGCTGGTGCTCTAACCCTTTTAAATGAAGCTAAAACCGGTCAAAAACCTGATGGTGGAGCTATCGGACTTGCTCCAACCTATGGTGAGATATTTGCTATTGAAAACCGTAACGATATTGAATCGGTATATACAGTTCAGTATTCTATAAATGATGGTTCAGGAGCAATTAATGCCGGATCAGGGGAAGTATTGAATTTCCCTTACAAAAGTGGCGCATCTCCAGGCGGTTGCTGCGGTTTCTTCGACCCAACCCAGGAGTTTGTCAATTCCTTCAGAACAGTTGGTGGGTTACCACTTCTTGATAACACATACAATAGCGATCCTGTTAAGAATGACTATGGTTTGGTTGCAAATGCGACCGCTCCCGGTGCTTCTGGTGTAGTTGAATCTGATCCTGATTTTACGCCTGACCAGGGTGCGCTTGACCCAAGACTGGACTGGTCAGTTGGAAGACGTGGAATTCCCTATTGGGATTGGGGTCTGCATACAGGTGCTGACTGGATTCGTGACCAGACCTATTCTGGTCCATGGAGTCCAAAGAAACAGGTTTACAAAAAATCACAGGAAGGTAAACTAACTGATATTACCAGCTGGACATCAGGTTATACTGCAAATGGTTACCGTATGATCCGTTACGCTGATGTTCTTCTCCTTCTTGCAGAATGTGAGATTGAAGCCGGTTCTCTGGATAATGCCAGGGGATATATCAATCAGATCAGGGCCAGGGCTGCAAATTCAGCCGGATGGGTAAAGATGCCTGATGGTACATTTGCAGCTAACTATCAGATAGCTCAATACACTACTGCATTTCCGGATAAAGCATATGCTGAAAAGGCACTTTATATGGAAAGAAAACTTGAACTTGGCCAGGAAGGTCACAGATGGTTCGATCTTAACAGATGGGGCATTACTGTTAATGAGCTGAAGCGTGTTCTTGCTTATGAAAAAACTATGCCCTGGGGAGATAAACTATATGGAAGCGCCACAATAACTGATAAAGCCAAATGGTATCCGATTCCACAACGTCAAATTGACTTGAGTAATGGGAAATTGGAACAGAACCCGGCACTTAAGTGATATCATTTAATCCAAGTATTGAGTGGACTACTTGCAAGAGTAGTCCACTTTTTTTATACATTTACTGATAAAATTATAAAGCCTCTCTCCCCCTGGAGAGGGGTGGAGTAGATGTAAATACTTAAGAAAAGTTAATTGAATCGTAATCTAATATAATGATGTTGAATTATTTATACCAATTATTATACATTATGAGAAAATATTTATTGCTGCTCTTCCCCATATTTTTGGTCTCATGTTCAGAATCGCCAAAATTTAAACTATTGAATTCCAGTCAGACTGGCGTTGAATTCGCCAACCTGGTTGTTGAAAGTGATAGTTTCAATATTATGAAAAATGAATATATATATAATGGTGCAGGTGTAGGTATTGCTGATCTTAATAATGATGGTTTACAGGATATAATTTTCGCAGGTAATCAGGTTTCCCCAAGAGTTTATTTGAATACTGGTAATTTTAAGTTTAAAGATATTACCTCTGATTTTACCGGACTTACAAATGATCAGTGGTATGGCAGTGTTTTAGTTGTCGATATCAATAATGATGGATGGACTGATGTTTATTTCACATCAACAACCAGCGAGGATATGGAAAAACGTAAAAACAGGTTATGGGTAAATAATGGAGCAAAAGACGGCACTGATCCCACATTTACTGAAATGGCTGAAAAGTATGGTATTGCTGATACCGGTTTTAGTACTAATGCTGCGTTTTTTGATTATGACAGGGATGGTCACCTCGACCTTTATATTTTGAATAATACTGTAACCCAAAGAATGCTTTCCAATTACCATCAGAAACTGGTTGACGGAAGTGCCCCGAATAGTGACAGACTATATCATAATAATGGTAACAGTACTTTCACTGATGTGACAATAAAAGCCGGGATTCTTTATGAAGGATATGGTCTGGGACTTGCCATTGGTGATGTGAATAAGGACGGATACCCTGATATATATATATCAAATGATTTCTTGTCAAATGACTTATTATATATAAATCAGAGAGATGGAACCTTTAAAAATGAAATCAGCAAATATATTTCTTACCAGTCAAAATCTTCAAAAGGTGATGATATGGCTGATATTAACAATGATGGTAATTTGGATATAATTACTCTCGATATGCTGCCTGAAAATTATTATAAAAAAAAGCAGACTATTAATGGTTTTAGCTATAACTTCTATATAAATGATGAAAAATACGGTTATGAACATCAGTATTTAAGGAATATGCTGCAGATGCACAATGGTTTTTTGAACAGTGAAATGCTGCCCTACAGTGAAGAAGGTCAGATAATGGGGGTTTATCAGACGGACTGGAGTTGGTCGCCACTGTTTGCTGATTATGATAATGATGGTGATAAAGATCTTATCGTTACTAATGGTTTCCCGAGTGACATAACTGATAAGGACTGGACCAGGTTAAAAGTGAAGGCTGCCGGATTCTATGCTTCCGATCTGACTCTGATTGAAATGGCTCCTGTTGTAAAAATTCCGAACATCGCTTTTGAAAATACCGGCGATACCGGTTTTATTAAAAAAGATGACTGGCTACCGAAAATTCCTTCTTTTTCAAATGGTGCCTCTTTTGTGGACCTTGATAACGATGGTGATCTTGACTATGTAATAAACAATATAAATGATAAAGCTTTTATTCTCCGTAATAATACTGTAGAAAAATTCAAGGGAAGATCAAATTTTATTGAGATCAGGTTAATTGGAAAGTCTGGCAATACAATGGCAATAGGAGCTAAGGTGGAGCTTTGGAGCAATGGAAAATTTCAGTATTCTGAACTCTTTCTGTCAAGAGGCTATGCTTCTTCTGTAGACCCAATCGTTCATTTTGGACTTTCTAAGGATATTATAATTGATTCAATTCGGGTGACCTGGCCGGCAAGTGGCAATATTACGGTACTTAAAAATGTTGCAGTAAATGAGATTATTGAGATAAATGAAAAAAGTTCTATGCCATCACACACTGATACTGAATCTTTAAAGAAAAGTGAATTGCTGTTTAATAATCAAGAGGGTTTGGTAAATTATGTGCACCAACAAAATGATTTTGTCGATTACGGACTCAACCAGACCATTATACCTCATAAGTTTTCACAGATAGGACCACGAATGGCTAAAGGAGATATTAACGGAGATGGTATCGAAGATATAATCATAGGTTCTACCAACAAATTACCAACAAAAGTATTTTTAAGAAAGGGCAAAGGATTTGAAGATACCAGATTTGAGGGACTGACAACACAAAAAGAATTTTCTGAAGCTGACCTGGCGATTTTGGATATTGACAATGATGGTGATAATGATGTTGTTTCTATCGCCGGCGGATATGAAAATAAACAGGAAAGTGAATACCTGCATTACCTGTATGAAAACCAAAATGGAAAATTTGCAAGAAAATTATTACCTATTCCCCCATTTTCTGCTTCAGTTATAAGACCTTGCGACTATGATCATGATGGCAGTATTGATTTGTTTGTTGGTGCCAGAATTAAAACGGGAATGTTCCCTTATGCCAACCATTCCTGGCTGATACATAATGACAAAGGAAAACTTTCAGTTGATTCTACCTGTCGCTTAAATCTGGGCATGGTCACAGATGCAATATGGACTGACTTTGACAAAGACGGATGGGAGGACCTGCTTGTCACGAGAGAATGGAATTCTGTTGCCCTCTTTAAAAATATGAAGGGAAAAGAATTGATCCCTCTGATAATACCGGAGCTTGAGGCCCGGCATGGAATCTGGTATTCATTGGCGGCAGGTGATTTTGACAGGGATGGTGATGATGACTATATTATTGGCAATCTTGGAGATAATAATCGATTTACTGCCAGTGAAAAATATCCATTAAACTTGTATGCTTTTAACCTTGAGTTGGATGGTAATATTGATCCGATAATAACTGCATACTGGCCTGATAAAGATGGTAAGATGACAGAATACCCGATCAATTACCTTGATGAACTATGGTCACAATCACCATATTTTATAGTAAAATATGGTGATTATACAACTTTTAGCTATAGCAGCTTTGATCAAATGTTCAATGAAAATTTATTAAAGAGATTAGAATTTACTCTTGATGTAAATACAACTTCTAGTTACATTTTATGGAATGATAATGATAGTTTAAGGTGGGAGAAATTATCGATTCCCCTACAGGTATCTCCAATAAAAAAAATGATAGTACAGGATTTTAATGGTGATAACTGGCCGGATGTACTGGTAGGAGGCAACGATTATACTTATGATCTGTCAACAGGATATTATGACGCTAATAAAGGTATCGTCTTAATAAATAAAGGCAAGAACCAGAAAAAAGGAAAATCCTCTTTCTATGTACTGACACCTTCTCAAAGCGGTATTTTACTTCAGGGTATGGTCGAGTCGTTGCTGTACTTAAAGGGAGATCCATCGCTGGTTGTTGCTGGATTTAACAGGGCAAAAGTTAAGGTTTTTGAGCATAACAATTAAAAAGTTTAAAAATGAAACAAAAGAAAATATTATTAGTGGCTATGACTTTATTATGTTTAAGGTTGATCACGCTGCACGCACAGACGGTGACTGATGCTGATGGAAATGTTTATGTTACATTATCTATAGGAAATCAAATTTGGATGCAAGAAAACCTTAAAACCACAACATTGAATGATGGCACTGCTATACCCGTAGTTACGGAGTATAATAAATGGGGAAAGATGGAAAAACCAGCCTATTGCTGGTTTCAAAATAATACTCAAAACAAAGAAGTTTACGGAGCTTTGTATAACTTTTACACAGTTAATACAAAAAAACTTTGTCCTAAAGGTTGGCATGTACCCTCAAAAGACGAATGGACAACTCTGATTGAATACCTGGGAGGTGAAGAAAAGGCAGGTGCCATACTGAAAGAAAAGGGAACAAACCATTGGAAAAATATTTTAAAATATGGTACCAACGAATTCGATTTCACGGCACTCCCCGGAGGCATGCGATTCGGTCGCGGTAACTTTCCATTATTTGGTAATTCTTACGCTATTTGGTGGACATCCACAATGTTCAATGAAGTTGATGCCTGGTGCTTTGGTCTCTTCGATGAAAGTAATCATTCGTTCAAAGGACATGATGACATACACAACGGCTATTCCATACGCTGTATAAAGGACTAATTATTATATCTTTCAACTGAAAGTGAGGCAAGTTTTGTTTTCATATTCGTTGAACTCTTTGAAATTTTCGTTTTTTTCGGGAAGAAGGGGCATAGGCTGCCACGATTGGGGTATTCATTATACAGAGTCGGTTTGGGTCAGGAATAGACTTTATGTCCGACGTTTGGACTGGGTAAGCTGGTCCTTAACATCCTTCATTAATATTTATTAATTTATCCTATACTAAAGTGGACTGCTACTACATAAAGTCCACTTTTTTTATACATTTACCAAACATAAAAAATCATTACGTATTAGCATGAGTAAATTTATATTTCTGTTATGTACTGTACTGTTGATATCATGTTCCAAATCGCCAAGATTCCAATTATTAAATTCAAAAGAAACTGGAGTCGATTTTAGTAATAATTTGACCGAATCTGATAGCTTCAATGTAATGTCTTACGAATATATATACAATGGAGCAGGAGTGGGAATAGCCGATCTTAATAAAGACGGGTTACAAGATATTGTGTTCGCTGGAAATCAGGTTTCTCCAAAGATATATCTTAATACAGGTGACTTTAAGTTCAGGGATATCACCTCCAATTTCAAGGGACTTACAAATGATGAGTGGTATGGTAGTGTGACTATTGGTGATGTAAACAATGATGGTTGGCCTGATGTTTATTTAACTGCCACTACCAGCAGGAATCCTCAGAAACGCAGGAACAAGTTATGGGTGAACCTGGGCTGTAAGAATGACAGTGATCCTACTTTTATTGAAATGGCTGAGAAGTACGGAATAGCAGATACATGTTTTTCAACCGGTGCTGCTTTTTTAGATTATGATCTCGACGGAAACCTCGACCTGTATATATTGAATAACACCGTTACCCAGAGGATGCTTGCCAATTACAGGGAAAAACTTACTGATGGCAGTGCACCGAATAATGACAGACTATATCATAATAACGGAGATGGCACTTTCACCGATGTGACAATCAAAGCAGGGATTGTATATGAGGGTTACGGGTTGGGAATGGCAGTAGGTGATGTGAATAAAGACGGATATCCCGATATCTATATATCAAATGACTTCATGTCGAATGATCTTCTATATATAAACCAGAAAAACGGGACCTTTAAAAATGAGATTAAATATTATATGTCATACCAGTCCAAATCATCTATGGGAGATGATATGGCTGATATTAATGATGACGGGAATCCTGATATGTTCACACTTGATATGCTGCCTGAAGCTTATTATAAAAGGCGACAGACTATAGGTGGATTTAGCTACATCTATTATATTAAGGATCAAACCTTTAATTATGAACATCAGTATTTAAGAAATATGCTTCATCTTCACAACGGCTTTCTGAAGGGCGAAATGCTTCCATATAGTGAGATAGGACAGTATATGGGAATTTATCAGTCGGACTGGAGCTGGTCGCCACTGTTTGCCGATTATGATAATGACGGTGATAAGGATCTGATAATCGCCAATGGCTTCCCGAAAGATATGACTGATAATGACTGGACCAAGTTCAAAACAACGGCAGCAGGTTTTTATGCCACCGACAAACTGTTGATTGATATGGCTCCTGCAGTTAAAATACCAAATGTTGCTTATGAGAATACGGGTAACCTTAAGTTTATAAAAAGAAATGACTGGTTACCACCTGTACCCTCTTTTTCATACGGAGCATCTTTTGTTGATCTGGACAATGATGGAGATCTTGATTATGTTGTAAATAATATTAATGATCAGGCTTTTATTCTAAGAAATAATACTGTTGAGAGATCAAAGAAAAACTCAAATTTTCTGGAATTGATCCTAAAAGGTATTGGAGGAAATACACTGGCCATTGGTGCAAAGGTTGAGTTATGGAATAAAGGGAAATACCAGTTCATTGAACATTTCATTACCAGGGGATATGCATCGTCTGTTGATCCGGTTATACATTTCGGTCTTTCTGATGCTGTTAGCATTGATTCAGTGAGGATTATATGGCCAACCGGGAAACACGTGTCAGTGCTTAGGGATATTCCGGCTAACCAGATAATAATTCTTGATGAGAAAGACGCTATCCCGCTGCAGGTTAGTCTTTTAGGTGAACCTGCGAGCGATATGCTTTTTAATGAGAAGGATAATATTCTTGTTTATAAGCATGAACAGACTGATTTCGTGGATTATTTACTTAAGCAGAGGATCATTCCACATAAGTTTTCTCAGATAGGCCCTTGTATGGCGAAAGGCGATCTCAATGGAGATGGACTGGAGGATATAATTATTGGTTCCACAAATATGTTGCCTACTTCAGTGTTTTTAAGAAAAGGCATGAGTTTTGCCTCAACTGAACTTAAAGGACTAACCACTCTGAAAGATTTCTCTGAAGGAGATCTGGCTATACTGGATATTGATAATGACGGCGATAACGATGTTGTTGCTGTTGCCGGTGGATATGAGAATAAAAGTGAAGATGATTATAAACACTATGTTTATGAAAACCGTGGAGGTAATTTTGTGCGATCAATGCTTCCTATTCCACCATTCTCTTCCTCTGTTCTGCGCCCCTGCGATTTTAATAAAGATGGATCTGTGGATCTGTTTGTTGGAGCAAGAATAAAAAAAGATATGTACCCTTATGCCAGCGACTCATGGCTTATACATAATGATAAAGGGAAACTTACAGTTGACTCTGCATCACGTTACAAACTTGGAATGGTAACTGATGCCATCTGGACTGATTATGACAAGGATGGTTGGAAAGATCTGCTTGTAATGAGGGAATGGAATTCGCCTGTAATGCTCAAAAACATAAATGGAAAAAAGCTTGTTGCCCAGAATATTCCAAGCTTTGAGGATCACCATGGGATATGGTACTCAGTTGCTGCCGGCGATTTTGATCAGGATGGCGATGATGATTATATAGTTGGTAATCTTGGTGAAAATAACAGGTTTATAGTCAGCGATAAATATCCTTTAAATTTATATGCGATTGACCTGGATATGGATGGTACAATTGACCCGATCATGACTGCTTACTGGGCTGATAAATATGGGAAGATGCAGGAATATCCTGTTAATTACCTCGACGAGCTATGGTCACAATCAGTATATTTCACAAAGAAGATTAAGGAATATGCCCCATTCAGTTATGCCAACATCAGTGATATTTTAGATGAAAATGTAATGCAACGGCTTTTAACAAAAATGTATGTCAACACTACCTCGAGTTATATTGTCTGGAATGACAACGGTAGCTTCAGATGGGAAAAACTACCGTTATTTGTTCAGATGTCGCCTTTAACAAAAATGGTCGTAGAGGATTTTAATGATGATGGCTACCCTGATGTACTTTTGGCTGGTAACGATTATACCTATGATATCTCCACCGGTTACTATGATGCCAATAAGGGGTTAGTGCTTTTAAATAAAGGTAAAAACAGGGAACCCGGAAAACCGTCATTTGATTTGTTAACACCATCGCAAAGTGGTTTCCTGCTTCAGGGAATGGTCGAATCATTACTTTATTTTAAAGGGGACACATCACTGGTAGTGGCAGGTATCAACAGAGCAAAAGTCAAAGTTTTTAAACACACTGATAAGTGATCCTCAAATTTATTGGAATTGAGTGAAGTTAGGTTAGAAACGAAAATATTTTTATCCTTTATTCTATTTTGATCAGATCCCCCTGCCTGAACTGATATTTTACAACCTCTTTACATGAGGCACAATCGTGCAGTGGCGAATTGAGAGAATGAGTATAAACTTCAGCTGTTATTATTCTGTCCTTAATTCCTAAAATCTTCATGTCTGATTCAATAACCCTGCTAAGCATAAGGCTCCCATCTGAGTTAATAAATATAAGATGTTCCGGCATTTCTTCATACCGGCCTCTAAAAGAATTAATAGTCAGTATTGCATCCTCTTTATTGTCAGCATCAATGAGCCCAACGACAATCCTGGCAGGATCAATAATATAACTGGTCTGATTATCTGTCATTGCCACAAATTGCAACTGGTTATCGACTATTGTTATAATTCCATTAGCTGCGACCGTTTCTTTTGTTTCTTTAAATTTATCTTTTACATACTTAACTGCAATATCCTCAACTTCTTGCCTGGCTGAATTTTCTGAATTAGCTTTGTTATTATTGTCGCTGCATGAAAACAACAGAAAAGCAGAAAGAAGTATGTATACTGAATTTTTCATATTGAATAATGTTTAGTAGTTTTCAAAAATATAATTTTTAAACCAGATAATACAAAAATCAGGTTATCTTAATTCATTATTCTTTTGATTAGGTATTGATAAGGTATTCAACCCGGGAAGGGTAAAATTTATAGGTTAGCATACTTAAATACAATACTTTACCTCGAAGGAGATCCCTCATCCCGCATGAAGCGGGATTCGGGATGTCAGGGCTTTTGAAGAGAATATGGGGGTGAAGAAGTGGCGATTCGCGACACAACTCATAATATCAGAAACATTTTTCTGCGAATCGCCGCTTCTTCACCCCCCCAGTAAACACCAAATTGACATGTCATTTCGAGTCCCTATACAATTTTTTTGTACATCAGGGATTATGACAACCGTTGTTGGGGAGTGCATAT
>CAYUQR010000033.1:0-5263 GCA_964446825.1 uncultured Rikenellaceae bacterium
GACTTAGGGCGAAGGGGGAAGATGTATTAAATAATACTGACGACATTTATTCATATAGCATTATCAAGCAATTCCATTATCATTTTTTCCCTTGCTATATAAAGCGCCTGTGCTTGTTCAATGGATATTTCCATGAATCGGATATGGTCACCTGGAATCATCTGGGCCACCAGGGTCAGATCTGCACTGATAACATTTGCAATTCGCGAATAACCTCCGGTTGTCTGACGATCTGCCATAAGTATCACAGGCTGGCCATCTCCGGGTATCTGAATGGTTCCTGCAGATATTCCTGCCGAGATAATATCTGCATTTGAAGATTTATGCTTTATTAAATTGCCTGCAAGGCGGTATCCCATCCTGTCGCTATGATCGGTAACAATGTACTCTGATGTAAGAAGTTGTTGTATCCCCTCCAGTCCAAAACGGCTTATTTCAGGGCCAGGACAAATCCTGACGGTCTGAGAGGACTTATAAGTCAACAATAATTTCCCTGGGATCTCCAGGATCCTTATCCTCTTTTCACTCTCCCCCAGTGGTAATTCATCACCGGACTTAAGTGCTCTCCCTCCAAAGCCGCCTATTTTTGCCCTCAGATAAGTGGAGCGGCTGCCCATGACAGGTGGGACATTAATTCCTCCAGCAAAAGCAATATAACATCTGCATCCGTTTTTTAAACCTGTGAAACTTAACCTGTCTCCGCTTTTTATCTCTATGGTTTTATTCATACTTACCGGCATCCCGTTTTTCAGCGGCCCCATATCAGCTCCGCAGATTGCTACTGCACCTTTATCTGTGAATAGTATTTCGGGACCTGTAATAGTGGTTTCAAGACATGCCTCCGGAGCATTATTACCAACAAGCAGGTTAGCCAGTTTATAAGAAAAAATATCCATAGCCCCCGACACAGGCATTCCATAACGCTGGTATCCAAATCTCCCCTGGTCCTGAACCGTCGTCAACATGCCTGCTGACTGGATAATTATTGACGCCATGATCAGACTTTTTTGCTTTTTGTAATCTCGAAAACCCTCTCCTCAACTTTGTTCAGTATATCTTTGTATTCCTTCTCAGTAACAGGAATAAATTTCATAAAATCACCTGCTCTGATAAGGAATTCGGGTTTCCCGGCCGGATCGAAAAGTCTTAAAGGAGTCTTGCCTATTAATTGCCAGCCGCCCGGGCTTTCTATTGGGTAGATCCCGGTCTGTTTGTCAGCTATGCCAACAGCACCGGCAGGAATTGTCAATCGTGGAGTCTTCTTTCGGGGTGTCGCAATACGCTCGTCCATCCCTCCCAGGTAACAAAATCCGGGTGTAAAACCCAGCATATAAACATAGTAACTTTCTGAACAATGGATTTTTATCACCTCTTCTTCTGATAGTCCGCTAAAGACAGCAACTTCATGAAGGTCCGGGCCGGCTTCGCCTCCATAAAGCACAGGAACATGAATAACGGATGATTCCGGTAATTCAATTTTATCAAAGTCTGCCTCAAGGGAACGAAAATTAGACAACAGCCTGTCATAACTTATTATTGCCGGATCGTAACAGATCATCAGCTCATTATATGTTGGTATAAAATCTACTACACCGTTAAAATTCTGATTCTCTAAAAAAAACAATAATTTCCTGACAGCCAGGTTAGTCTTGACCGAAATATCATCACCGGTTTTTAAAATAAATGCCGAATCACCGCATGGAATATCTTTATACATCTCCTTATCTTTTTCCCATTGACTTTAAACCAATACCTTTTGCCTGAAGAGCCTCTGACAGTCTTCTGGCAAAAAAAGCCGACATCTCATTATCCCCATGAAGACAGATAGTATCGGCCCTTACAGGAATAATTCTTCCGCTGACAGATTCAATCACTTTTTCGTTTATCATCCTTATTACTCTTTCAATAACCAATTCTGTGTCATAAAACACCGATCCTGGAATATTCCTGGAGACCAGGTTACCGTCATCATCATAAGCTCTGTCAGCAAATACCTCACTGGCGAATGGAAGTCCGATCTCGCCGGCAGCTCTTATGAGCTGTGAACCGGAAAGTCCGACAAGTATCAGGGACTGGTCTGTCTCCTTTACAGACTTTGCAATTACCATCGCCATTTTATGATCAACCGAAGCTTCGTTATAGAGAGTGCCGTGCGGTTTCACATGCTGCAGCCTGGATCCTGAAGCCTCAGCTATTGCTTTTAAAGCGCCAATCTGGTAAAGGATCGACGCCCTGAGCTCATCATCTGTAAGGGTCAATGATCTTCTTCCAAATCCTTCTCTGTCGGGGTAACCCGGATGAGCTCCAATACCAACCCCATGCTTAATTGCCATACGGATGGTTCTCTCCATAATAAGCGGACTGCCGGCATGCAGTCCGCAGGCAATGTTGGCAGAAGTGATAAAGGGCATTATGGCCTCATCAGTTTCAATATTTCCTGAAACGTCATATTCACCAAGGTCGCAGTTAAGATCAATAATCATATTATTTAAGTTCAAATAATCCCAAATACATGCAGGAGAGATCTCAGTCCCAGCCCTGATGCAATCAGAACAACTATTACTCCAAATATATTAGAAAGTACCGTATTGACACTTGTCCCCATTATCTTTTTACTGTTCATAACCCACAACAGATATATTGCTATAACAGGTAATAATATGCCGTTGGCCATCTGGGCAAAAACAATTGCATTGATAGGACTGAAACCGACGGCAGAGAAGACCATGCCGGTTAGTAATATAAAGATCCAGATAATTCTGAACCGCATCGATTTAAGATCCCTTTGCCAGCCCAATATACCTGTTGTGGCATATGCTGCTGCCAGGGGTGCGGTGATGGCAGAAGAAACACCTGCAGCAAAAAGTCCGAGACTTATGCAGTACTTAGCCCATCCTCCGAGCAAAGGCTCCAGCTGTATCCCCAGGTCGGAAGCATTGACAATGCTGTTTCCCGTACCAAAAAATGCTGCGGCTGATGTCACAACGATTGCCATGGAAATAAAGCCTCCCAGTATAACAGAAACAGATATGTCAAGCCTTGCTTCAGGCAGATCTTCCGGATCTGTCCACCTTTCATGCACTGCCGAAGCGTGAAGAAACAGATTGTAAGGGACCACGGTGGTTCCTATCAGACCTACAAGGGTAAGTATCGATCCTTTTGGCATTGACGGAATAAACATCCCTCCAAGTATCTCCGGTAAATGAGGCGAAATTATTATTGCTGTTGTAAGAAAAGTGAGGCTCATAAGTATTACAAGAGATATTAAAACCTTCTCAATAAGCTTATAACTTCCTATAATCATAAGTAAAAAAGCCAAAATACCTGTGACAATTGCCCATAGCCTGATGGGAATATCTCCGGAAGCAAAAATCGTTTGCAATCCCAGTGATGCTCCCAGTACATTTCCCGTTTCAAAAGCCGCATTACCAATTCCAATAGCTGAAATTACCAGGATAGTCGTGACTATCCTGGGTAAAGGTGTTGAAAATTGTTTCCTCAATGCCTCCCCCAGACCCGAACGTGTAATTATACCGAGGCGCGCAGACATCTCCTGCAACACGATGGTCGCTATGATGGAGAAAACGAGCCCCCATAAAAGTGCATAACCGAACCCGGCACCTGCCAGGGAACAGGTTGTTATGGTACCCGGACCAATAAATGCTGCCGTAACCAGGCTCCCGGGACCGAACCGAAAGGTTCTTCGTTTTCTGACATTTAAAGTTCGTTCATCCATCAACTCAAACATTGGTCCCTGTAAATGATAAAAGTAGAAAACAAAAATGGAAATAATTGCATCATGGTTGAAGGCAGGCAATAAAAAAATAATATCATAAGGCTCCGGATGCCCTTTTTTTCTCACTTTGCGAAATTCTCCGGGTGCTGGTCAGAAAGTATTTTTCATATTTGGTACGACATTTGCTTATGCTATTGTGAACAACGTGTTCTTTAAAAACAAACACCATGAAAAAGTTAATAACCATCTCACTTTTCGCAGCGCTCTTAACCTCAGGTATGGCGCTCAAAGCACAGGACCAGTCCAGTGACTACCTCGGACTGCCTGGCGATAATCTTAACCTGTACGCTGTTATGCAGATGTTTCAGGAATCAAAAACGCTGGAAGAATTTGAGACAAACCTTAATGATCCGAATTCCAATATCAATAATCTCGATCTGAATGGAGATAACCTTGTCGATTACTTAAGAGTAATAGATGATGTTGATGGAAATGTTCATAATATTATAATTCAGGACCAGATAAGTCAGAATGAAACTCAGGACGTTGCGGTATTCACAGTTCAGCGTTTTTCCAACGGAGATGTACAGATCCAGCTCACAGGAGATGAAGCGCTCTACGGGCAAAATTATATCATTGAGCCGAGATTTGACAATGCAAATCAGACACCAAACCCCGGATATACAGGGAATAATGAAGTAGTCAACGGACGAACCGTGAACGTGGTAACAACCACTCCTCTGGTTATAGCATCCTGGCCGATGATAAGATTTATCTACAGTCCGAGTTATGTTGTCTGGCGCTCAAGGTGGTACTGGGGATATTACCCTTCTTACTGGCATCCGTGGAAACCTTACTACTGGGATTATTATTACGGATATCATTATAACCTGTATAATAACTACTACGGATATTACAGGCGCACGAACAACCACAGGTATACAAACTGGAACACATATTATTACACCAGTAGGCGTGCACATTCTCCATATGTTTATAACAAAGTTAAGTCTGGCTATTACAAGAGTACGTATTCACATCCTGATCAGAGGAAACTAGGTGAAGCTGCTTACAGAAAAACATATCCTTCTCAGAACAGGAGGTCAGCTGGAAGCAACCCTGGTAATAATTCTTCAAGGAGAATGGATAACGGTCATGCAAAAGTTGCTAATCCTGCTGCTTCCACAACAAGATCTACTACTTCCCGGAGAACTAATACTACAATAACAAAACGGGCCAACTCAAATCCGAAACCGGCTGGAAACAGCGGGGCAAATCAGAGATCATCTGTATCTGGCAATAACAGAACAATATCTGAACGCCCGGCAAATCAAAGCACTGTGACACACAAAACAACCCGGCAGTCTGCAGTCAGTAATAGCAGTGCTCGCTCAACAACTCAGAAACCTGCAGTCAGTAATAGTAATACGCGCTCAACAACTCAGAAACCTGCAGTCAGAAATAGCAATACCCGCTCAACAACTCAGAAACCTGCAGTCAGTAATAGTAATACGCGCTCAACAACTC
>CAYUQR010000033.1:5363-34158 GCA_964446825.1 uncultured Rikenellaceae bacterium
CGCTCAACAACTCAGAAACCTGCAGTCAGTAATAGTAATACGCGCTCAACAACTCAGAAACCTGCAGTCAGAAATAGCAATACCCGCTCAACAACTCAGAAACCTGCAAAAGCAAGTTCCAAAGAACGAAGAAGCAGCTCGAATAAAGCGGTCAAAACCACAAAAAATAGTAACAGGACCACTAAAGCAAAAAAGAGTGAGACATCTGATCCTAAACGCAAAAGGTAGTTAGTTATTAAATTATAATATTTTAACACACATCTAAACCCTTCTTAACTAATAAGGAGGGTTTTTTCATTAACAATATGAATGTCATCATGAAGAACCAGGATGAATAATTCTGATATCTGATTTTTAAACAGAAATTGTACCTTTGAAAAAATATCAGCCATGAGATTTAAAATTATCACGATTATCGCGCTTTTGTTGCTCCTGGTTATTTTCGCTTTGCAAAATGCTGAAATAGTGGAGCTCAAACTGTGGTTCTGGTCAGTAAAGACTCCCGGCGTTTTGTTAATATTGATATCTGTGTCAGCAGGTGTGATAATTGGAATGATAGCATCACATCTGGGATCGGGATCATCAAAAAAGGAAAAGGTTGAAGAAAAAGACTCCGATAAGTCAGATGATGATAATTTTTTTAAATAGCCGGCAGACTGACTTTATCATAAATTAATATTGTAAGAAAGTCAGGATGAATGGCATATGGGGACATATCTCAATATTATGAAAAATAAATTTCTCAGAAGATTCGATATCTCCAGGCTCGTTCCAAGAATGGGTCACCCGTCATCAGTACCTGGTTCAGACAAATATATTGGAATAAAACGGGAGCATCCTGTCAAAATTCAAGTACTGGACTATAATGAAACCGAATTTACTGAAAAAGAGCTGGGAAGTATTTCCGAAAGCCTGCCATTTAAGGATAGTCCGAGTGTAACATGGCTAAACATTTCAGGAGTGCATGATGAAAAGATCATTCATGAAGTTGGAGAAGTTTTCAATATTCATCCCCTCGTTATGGAAGATATTGCCAATACAACTCATCGTCCCAAGATTGAAGAGCATGATAATTATCTCTTCGTAATAATCAAAATGGCTTATCTGAAAGAGAACAACGGTGAATTGCAATTAGAGCAGGTAAGTCTGCTTGTCGGCAAAGATTATGTCATATCGCTGCAGGAAAAAGAGGGCGATATCCTTGAAGGTCTGAGGGAACGTATCCGTAGTAATAAAGGTAAAATTCGAAAGCTTGGCAGTGATTACCTGATGTACGGTATATTGGATACTGTGGTGGACCACTATTTTTCAGTACTGGAACACATCGGGGAACAGATTGAAGAGACTGAAGAACAGCTTTTACAATCTCCAAGCCAGGAAACACTCAATAAAATTTACCATCATAAACAGGAACTTATGTTCCTTCGTAAATCAATTTGGCCAATGCGGGAAGTGGTTAGCTCCCTCCAACGAAGCGATTTTGAGCTGATAAGCAAGGATACATTCCTTTATTTGCGCGATGTTTATGATCACACGGTGCAGGTAGCGGAGACACTGGAAATATTCCGCGAGATGTCTTCCGGCATGCTCGATCTGTACCTTTCAACAGTCAGCAACAAGATGAATGAGGTTATGAAAGTGCTGACAATTTTTGCAGCCATTTTTATACCTCTCACCTTTATTGCCGGGGTATATGGAATGAACTTCAGGTTTATGCCTGAACTGGAATGGAGATATGGTTATCCTTTATGGTGGGCTCTGATTATTATGCTTACAATAGTGATGTTTTTCTTCTTTAAAAAGAAGAAGTGGTGGTGATCATGATTTGTTTGATTGCAGCTTCAGGTTCAGTGACAGGACGTTTACAGGTTTTATTCGAGCAGACATAAATGGTAGTCTGACCCGGGACCAGCTTATTTTCAAGAAGATTCAGTGTTCCCTCATCTTTTCCACCAAGAAAAACAGCATCAGGAAGATAGTTACTTTCCATTGTTTTCCTTATCTGATCCCATTCCGGACCAACAATGGCAACCTCATACAACGGTTTGATATAATGTAATTCCAAAAGACCCCAGTTAGAAAAGGAGTAGATATTCTGATGTATTTTGTCACGGACATTTTTCATCATCCGTCCCGCCTTTTGAATGAATGACTCATTGTCGAAGAAATTGCCCAGCATAAAAAGATTTGATGCCATTTCCGAATTAGAGGAAGGAATTACATTATCCCCAATTTCCATTTTCCTGGCAATCAGATCGGAGTGATTATCAGGGGTATAAAAAAACATACCTGAAGTACTGTCTGAAAAATGAAGTATTGCATACTTAGCCAGTTCATTTGCTTTATAGATCCATTTTTCATCAAATGTTGCCTGGTACAGGTCTATGAAAGCAGAAATAGTAAATGAGTAATCATCCAGAAGACCGGGAATGGAAGATTTGCCATTCTTATAGTTACGGGTAATTTCATTATCCCCTTTTATTGCATTTCTGCTTAAAAAATCGGCGCTTCTTAATGCCGTAGTCAGGAATCTTTCTTCCCCGAATGCCCTGTAAGCATCAACATAACCTTTTAACATAATGGCATTCCACGATGTTAATATTTTATCATCTGTTGGCGGTCTGTCTCTTTTATTACGGCTTTCCATCATCAGCCTCCTGTCCTTAGCCAGCGTATTATTAAGATCAGCCAGGCTTATTTTATGCTTTTTTGCGAACTCATCATCCGGCAGCTTTCTGAAAAGAATATTTTTGCCATCCTCCCAGTTGCCAGCCCTGGTAATAGTATAATAATCAATAAAAAGAGGAGCTTCATTATGCAAAACTGAAACTACTTCCCCGTATGTCCATGCGTAAAATTTACCCTCCTCTCCCTCGCTGTCGGCATCGAGCGACGAATAAAAACCTCCTTCCGGAGAGGTCATCTCCCTGTCAATAAACTCAATTGTCTGGTAAACAATGTCTTTATATAATGAGTTTTTGGTTAATTGCCACGCATGAGAATACAGGCTTACCAGTTGGCCATTGTCATAAAGCATCTTCTCAAAATGCGGGATATGCCAGTTTTCATCAGTTGAATATCGCGAAAAACCACCTCCTGCCTGGTCGTAAATACCTCCTGCAGCCATATTATCCAGTGTTGAAACTACAGCTTTTAATGCATCACGATTTTTAGCCAGGTAATAATAATTCATAAGATATTCCCACACTGATGGCATTGGAAACTTGACATTCTGATTCATCCCGCCTTTTTTAAAATCAATATGCGATTCCAGGTTACTAAAAATATTATCTATGTCTTTTGAGGACGAAACAGATTCGTTATGGCTAAAATCGATAATATCAGATGATTTTATTCCTTCAGTTATCAATTTTGCCTGGTTTCTGAGTGCTACAGGATTCTTTTTGTATTCGTTTACAAAATAATCCAGGACTTTGATCCAGGTCTCTCTGGGATAATATGTGCCGGCAAAAAAAGGTTTCCCGTCAGGTAAAGCCAGAACATTAAGCGGCCAGCCACCATTACCATTTACCAGGTAAGCTGCATTCATATAAAGCTGGTCTATATCCGGTCTCTCCTCCCTGTCCACCTTTACGCATATAAAATTTTCATTCATTATCTGTGCCACAGTAGTATCCTCGTAACTCTCATGTTCCATAACATGGCACCAGTGGCATGCGGAATAACCTATGCTGATAATAAGCATCTTGTTCTCTTTTTGTGCTTCGTCAAGTGCTTTATCCCCCCATGGATACCAATTAACAGGGTTATGAGCATGTTGCAGCAAATAAGGGCTGCTTTCGTGAATAAGTTCATTTGTGTATTTATACATACTATCCTGATCAGATTTTTTGTTTACCTGGCTTTGCCCGCATGAATGACTCAAAACAAACAAACCTATTTATCAGGCGGTTTTACAAGTTTGCTGTGAAGGGGATGTGTCGGACCTATAATTGATATCTCTCCTTTTAATACGTTAAATAACATTGGCAGCCGGTTTATTCCTGATTGAACAAGGAATTTACCGATTTTTGTATTCCTGGAATTTTTATTTATCAGCGATTCAATAATTTTAACATCATTATTCAGCTCCTGAGCATTCCATCTCCGGTCAGAGTCTGCAGAACATGTTCTGAATTTATAGAGTCTGATCTGACGACCCCAGCCTCTTACAATTTCCTCTTTCAGGATAACGGGGCCACGCGATGCGATCTTAATCAATAAACTTATTACAATGAATACAGGCGATAAGACAACAATTGCAAGAAGAGCCAGGTTAATGTCAAGGGTCTTTCTTATTGCAAAGGCATAGGATTTATTAGATATATTAATGAAACTCAGATACTTTCCATCAGCAAGATTTTTTCTGATGGCTGAAGTCAACCTGAATTCCTTTTCTTTATAGTTTAACAGCAAAGTCACACCCCACGATTCGCATGCGATAAGTATTTCCCTTACTTTACCCGGATCGGGGTTGCCCTTCAGGTAAAACACTTCATCAATCAAATCCACTTCTATTAAATCATCAAGTATTCCCAGGTATTTCTCAGGAAGAATAATCGTTGATTTCTCAGCTTTTTCTTTCACCATGCCCGATTCCGTGAAAATTACATCAATATGATACCCCATCAACTTCTTTGAGAAAATACTCTCAATTAAAGGCAGCGACGAATTATCGCCTATTATTACAATGTTTTTTTGAATATGCCTTTTTGCACTGAAATTTTTAAATGCCAAATAGACAACTATGCGAACCAGAAGAAGAAAAAGGAATCCAATGACAGATAATTCAAATAAAAAGATGCTCGGTATCCTGGATACTTTAAAAACAAAGTCATACAGAATAAGAATGCTAAAAATGACAAAAGATGAATGCAGATATACAAAAAACAGGACTTTATAACGTTTAGTCGGAATTCTGGTAAATTTTATAAGGTACAGGACATAAATCCAGAAGGGCAATATAAAGAGGAATAACCATAAAAGATGTTTTTCTGAAAAAAAGAATCCTCCCTTATCCGGATTGTTTAAATAAAATAAGCATTGGAAAACTATCGAAATAGACAAAACATCAATTAAACCCAGTAAAATAATCTTAGAGTCCCATATCTTAAGAAATGGTTTTAAAGAAAAACTGTAAGATTTTTTTGATACATCCATAGTTAAGTATGTTATACCAGGCGATTCAGATAATTTGCTACAATCCCTTAAGTATTCTCAAAGCTTCATCCACATGCCTTTCAGTTTGCGTCTGTGAGTTGAAGATATAAATTACTTTCCCCGATTTATCAACAATATAAGTAACCCTGCCTGGTATCAGGCCCAGAAAGTTTGCAGGCACACCAAATAGTAAGCGTACTTTATTTCCTTCATCGCTCAGGAGCGTATAGCGAAGATGGTATTTGTCGGAAAATTCTTTATGACTCTCCACAGATTGGCCACTGATGCCTATTATTAATGCATCGGCTTCGTTGAACACTTCGTACTGGTCGCGAAAAGAGCAGGCTTCCGCAGTGCAGCCGGGACTATCATCTTTCGGATAAAAATAGATCACCAGGTTCTTCTTACCTATTACAGAACTGATGGAGAACATTTTCCCATTCTGATCAGCCAGCGTAAATTCAGGAATATTACTCCCGACTTCAATTTTTTTCATATCCTGACCTGAATTAAAAAAAAGATAACAAGTAAATAACAAGGCATAAATTGACAAATACATACGGTAGAAATTTCGGGACTTAATATAAGTAATATTATCGGGATATATATTTCCAAAGAGAGCTTTAATCTCTTTCAGGAAGACAGGTTTAATATTAATTAACCAGCTATCCGTCTGGTACACCACCTTACGAAACCTGCTGCGGTAAAAGGTAAGTGGCAGGCCCCATATTACAAATAGAATAAGCCAAATTTTATTCATGGCAGCTAAATAATATCTTTTAAACGTCGTTTCCTGTCAAAAAGTTGTCACGTTAAAAAATCATCGAACGTCTATGGAGTGACATCCCTTCTTCTGGTTCATGTTGCTTTAAGTAATTTGCAGAGAATTATTAAATTTGTCCGGATATAAGTGAAGTGTATGGAACA
Source organism: uncultured Rikenellaceae bacterium (assembly GCA_964446825.1). GTDB lineage: Bacteria > Bacteroidota > Bacteroidia > Bacteroidales > VadinHA17 > LD21. The sequence goes on from CAYUQR010000033.1 coordinate 11,451, forward strand.
GATCGGCAAAATATTGATTGTTGCAGGTATCATCATTGTTATTGCGGGGGTCATAGTTTATTTTGCCGGGAACAGGTTAACCTGGCTTGGTCATTTGCCGGGTGACATAAATATCGTTAAAGACAATGTAAGAATATTTATCCCGATTACCACTATGATCCTGCTTAGTGCGATTTTGTCACTTATACTCTATATTATCAGGAAGTTTTTTTAATTATTGAGAATCACAGGTGTTATTTTTTTTGACTATTTTCACCGCAGGAGCATTTCGGATACTTTTTAAAATATATCTGACCTTGGTTATTATGCACTTTTTCTAAACAACAGTCTTAAGAATATGATTATAAGGCATTCTCTCGACAAGAGTAAGATCAAAGTCCTTTTACTTGAAGGAATACATGAAAATGCCGTCAGGCACTTCAGAGAAAACGGTTACAGTAATCTTGAATATTTTAAGGGATCCATATCAGGTCCCGAACTGGAAGAAAAGTTAAAGCAAACCCATATTATTGGCATCAGAAGCCGGACGGAACTTCGCAAGAGCCTGCTCCAAAAGGCTCCGAAATTATTTACTATAGGATGTTTCAGCATAGGTACCAACCAGGTTGACCTTCTGGAGGCTGAGATGCTGGGTATGCCTGTTTTCAACGCTCCATTTTCAAATACGCGTTCAGTTGCGGAACTGGTTATAGCTGAGTGTATAATGCTTATGCGAGGCATACCTGAACGTAATGCCCTGGCGCATAATAAAATATGGATGAAAGCTATCAATAACTCGGTGGAGGTGAGAGGAAAGAACATCGGAGTAATAGGTTACGGGCATATTGGTTCGCAGGTTTCCATTCTGGCTGAAAGTATGGGTATGAATGTTTATTATTACGATATCGAAAAAAAACTCAGCCTGGGTAATGCTAAACCTTTGTCGAGCCTCAACGAACTTTTAAAAATAGCAGATACGGTAACTATTCATGTTCCTTCAACAGAATTAACAAGGAATATGATCTCTGATGAACAGGTTGCCATCATGAAAGAGGGTGCATGCCTTATCAATGCCTCCAGAGGCGATGTTGTAGATTATAAGGCTGTTGCGGCAGGCCTCAGATCGAAGCGCCTGGCCGGGGTAGCCGCTGATGTTTTTCCCAAAGAACCTGCCAGCAACGATGAACCCTTTGAGAACATTCTCCAGGAATTTAATAATGTAATTCTTACACCCCATATCGGAGGCAGCACCGTGGAGGCACAGGCCAACATTGGACTTGAGGTAGCTGAAAAACTTGTGAAGTACAGCGATACAGGTTCTACCCTTGGAGCAGTGAATTTCGTTGAGATCTCACTCCAGGCCAATAACTCCAAGCAGCGATTTTTGCATATACATGCAAATGTTCCTGGTGTACTGCGCGAAATAAACAGCTATTTTTCTACCAGAGGTATTAATATCTCTGCCGAGTACCTGCAGACTGACCCTTATATAGGATATGTAATCATTGAGACTGAAAGCGAACTTGACCCTACGGTAATATTGCGCGACCTCAAGAAAATACCTCATACAATAAGGGTAAGGATCTTATTCTGACAAGCTATACCGGGGAAATTTTCTCATTGCTGATTTAAATATTCCGGAATAAAAACCTATATTAGAAAATATTTTTACAGGCTTTGGCTTCGCATCCTATTATTATCAAATCTGAGAAAATTATGAATAAGTTCAATTATTTTATTACCGTACATCACATGATGATCCGACGATTACCGGTATTGGTTATACTTCTTGCCCTGATGATAGTAACAGCTTCGGCACAGGAAACCCGTTTACTGCGGCAGCCTTCAATAAGCGATTCGCATATTGCCTTTACTTATGGCGGCGACATATGGATATCGGATATTGACGGATCGCATGTTCTTCGTATTACCAGCACTCAGGCTGTCGAAAGAAACCCTCAAATCTCACCTGACGGAAAACTTATTGCCTTCACATCTAACAGGTCAGGTACCGATTGTATTTACGTAGTCTCAACAGAAGGAGGCAGCCCTACACGCCTTACCTGGCACCCTTCAGCTTCCACCACCAGGGGATGGACCCCTGATGGCAGCAAGGTACTTTATTCAACCTCGAGGGATTTTCCACAACCATCAGTAGAACGCTTATGGCTTGTTCCGGCTAAAGGCGGACCATCTGTGCTTCTTACATCGCAATGGGGAACAAACGGTTCATTTTCACCCGATGGAAAGAAAATTATAATAGACAGAATAAATCGCTGGGATAAAGAGTGGCGCGATTACAGGGGTGGGCAAAATACTTCCCTTACTTTGCTCGACCTGAATGATCAGTCAGAATCACTTATACCCAATGACCATACAACAGATATCCTTCCGGTATGGGTTGGAAAGAATATTTATTTTTTGTCCGACCGCGACTGGACAGCAAATATCTGGTCCTACTCACCGGATACTAAAGAGTTGAATCAGGTTACGCATTTCAAAGGTTCTGATATTAAATGGTTATCAGGAAAAAACAAACTTGCTTTCGAACGCAATGGAGAACTGTTCACTCTTGATCCCGGGACTAATGAGATTAAAAGGCTGGAAATCAATATATCAGGAGATTTTCCCTGGGCTGAGACCAAATGGGAGGATGTAAGTGAAAGCATTTCTGACGCGTCTTTATCACCTACTGGAAAAAGAGCCCTTATGGAGTCGCACGGAGAGATATTCACAGTGCCCGCAGAGCAGGGTGATGTCAGGAACATAACCAGGAGTAGCGGTGTAGCTGACCGGGCACCTGTATGGTCACCTAAAGGAGATAAAATTGCATGGTTTTCAGATACAGGACATAAAAATTATGTTTTAATTATTACTTCTCAGGACGGTCTGTCGGAACCAGGACAAATTCCTATCGGCATATCAAAAATGGCATGGGATCCTGTCTGGTCCCCCGATGGTAAACTGATAGCTTTTACGGATGATGATGTCAGGATAAGAGTGATTGACATTGAAAGTGGAGATATAAAAACAATCGATGTCGGAGGGATAAATCTTGAACGTGGCGCCATGGGTCTTACCTGGTCGCCGGATTCAAAATGGCTGGCCTATGCAAAAACGGCACCAAATAATTTCAGAAGAGTAACAATATGGTCTCATAACGATAACAGCATACACCAGGTTACAAACCTGTTTGCAGATGCCTTTTCGCCTGCCTGGGATCTTGACGGGAAACATCTCTATTTTCTGGCAAGTACTGAAGTGGCCTTAGCTTCAGGATGGGCCAATACCAGCTCAATGAATGCCAATCCGGAATATGCATGCTATGTAATAAATCTCCGAAAGGATGATCCGTCGCCGTTTATATTGCGCAGCGACGAAGAGAAACCTGCTGAAAAAAAGGAGGAACCCAGGAAACCTGATACCAGGAAAAACGATAAAGTAAAAAAAACACCAGCCGATACAACACTAAATGTTCAGATTGATTTTGACAATATCGGCCGCAGGACTATACCTCTGCCAATTCCCGAAAGAGATTACGCTTTTATTTTACACGGAACCAAAGGCACCATTTTTATTGGCGAGAATATCCCGAATAAACCCGGGCTTACTCTTCAGAAATTTGTTCTCGAGGACAGGAAGATGAAGGAATTTACAAGCGGAGCCGGTAATGTTTCCGTATCAGCCGATGGCAAAAAACTACTGGTCAGAGTCGGCAAATCATGGAAGGTGCTGGATGCTTCAAAACCCGGGGATGAAGGAAAGACTTTGAATGTAACCCTTCAGATGAAACTGGACAGGCAGGAAGAATGGACACAGATATTTGAGGAAGCATGGAGATATGAACGTGACTATTTCTACGATCCGAATATGCACGGACGCAACTGGGATACTGTTTACAGGCGGTATGCTCCTCTTGTTCCCTTTATAAAACACAGAGCAGATCTTACCTGGATCCTCGATCAGATGAACGGGGAGCTTTCAGTAGGGCACAGTTTCGTTTCGGGAGGTGATTATCCTGAGGTAGAAAAGGGAAAAGTCGGCCTGCTGGGTGCAGATCTGGTAGCAGAGTCAAATCGCTGGAAAATTAAGCGAATCTATACAACGCAAAGCTGGAACCCTGAACTGACAAGCCCTCTCGATCAGCCGGGTGTTAAAATAAAGGAAGGTTATTACCTGGTCGGCATCAATGGCAAGGAAATTACCGGGAGTGATGACCCTTATCTATATCTTGACGGAACCCTCGACGAACAAACTGTTCTGAACATTAACAGTGCTCCACAGTTTGAAGGCTCATGGAGGGTGACTGTAAAACCAATAAGAAGTGAAACAGCACTTCGGCAGAGAGCCTGGGTTGAGGATAACAGACGCCTTGTTGACAGCCTGTCGGACGGACAACTGGCTTATGTATGGATCCCAAATACAAGCATGCAGGGACTGGTATCATTCAACCGCTATTTCTTTGCACAGCAGGATAAAAAAGGAGCAGTTATTGATGAGCGCTTTAATGGAGGAGGATTGCTCGACGATTATATGGTTGACCTCATGAAAAGAACCTTGCGGGCCGCTTATACAAATGAAGTTCCTGATGGAAAGCCCGGGGTATTGCCTGCGGGAATCCTTGGCCCAAAGGTCCTGCTGATAAATGAAATGTCAGGTTCGGGCGGTGATTTTTTCCCATGGGTTTTCAGGCAGCAGAAAGTTGGTCCACTGATCGGTTCTAGAACATGGGGTGGACTGGTAAAATCATCAGTCCATTACAGGCTTATTGACGGAGGAATGGTAACTGCTCCGGATAATGCAATTTTTGATCCCGTCAATAACAAGTGGATAGCTGAAAACGAAGGAGTTCCTCCTGATATAGCTGTAAAACAGGATGCTGCATCGCTGGCTCAGGGACGCGATCCCCAGCTTGAAAGGGCGGTGAAGGAAGCTATGAAGCTGATTCAGAATGTTAACCTCGATATAAAAGCTCCTCCATTTTCCACACCTGCAAAATAGAGGAAATAATTTTAGCATATGAAAATCAATAACCGGCTGATCTGTAATATTTCGAAGAGACGAGTTATAACTTTTATCTTATTGGCTTCCTTCCTATTTGTGAATTTTGCTGTTCACGAACCGGGAACAACCTACAACTGTTCGATAAATGCAGGAGGGCTTAACCGCTCTTCACTGATACACATTCCAAATTCCTTTGATATCAGTAAAAAACGACCACTTTTAATCGCTCTGCACGGAGGAGGAGGAAAAGGGAAAAATATGATTAAGCTCACATACGGGGGATTCGATAAATTATCGGATGAAGAAGGTTTTGTTGTGGTTTACCCCGATGGAATTGACAAACACTGGAATGATGGAAGAGGAGAAGAAGAAACAGGCTATCGTGTTCATGAAGATAACATTGATGATACCGGTTATATTTCGAATCTTATTGATCACCTTATCAATAAGTTGAACATCGATCCCAAACGTGTTTATGTTACAGGGATGTCAAACGGAGCAATAATGTGCTATCGTCTTGCCTGCCAGCTGTCTGAAAAGATAGCAGCAATAGCTCCGGTTGCCGGAGATATCCCTGAGAATATCCTGAATTCCTGTTCACCCTCTTCTCCTGTTTCAGTTCTTGCAATAAACAATGCAGATGATCCTCTCGTACCTTTCAACGGGGGTTATGTTACCGGTCCCTTTGGAAAGAAAAAACTCGGGAAAGTTCTGTCAGCATATAATAGTGTAAAGTTTTGGGCAAATTATGATAATTGTTCAGGATCGCCTCTGATAACAAATGAACCTGACAGAGATCCTGATGATGGTACTCGGGTAAGATCAGAGATGTATGGCAACGGGAAAAATGAAACTGAGGTTATTCTGTATGTAATCGAAGGCGGAGGTCATACATGGCCCGGAGGATATCAGTACCTTGGCAAAAGAATAATAGGTAAAACAAGCAGGGATATAAATGCCTGTGAAGTTATCTGGGATTTCTTTAAAAAACATTCTAAACAGATGCACTAATTGATTTTTTATGTTTATTTGCGTTCGTCTCGAAGCTGAGGCAACAAATAATGTCCGACAGAAAAACGCATTTTAAACTAAAAAGGTTAGCCTATGTTACTTCATCAGCAATTTGTCCTTAAGGCAAAAAAACATGCCAAAAAACCTGCAATTATTGACAAAACCACAGGAAGCAGTGTTACCTATTCAAGGGCTTTGATCGGGGCTCTGATCCTTTCTTCAAAATTCAGCAAATACGATAAAGGGTTTATTGGCATAATGATACCGACATCTGCCGGTTGTGCACTTGCAACAGTAGGGGCATTGATGAGCGGAAGGATACCCGTTATGATAAACTATTCCACTGGAGCTGAAAGTAACGCCAGGTATGCACAGAAAAAATGCAACTTCAAAACTATCATTACTTCAAAGGCATTACTGGAAAAAATTGAATGTCCTGTTATAGAAGGTATGGTGCTGATTGAAGATATAATGGAGAGTGTTACAACAGGAGAAAAGCTGAAAGCAGCCCTGCTTACCAAGCTTCCTGTTCAAATGATCCTTAACCGTATTCATAAAGGAGACGAAAATGACACTGCTGCAATCCTTTTTACCAGCGGCAGTGAAAAAGATCCGAAGGCAGTACAGCTGAGCCATCGCAACTTTATTTCAAACATTGAAAATTTCGGAGCATATATCGATCTGCATGAATCAGATATCATGCTGGCAAATCTTGTCTTCTTCCATATTTTTGGACTGACTGTAAACCTCTGGGTGTCGTTTTATTACGGCATGACAATGATAACCTATGCCAATCCGCTTGATTTTCAGACTATCAGCACCATAGCGCGCGAAGAAAAGCCGACAGTAATGGTTGGCACGCCAAGTTTCTTCTGGGGTTACCTCCATAAATCGGAACCCGGTGATTTTAAAACTCTCAGACTGATGGTGGCGGGGGCGGATAAATGTCCTGATGCCCTGCGCGAAGGGTATCTGAAAAAACATGGCGTCACCCTTCTCGAGGGTTATGGAGCTACAGAGACATCTCCGGTTATATCTGTCAACTCGCCCGAATTCAACAGGCCGGGAAGTACAGGGAAAGTTATTCCGAACATGCAGGTGAAGATTGAGAATTTTGAAACCCTTAAGGAATGCAAAACGGGGGAAGTCGGAAAGATCCTGGTAAAAGGCGATTCTGTAATGAAAGGATATTATGATGACCCTGAGCTTACTGCTGAAGTTGTGCTCGACGGCTGGTACGATACCGGCGATATGGGCTACCTCGATGAAGATGATTACCTGTGGCATGCCGGACGTTTTAAGAGATTTACCAAAATCGGTGGCGAAATGATCTCACTGGTCAAGGTTGAAAATACCCTGGAGAAATACCTTCCCCTGGAAGTATCATGCTGCGTTGTGGAGGTGTCGGATGTGAAAAAGGGTGCATCAATAGTAGCCACCGTAAATATTGAAGTCAACAAAGCGGAGATCCTTAAAAAGATGGGAACTGAATTACCCGTTATTGCTCTCCCTAAACAGTTTGTTGTTATTAAAGACCTGCCTATGATGAGCACCGGCAAGATCGATTTCAGGAGCGTTACAAAGATCGTACAGGATATTATAAATAATTTGGCATCGGACTGCTAAGCGATTATTTAACGGGTTTCCATTTAAATTTACCGTACTGCAAAACCAGCAGTACTTTTATCATCAGGAATTGATAATAAGTTCGCTGAATTCTCTGGTTAATTCATTATAAGGGATAGGTGGCTTAATTCCGCTGGCTACTTTGCTTTTGATAGCCGGATTTAAAAGGATGGAAGGACAGATTACATGCAGCGGTCCTGGAACAGCTTTTTTCATTTTATCCAGAATGATACTTAAATCTTCTTCCATTATATTGCCAAACGTAACTGGCAGAAACACGCATGGTTCAACATTTCCAACCGTATCAATATAAAGCAGGGAATTGCCTCCCATCATACAACCCATATTATCTGGCGCCTCAGAAAACGCTTCATATGATATTAATGGATAATCCTTATATTCTGCAGAAGTATTACACTTTATATATAGTTGTGTCATGAATTCTTTGTCGTCCTGACTGAGAAGAATGGATCCGGATGCTTCCATGAAGTTGCCACAGGGCCTGGGTTCCAGCCACCTGACAATACCTACATTAAGATCCTTCATAAAGTCGAGATATTTTATGATATCGCGCGACCTGATAATTTCTCTTGTCGGGCAAAAGTTAACGTAGGTAAATATCCCTGCATCCTGAAAACATCTGATAGCTCTTACAGCCTGTTCATGGGCACCTTTATACCCTCTGAAGGTATCATTCCGCTCAGGATTCACATCATCGAGCCCTATGCCTGCTGCATTTAAACCAGCCATTTTTAACTCTGATGCATTTTCAGGAGTCACACCATAACCTGAAGTATGAATATGAAAGTCTGAGAGTGAATGATCGGCTGTTTTTAAAAGTTCCAGGAGACCATCGTATCTCATCATAGGTTCTCCTCCTGAAAAAGTGATTACACTTACTCCGGACTTCTGAAATTTCCTGATAACCTCCTTCCACCTGGCGACAGGAACTTCGTCAATATCATTCAGGTTGAAATGCTCGTAACAATGAACACAATTATACTTGCATCTGCTGGTTAAGCCAAGAAGTAACGTATCAATCTGTTTCTTGTAGCTGGTACCTGAAGCGGTGATGTTTAATCCACCATTGGAAACCATATTATCAAACGCGTCAGAAGGCCAGTGAGGAAAAGTCAGGGAAAAATAATAGTGACCCAGGTGTTTTACAAACTTAGTCATTTTAATCTTTTTCTGCATTTCGTAGGTCTTAAGAATACCTCCGTTAGATGCTTTAATGGTAAACAATGGATATTTTTTCTTCCGGATGAGATACTTAAGAAGCGATAACCTGAATTTTAACAATACCGGAAATGCTTTTTTACATGAATAATACTGAACTTTTTCCTGATGCATCTGATTATTTATTTTGTATACCTGAATTTTACGAAATCTTCTTTCTGGAAGAACAATCCTGTACCGAACGGAATAATATTTATGACAGGTGCGTGAAGGACCGGATCTTTTCTGTAGCTTACCCGGAAACATTCATTTGATTCGAGCAGCTTGTTTAAAATTACCTCATTGCTTTTTCTGATCAGCAATTCATCTATTTGTACATTTTTTCTGGCTTCCAGAAAAATGAAAAGTCTTATAAAATTATCAGGGCACCTATCTACCGACATTTTGAATGTATTAAGAACTGCCGTAAGTTCAGGGTCAGACATAATCGCTCCGGATATTTCGTTTTGTGAAATAAGAGCCCCATTGATTGAAACAGTACCATCATTTCTGCCAAATAGCCATACAACCGGGAAAGGGATAATTGCAGATATATTAAAGTCGTTTTTGAGCTTCGAAATTGTATAACCTCTCCTTTCCAGAATATTGCAGAGACCATGAAAACCGATTTTGCCTCCTTCATCTCCTATTACATATTTTATGGTAGGAGAAACTGATTTTAAATTCATGACTGTAATCTCAAGTTCATTTCTTGAGTTTACATTTTTAATCTCTCTGATATAATGTTGCTGGTTTGAATACTGTCCTATATAACATGGCTGGCGATCAGATGAAAAAATTTCATTCCGTAAGGAATCATCCTCCCTGATAAGTTTCCTTAAAGCTATACTGAAGGGTGTTTCAACTGAAATTCCTGCATCCAGGTCAATTGCTCCGTAATCTGAAAAAATAAGTGCTCCTTTTTTCAACTGGGATGATACGTACTCCCTCCATTCTTCAACGAAACCTTCTCCGCCCGCAAATATATTTATACGATAATCCTGCCAGTTAAAATTATCCAGCTTTTTGCCAAATTCAATGAGTTCGATTATAAAAGGAGGGTATCCGCTTATCAGATAAGTAAACTCTGATCCGAGGTCTTGTATAATCCTGGTAATTTTAACCGGATCGGGACCTATATTTTTTACGCTGGCCAGTGATCCGATCCTTGAAGCAAACCTTAAACCACCTGTCCACCCACCTAACATAAAACAGTTCAGCACAAAGAACTTTTCCTCTTTCCGGAAGCCGTACAGGTATTTAAACGAAGCTCTCGCTAATGACATTGTATATTCTTCTTCTTCCTCCGATTTTATCCATAAAGTAGATTTTCCGGAGGTCCCCGAGCTTTCCTCGAGAGATATCCTGTGCGGGAACTCTCCATTAATGCACCTTTCAGTTAAAGAATAAACGGAAACATAGTTTGTTTTGGTTGTTACTGGTACCAGATTATTAAAATCATCAATGCTTTTAATATTCAATGGATCGATATTATGTGTCTGTAGAAATTTTCCATAAGCAGGAACATCTCTGGAGACCTTCCGAAACATATAAAGTACTTTTTTCCTGGAATAGTATTCAAAAACAGATGGATTGATTTTGCCAAAAATTTTAAATGACCGGTCCGAAGTAGGCAATGAGGCATTTCCGAAGGAGTCCATTACCCTCGTAGGTAACAGATGAAAGAGGATGTTAATCAATAAATTGAAGAACCTCATAATCACTTAATTATTACAGCAACAATGACCTGAACCTGTTTCAGGGACTTCTTCCTGATTAACCAGGCAGGATTTTTTTGCACAGTCGCATCCTTTATCGAGGTAAACATGAACAAATTTCAAACCTTCATCAAAGCCTATTTTCTGTGCTTTAAGCATCGACTCTGCTGCAGTCTGGTTAATGTGGTTCAGTTTGTTTGCAGGGAAGAACCGGGTTATATGCCAGGGTGTATTATAACCTAGATTATCTCTTATCCATGCCGCTATTCCACGATAAGTTTCTTCACTCTCATTTAGGCCGGGAATAATATTCGTCCTGACTTCAACATGACAACCGGTGTTATAAAAAGATCTGATGCAGTGCAGTATCTTTTCAGCTACATCAGGAATACCTTCAGCTCCACAATAATCATAGTAAAAATCATCATCCATACTCTTAATATCTGCAGCAACTGCATCAATATTACCTGAGATTCTTTTTACGGATCTTTCAGTGAGTGTTGAATTAGTTACTAAAACATTAAACAAACCCTTATCTCTAGCTTCAGAAGCTATACCCTCGACTGTTTCCAGGAGAATGGCAGGTTCATTATATGTATAGCAAATGCCCTTACATTCATTTTTCAAAGCCATATTGACAATTTCAGCCGGTTTAATATCCATGTAACCCAGGTTCTCACCTGTTACAGACCAGGATAAATTTACATTCTGACATCCAAGGCACCTGAAATTGCATCCCCAGGAGCCTATAGAAAGAACTTTAGTATTCTCCCTGTAATGCATGATAGGTTTGTCGAACAGATTATCTACCAGAACAGCATTGAATCTGTTCTCCTGTTTCAGATATCCGTTTTCATCCCTTCTCTGGCAGAAACTATGTCCTGTTTCACATTCTCGGATGCAAACAGTACAATGTTGTGAATCATTTACCATTTTTAGATCTTTATTTAATTAATCCAGACAATTACTTCTGATCATAAAACAGTTTAGTTACTTTCACCATTTAGATTATTCAGAATTCTTATCATCGGGTATTTCCAGACTGCTTCTGAAAAATATCATTGGAGAATTCGGTGAAATGCCCTTTTTTCATGAACGGCAAAAGTTCTCTTTTCTGCTGTTCTCCCGTCAGGTTCAACAGGATCTTATAAAAGCCTTTGCTATGGAGGATAAATGTCTGTTGAGCGTCAACCGGTTCAGGAACTGCAAATGTCATATTAACTGCATCACCGACTTCCGGCATAACATAATAAAGAAGATCGGAAGCAGTTATAAGGTTTTTAACATCTTTTTCATTATTGTCGATTGCACTCTCAAATTGTGCTGTCCTTTGTGTTACAGGTATGTTTTTCGTGTAATCGATTGCTGCATAATCTACTTCCCAGAAAAGTGTACCATATTCAAGCTTAATTTTTATATAATCAGTATGAATATCCGAAATATCGAATGACATGATATCCTCTTTTGCTGCCATTGGACCAACAATATTATAATAATCGACAAAATGCCATTTCCCATTTTTTTCGATAAATACCGAAAGTGGTATGTTTTGTTCGAGCATCCAGTTTTTCATTTTTTTAGGTGAGATTTTTTGCTGTTTATCAACCCAGCAGTCATACTCTTTTCCGAACAATTCATGAAACCTGGTAAATACGTAATCGAGCCAGAATGAACTTTTGGCATTAACAACCAGTTTTGCCGATCCTGAATTATCAGGCCTTTTGAATTTAAGAATGATCCCGTCCTTAAGCTTAGTATCTTTTCCCGGTTTGTTGCCAAGATAAGAGAGGGTATCTTTATCTTTGATTATCTCCATAATATTTTCACCATTCAGGTTCGTTGCTTCCACGGGTACCTGGAGTTTTCCGGTGGTCTGATAGTTCCCGTACTTATCAACAAAAACTCTTGTACCAGCAGGGTGATCAAAAACATTTAATTCTATCAGATTTGTGTTTTGTATCTCATGCATCTCATTGGTCATTTTGATTTTATACTCTTTCTGACCCCGTTTTGCTTCAGGCAGTAGGAGGTAATCATTCCGCTCCAGAGAAGGGTAGATTGCTCCGCTATATATTTCTCCTATAAAATCAGAAGAAGAACCGTCAGTAACATAAATGAATGGACATGACGATTTCGTAAGTGCTAAAATGATCACAAAAAGAGCGACAGCTCCTACTGGTGAAATCCAGGAAGCGAATGTAGCACCTGCAGCCTGGTCATAGACTTCAATTTTGCTAACGGCAGCCAGAGGGATTGATACAAGACTATCTGGTTGCTGAGTAAAATTATTGACATAGATGTGCACTTCATTAAGTACTTCCGACCTTTCCTTAGTCAAATAACGATTTACGCCTGAAGGTTTAGTAGTTTTGTATTTTTGATGGCCTGTCAACTTCGATATAGTCCCGTTAATGTAATCTTCCCCGATAACAACGTCGGTAAAATGCCAGGCATTCAGATCTTTATGCAGAATAATAAACTTCTTATCATTCTGCAGTTTAACAATAGCTTCTTTAGGTGGTTCTTTGGTCCTTTTTGCTTTGTAGTAGTTCATGCAACCACTAATCATAATCAGAAAAGCATACAGGACAATCCATGAGACACTCTGACTCACACTTTTTTTTCTGAATAAACTTAACATGGGTAACAGTTTTAGACTTGAAAATCAAAGAATACTATACTAATATTAAGCAAGTTATTCAATTAGGAAATACAAAGCAAAAATAATTTAGGAGGGAGCTAAACTTTGGCAGGATGCTTCTTTTCTGTACATTTTCTAAATATAAACCTGCTAAGTCGCCAAAATTATTATCACTATTCCAGCCAGTTTTGGGTAAATTTTATTGATTATAGTTTAAAGTATTTTCAACATTTCTTAATATTTATAATATCATTATTTTTCAGTATCAGTGCTCTTCCAAAAAGCGGTCTGGGCCTTCCGATAATCTCAAACCCGGCTGCCAGTATTTTACTGATCATTTTGTCGAATGATTCTTTTGAGACGTGAAAACTGGGTTCAACTATGTAGATTAATCCTTCGGGTTTCAGGATTGATTTCAATTCCAGGAAAAGGCTCTCCTGATCAGGCACTTCATGTACCACATAAAAAGCCAGGATAAAATCCACTTTTTCAGTTACTCCAATCTTTGTGCTTTCACATTTATGTAATTCAATATCACGCTCATAAGGTGTACCTGATATTTTCCTATGCACTTTTTCAAGCATCCCTTCCTGCAAATCTGCAGCAATGACTTTACCCGTACCTTTTAATATTTTTGCTATTTCAACAGAGAAAAAACCCGGACCGCATCCCAGGTCGAGCACTGTCATCCCACTTTTGATATATGGTTGCAGTATCCTTCCAGGATTCTGAATTAGTCTTCTAAGTGAGTTGTCAAGTCCACCGGCTCTTTCCACCGGGCATACTCTTGTTTTAATATCGCCATCCATTTCTTGAATTTTATTATTGTCCTTCTGCATTACATTTAAACATATCTTTCTGGAAATAATTCATATACAAGAAGGAGATTGCCTTTGGCGAGCTCGTCCCGATAAATCGGGACTCGGTTCCTCATTCATCCCGCCGAGGAATCTCCTTCACCCTTTGAAAAAGATTTAAAAATAAGAATCTGCCATTTTTTTATACTCTGAAATTATCTTAGTATATCTATTCTCCGCGAGTATATATACTCCCTGTTACTCCTAAGCCTCTTCAGTATTAACCTCTTTTGATTCATCGTGGCATTCTTTCCTGAATCTGTCCTTATAATAGTTACTCCATTCTTTGCTTCCCGAATCTTTGCTTCTCCAGTGATAGGGTCTGCTGTTGTGATGACCCGGAGCCACTCCCGTAAGAAGAATTTTGGAGAGAATGAATAATCCGGCAGTCTGCCAGAAAGTGAGAACTGGTCCATGGAACAACGATGGTATTAGTGCATTCCAGAGACTCATGGTTACAAAAACTGCAAGTATAATAAATCCTATCCCTAGGATCCCGAAACCTGCATACTTTAAAACTTTTAACGCTTTCATACTAATTATTTTTTAACAGTTTATATAAATCATTTAAATTTTCCCTTAAAGCAAGAACTGCATATCTTTTACGCGAGATGAGAGTATTGACCAGTACACCGGTTTTTTCAGATATCTCTTTAAAGCTCAATTCCTCAAACTCATTTGCGATGAACACATTTCTCTGCTCTTCAGGCAATTCCGCAAGTGTGGCTTCGATAGTTTTCCAGATCATCTCCCTGATCTCCTCATCTTCCGGCGCAGGACCCAGCGAAGGCAGAATGTCTTCAAGTGACAGGGGGTCATCTTCGTCATCTGATACATTATTGCCGTAAGAGATGCCGACAGGCCTCTTCTTTCGGAAAAGATCAATAATCCGGTTATCCGCTACCGTGTAAATCCACGATGTGAGATTCTCAACCCTTCTGATGTCCCTGAATCCGATGGTAAGCTGATAGAAGACATCCTGCAGAATATCTTCCGCCTCAATCCTGTTTGAGATTCTCTTCCTGATGTACCCAAGCAGACGATTGCGCTCATGTTTGTAAACATTACCTATTTTTTCTGACTCTTTAGGACTCATTTCAGTGGGTCTTTACCTCCATAGACGAAATAGGGGTTTCAATATTTTAAATTTTTTAATAATTTTTAACTCTGCTTCTTCAAAGATGTAAATAAAATATTGATTTTAAGAAGATTATGCAGATACATTTTCGCCTTTATCTTTTTGTTATCTGATGAAATTTCCTTTTATTTGATAAGAATATCTTAAATAGCTTAAATAACTTAATATGACCTCAAAAACTACAATTATCGTTTGTTTCTTGTTTGTTGCCCTGCTTCTTGGTTTACAAAACGCAGGCGGCCAGGATGAGAACTGGACTCACTTCAGGGGGAGCAACCTGAATGGCATTGCGGCAAATGAAAAAATTCCGCTGAAATGGGACGATTCAACAATAAAATGGAAAACAGTCATCCACGATAAAGGTTATTCTTCACCTGTCGTCTTTGGCAACCAGGTATGGGTGACCACTGCAACAGCCGACGGAAAGGAACTTTATGCCGTATGCCTCGACTATCAAACTGGGAAAATTATTTATGATATCAGGGTCTTTACTCCGGCTGAAGTAGAAGGTAAACACTCCCTCAATACCTATGCCTCTCCCACTCCATGCGTTGAAAAGGGTTTCGTATATGTCCATTACGGAAGCCTTGGAACGGCCTGTATAAATACTTCAAACGGGTCAGTAGTGTGGACGCGTACAGATTTAAAATGCAGGCATGTGCAGGGTCCTGCTTCATCACCCATACTCTATAAAAACCTTCTTATCCTTCACTTCGAAGGTACCGATGTAAGGTATATAATAGCCTTGGATAAATCGAACGGCAAAACAATCTGGAAAACCGACAGGCCGTCTGAACCCTATGTACCATTGCCGGAAATTGGAAGAAAAGCATATATAACCCCCATCATTATAAATGTGAAAGGCCGCGACATGCTCATATCCAATGGTTCAGCAGTATGCGTTGCCTATGACCCCGATAGTGGGAAAGAGATATGGAGAGTTGTTGATGGGGCAGAATCAACAATTGCCATGCCGGTTACAGAAAAAGGAATCTTATACTGGTACACCGGATTCGCGGAAAACAGTAACGGGAAATTTACAGAATTCATCGCTGTTAATCCGGATGGCAAAGGCGATATAACCGGAACAAATATCCTCTGGAAAAAGAAGGAAGAACTTTCCAGAAATCAGTGCCTGACACCTGTAATAAAAGACGGACTTATTTATACCGTCAATACCATGAATACCATGATGTGCATTGATGCCCTGACCGGAAAGGAAATATGGTCCACACATGTGACCTCAAATTATGATGCATCACCGTTATATATTGGTGGAAATGTATGGTTTTTTTCAGTCAAAGGTGATGTACTAACATTAAAAGCAGGCAGAAAATACGATGTTGTGGCAAAGAATAAAATGGACTCAGGCATATGGGCAACACCGGCTATCCTGCGAAACTCGGTGATACTCAGGACACAGAAGTACCTCTGCAGGATTGGCGGGGAATAGGAATGAGGAGTGAGAAGTGAGAAGTGAGAAGTGAGGAGTGAGGAGTGAGGAGTGAGGTTTTAGAAGAGCATATCTGAATTTTATCAGCCGAAAACCCATTTTATGATAGAAAAAGCTGCTGTTAAAAGAATAATTATTGAAATAATATTCAACATAAATCCTGCTTTTATCATCTGGTTCACCCGGATATAACCGCTTGAAAAAACTATTGCATTTGGAGGTGTTGATATTGGGAGCATAAATGCACAACTTGCAGCCATGGCTACCGGAAGAGAAAGTAACAACGGATTCATTCCCAGTCCACCGGCTATCCCGATTACTACCGGAATATACATTGTTGCCAGAGCTACGTTACTCATCAGTTCAGTAAGAAACAGCATAGATCCGATCAGGATCAGGTATATTAAAACCGAGCTCATTTGATTTTTTGACACAAGATCTGCAATAATATTGATGAGTCCTGTTGATTCCATCGCTTTGGCTAGTGTCATCCCACCGCCAAATAATAATAATATACCCCAGGGTAATCGCCTGGTGGCCTCCCATGGAACCAGGGTCAATCCTTTTTTAAAATCGACCGGTACGGAAAACATAAGTATACCTCCAATTATTGCAGTGGCAGTATCATTTAATATGTCCCTGCCAAGAAGTGTGTTTATAGGGAGTTTAAATATCCACATGAATGCTGTAAGTCCAAATATATAGGAAACAAGCTTTTCTTCTCTTCCCATATTACCAAGTTCTTTGAGTTCATTTTCGATTAACTGTGTTGCAGAACCAATCCTGCCCAGTTTATTGCGATATAATACCCTGGTTAAAAGGATGAATGTAAAGAACAGGAGCGTAACACTTATTGGAATACCTACAAGCATCCATTTTGAGAAATCAATATCAGTATTCAGTAATTGTCTGGCATAACCAACAAAGACAACATTAGGCGGTGTCCCAATAATAGTTGCAAGACCACCTATATTAGCTGAATAGGCTATACCCAGCATAAGAGATAACGAGAAAACAGCCAGCCCCTTCTTGTTTTCAACCGACTTGTTAATGAGAGTGGTTACAGTAGTTGCAATTGGCAACATCATAATTGTAGCAGCGGTATTGCTTATCCACATGCTCAGAAATCCGGTGGCTAACATAAAACCTAATATGATTCCATTGGCACTTGTGCCCGTCATTTTTATCAGGTTAAGTGATATCCTTCTGTGAAGACCATGTTCTTCGAGACCTAAAGCAATGAAGAAACCGCCCATAAATAAGAATATTATCGGGTCGGCATAGGATGAAGTAGCCTGAGTCAGGTTGAATACACCAAGTGCCGGGAATGTAACAACAGGCAATAAAGCTGCTATAGCCATAGGTGCCGCTTCAGTTATCCACCAGGTTATCATCCATGCGCCCACTCCCAGCACATCCCACGCCTGGGGACTGAGTGCATCAAGGAACCTCAACCGGGAAATAATTATAAATAAAGCCGGACCTAAGATCAGCCCGATTGTCCTGATTGAAATTTTCATTGGCTTAAATAATTACCGTCTAAAATAATATAAAATGAGTTTCGGGACAAAAAATCGGGGAAGTTTAGGATTCTGGACACTGGACGCTAGACGCTAGACGCTGGGTATCGGTTATTGGGTACCAGCCTTCGCTAAAGCTACGGCTGACAAAGCTGGGTGCTGGTTGCTGGGTGGCCGCGTACATGGTTTAATTTCCTCTCCCTGGAGGGGTTAGGGGTGGGTTAAAAAAGGTATCGGATGCCAGATAGCGGCTGCATGTGAACAAAGGAGAGTGTTCTCTTGTTTAGTTTTCAGAAGTTATTTAATTGGAAACCAGACTTTATCATAATTAAGTCAATAAACATGGAATAATGCCTGTGCCTTTTTTCTCTGTAATCATTACAACATACAACAGGGCAGAACTTTTAAAAAGGGCTTTGGAGTCGCTGATAAAACAGACTGATAGCGACTGGGAAGCAATTATTGTTGACGATGCTAGCGATGATGATACATACCCGCAGATTAAACCATACCTGAAAAAATATCCTCAGATCAGGTATTTAAAAAAAGAACACAGTGGAGAGCCTTTATCAAAAAATGCCGGAATATTTTCATCTTCCGGTAAGTATGTGACTTTCCTTGACTCTGATGATGAATATGATCCGGGGCATCTTGAATCAAGAAAAGAAATCCTGGAGAATGACAGTTCCATAAGATTTCTTCAAGGGGGAGTTATGGTACTGGGCAACCAGTATGTTCCTGACAGGTACGATCCGGAAAAGTCAGTGAGTCTGAGTGATTGTGTGATAGGAGGCACTTTCTTTATCGAACGTGATTTATTGATCAGTCTTGGTGGTTTTAAGGATATCTATCTGGGGGCAGATGCCGACCTGCTCGAAAGAGCATTGAAGAAAGGGATCGTGGTAAAAGAGGCAAAACTCTCTACTTATGTTTACCACCACGAAACTGAAGATTCTATAACCAATATGTTGTTTTCGGATAAGAAACTCAATAAATAAATAAAATTTTTCGGATTTAAAATCATTAACCATGAAAGCACTAACAACAGAAAAAATAGAGGATTTCCTTTCGAAGAATCTGACAAAATGGAAGTATGATGCGGGTTTTCTTACAAGGGAATACAAGTTCAGGGATTTCATTCAGGCATTTTCATTTATGACCTCAGTCGCCTTAACAGCCGAAAAAATGGATCATCATCCCGACTGGAACAATGTATATAATACTGTAATCATTAAATTGCGTACTCATAGTGCCGCAGGTGTGACCAGTCTTGATCTTGAGCTGGCTTCAACAGCCGAAAGACTTGCTGAAAAGTATGCCTGAAAGATTTTTAATTACTTTCCGAAAAATTCCCTCTGCAAAACAGGTCCCGTGATCTGACTGCTGGGGCCATCGCCACGTGAAACACACACAGCTACTTTTTTATCCAGTATTTCGAATATCTCAGCTACATCTTTGTGAGTGAAACCCGGACACAATAATACCGATTCTATTTTCTCCTTTTCATAAAGATCTTTACAAACCTTTAATGCTTCTTCCTGATTTTTAACGACATAGGTGTAAAGCTTGTATCTGCCCGTTTCTATCAGTGTATGATGTTTCTTATAATCCGCATCAGGTGCATGTGCAATAAATACTGCCTTGAAAGCCATAAATACCTCCTTTTATAAGTTAAATAATTTGATCGTCATAACAGACATTTTCCTTATTTGCAGTTTGCAAGAAGTCTCCCAATCCACCCTCTCTCTCAATTCACCCTGTCTCCCATTCTCCTACTCTCCCCCTCTCCCTCTCTCCCCCTCACCTCTTCATTCCTGTGTGCCACTTTCGCCATTGTGCCTTTGCGCCCTTCTTAATACCGATGATCGAGCCAGTGAATGATATTTAAAAGCAGTTTATAGTTTTCTTCGGCGAATGATGAATTCATACCGATTTTACTTTGTTGGGGACCCGCCAGCTGGGCCGAAAACATTGCTGCTTCACCAAACATCACCAGGCGTCCTTTTCCATAATTCATAAAGGCACCCTGCGACCAGGTGCTGTCGAGCGGAATGAATTTTGTAGTGGAATCAAATACCCATGCGGTGTCCGTCTCCAGAAGAGTATACCTCTTGTCAAAACGGAGAATAGGTATTGCCTTATCAGGAAATGTGAATGCCTGTCCTGTAAAAGTAACTGCTTTACTGACCCTTTCAGTACTGTCGCGACCATTGGTTATAATATCTGATGACAGGGAGTTATCGCTCCTGTAAAAAAATGCCGTTCCCCCTTTTGTTGTATCAATAGCAAATCCATTTGTAAACCTGAATCCGAAAGCAGCTGCAAGATCGGCAGCCGCCCCACCCATTGGCATGTGGTCGGCGATAAGGAAAAGAGAGCCTCCAGAGTCAACCCATTTTTTGACGGTTTCAATTTCCTTAGGAGAAAATGCAGAAGGAGTGGGAAGATACCAGTGAAATACATTGATCTTATTCAGTGCATTGGCAATTACCAGTATCCTTACCTTATTGAGACGTGATAAATCGAACATACCATTGTATCCGCTTACAACATATCCATCCTGTCTGAGCAGCCTGGCAAATGGAAGGTACCTGCCTTCAACAGTATGATAATTATAGTGCCCCTCGTCTATCATTACAAGAGGACCTTTACCAGGAGAATATTCAGGGTGTAATATAATCGGGTTAAATGAAGTGTCTGCAACCTGCTGCGAAAACAGGCTGACTTCTGTTAACCCTATAATCAGCAATAATAATGTCAGTTGTCGTTTCATTTGACTATGGGATTTATATATTGGGATATTCAGATAAATGTAAAGATAGTTATTTTTGGGTTCTTTTTTGTTATTGAGCTTAACCACATGTAACACGTAATTTAACCACGGAGTGGCACGGATTGTCCTGTCCCTTAGTCTCTTAGTCTCTAAGTTCTTAAGTCATCTTATTTTATGCTCTCAATTTGCAATACATTTATATAACTTTGCTTATAAAGAACAAGAACTTCATTTTATTGTTTTAAGTGTTATGTATAAAATATCAATCATATCATCAAGCGTGAGGAGAGGCAGAAAAAGCCATAGTGTTGCCCGATATTTCAAAAAATACCTCGAAGAGCATAAACTTGCCACTGCGGAAATTCTCGATCTGGACAAGTACAGGTTTCCCCTGTTTGATGAGAGACTAAAGAATCTTAAATCACCCTCTCCCGGCCTGCTTGATTTTGCGGAAAAGATCAGATCTGCCGATGGGATTATTATTGTGACACCTGAATACAATGGAGGTTATCCGGCAAGTATTAAAAATGCAATCGACGTTCTGTATGATGAATGGCACCGCAAGCCGGTAGCAATTTCAACAGTATCTGACGGCAATTTTGGCGGCTCACAGGTAATAATATCCCTGCAGTTTATACTCTGGAAAATGAGGGCATGGACAGTACCTGCCATGTTCCCTGTTCCTAATGTTCAGGATGCCTTTGATGAGGAAGGTAACATGTCGGACAATCCTGCCATGGCAAAGCGGGCAGCTAACTTCATCAATGAGCTTTTATGGTGCATCGAAGCAAAATCGAGGATGGATATCGATGATATAAAGGGAAAAACTTCTAAATAGGAATGATTCTTATTTAAATGAATCCACTAAAAGGTAATAATATGAATATAAATGATATAGGGAAAAATTCCAGATATCAGGTCAGTAATGTAAAGATGCCTGTACTGTTTGTGGGGCACGGCAGTCCGATGAATGCCATCGAGGAAAATGAGTTTGTGGAAGGCTGGCGTGAAACAGCAAAGTCATTGCCTGTTCCATCTGCAATATTATGTATCTCTGCTCACTGGGAAACAAACGGAACTTTTGTCACCGCCATGGAAAAACCAAAGACTATTCATGACTTTGGCGGATTTCCGGAAGAACTGTATCAGGTACAGTACCCAGCTCCGGGAAGCCCTTCCCTTGCAGGTGAGATTAAAAACATAGTAAGAAAGACCGAAGTCGGGATGGATGATAAATGGGGGCTTGATCACGGTTGCTGGAGTGTGGTAAAACATCTTTATCCTGACGCAAATATTCCTGTTGTTCAGTTAAGTCTCGATTATTACAGGCAACCGCAGTATCACTATGACCTGGCAAAAGAGCTTACCTCGCTGCGCAGTAAGGGCATACTGATTATAGGAAGCGGGAACATGGTACATAACCTTGGCATGGTAAGCTGGGAAAACATCAATGAAGCCGGATTTGGATATGACTGGGCTATCGAGGCAAATGAAAAAATGAAGAAATTCATTCTTGGCGGCGATCATGACTCCCTTATTGATTACAAATCACAGGGAAAGGCATTTAACTTCGCTATTCCAACTCCCGAACATTTTCTTCCGCTGCTTTATACCCTGGCATTAAAGGAGGAAAATGAAGAGATTAAAATATTCAACGACAAACCCGTAGCAGGTTCATTGACAATGACATCGGTAAGGATCGGGTAAGGCAAAATGCTCAGGGCTCAGGGATCAGGGCTCAGGGCTCAGGGCTCAGGGCTCAGGGCTCAG
>CAYUQR010000034.1:0-33111 GCA_964446825.1 uncultured Rikenellaceae bacterium
TAACAAGCGAGGTGTCCGGCCAGATTCCAATTAAAGGGTGGAATGCCAATTCAAATAAATATGCAAATATATTATAATGTGTAAGTTATAAAATGTTGTCATTATTAATGAATCCCGCCGGAGCGGGATGAATGAGGAATCTCCTTCTCTCTTTCACTGATGACCCCGGAAATCTCTGTCATTCAAAATGAGGAACCAAGTCCCTGTTTACAATGGCAACCTGGCCGAAGGGAACCTCAAATTCTATGCTTAATTTATCAATGCAGCCAGTGCTGCGCCAACAAGACTCGATTGCTTTACCTCGGCTAATTCATAGTACCGTTGTCTTTCACCACTTAAGTATTCACCGAGATACTTCTCAAAATTAGCCTTCAGGTTATGCATCTTGTAAAAAGTAGTCCCTTCAACGGTTATAAGAATGGGTCTTTCAGAAGATTTGCCTTTGTTTGTCTTCAAAATGATAGCGGCCATATTGGCAGCTACAAGCTTTGCTGCCCTGTCTGTGATGCCTTCAAGAATGACAATACAATTCTCCCTGTCGACATTACTGGAAATACATTTGTGCAAGGCTGTGCTTCCCGATGAAGGATCGTTCATATAGTTGTTTGCTTCTTCCGATGTAAGTGAGTTAATGGATAACAGGCAGATATCTGTAGTATCAGAAAAAATACATTTACCAGCGGCGGTTTTCAAAGCAGTCAGGCATAATCCTCCAAGATATCCGCCGGCAATCATTTTTTCAAGTGTATAATCCCCCGGGTTGATTGTGGTTTTATCGAAAGCGATATCAATATCGGTTTGAGCGATCTTTCGGAAATTACCTGATTCAATATTGATTATCTGTGTCTTCAGGGGATCAAGATCCGGTTTTTTAATAATATTCCTGTTGCTTTCAATATAACATCCGTTGCTGCCAGTACCAAGAATATAACCGATGAATGAATCATAAACCCTGTTCACAGAAGCTGATTTGCCGGCCAGCAAAGTTGCTACGGTATCGTTAAGCAATACAATCTGTTTTTCAGGCATATCCATTGTTTCCAGCAGATTTTTACCAATTAACTGTCCAATTACACCGGGCGCCTGAACCTCTTTGCAAAACTGAAGAAGTATACCATCCTTGTTTGGAAGAATCTCAGTGGGATAGGAGAAACAGAAGCCAATCCTGTCAGTGTCGGCAGCAAGTGGTTTAATATACCCGGCTATAGTCTTGAAAAATTCCTCTTTCGATATTTCACCTTCAAGTCCGGGCATTTTGCCACTAACAACCTTGGTTATCTCTAGTTTATTTTCTTTATCGAACATTATCCTGGCAGCTCTGAAGTTAGTTCCACCGGCATCGATTGCAACAACAGGCATCTCTTTAAGAAACTCATTATCAGCCTCAATATAAGTTGGTATCATACGCAGGGTACTGTCCCCTCCTTCCAGACCCTTTACCATATCCGATGTGAATACGTCCACCAATTCCTGCATGTTAATATCGATGGCTCTCAGCTTGTGTTCTCTTAAGAATATTTCACTCCTTTTCATAGAAAAACCTTATAATATGATTAACTGAATCAAATATTTTGGAAGAATAAATATAGAGAAATATTCCAGTTTGACAAACCGGAAAGTGAAATTCATCAGCCACAGGTTTGTGTTCTTCCAAAAGGATCTCAACATACCAGGTCTAATCTGATAAAAGAACCTATTCTAAAAATACCCTTATCTTCTTCCCTGTATGCTTTATCTTCAGCACTCCTCCTGATGACATATCCTTCCAGTTAAAACCTTCTGTATCTGCATCGCCCGATTCCTTTAGTTCTATGCCATCAGAGGTCACTTTAAAAGGTTTCTTCTTCAGTCTGAGAACATCTGTTGCAGGATCGTACGTTGAATAGATTATTGAATCCGGTGCGTATTTTATCGAAGTAACAACCGAGGTCGATCCCAGGAACCGGTTTTTGTCAGCAGGAGCAAGCTCCGGCATTGCTGCCATGGCGCGCAAATAATGCCTTACATAGTCACCATACCCGTCAGTAAGCCAGATATCGTCACGTATATAGCGGTTACGACCGTCATTTGCAACCGTATAGGTTGCCCAGTTTAAGGTACGTATTGCATTGTTTTTGTAGGTGGTATCTCCCGTGAGTATTGTATATATCAGTTCAACTGAAGCCTGACGTGAGGAATGACTGTTTCCGGGAACACGGTAAGCAGTCTGCTCATTCATCACTTCGACATTATATTTTGAATAATCGTTGTTCCCAAGTTCCTTATAGGTCCATTCTATAATACCTTTTACATCTTTCTGCCAGTCAGGGAAAAGGATGCGATTCTGAAGTATATACATTGCAAAAGTAATTGCATTGATCTGGGTGTCGGACCACCCCGGTACATCCTCAAAAAATGGACCCCACTTATTATTTTTCAGTGGATATTCTTTCAGCCAGTTCAGGGTAATATCAAATGCCTTTTTATATTGACCTGGATTCCCTTTGTTCATTGTAATCAATTCAGAAAAGAGGTTTAATGCACCTGTCCAGTTTGTTGTGTAAGTTGATTTCTGAGTTTTAAGTTGTGGATCTTTTTCATTTTCGGGTTTACCTGTATAATTAAAATCGAAAAGCCTTAGTTCTCCTGGTTCTCCTGTTTTTGCATTTACCTTAAATGGCCAGGGGGAATTATTAATATCCCCTGCCTGAATAGTTCCGGCCAGGGTATTTGCAATCTTTTCAGCAACTTCCAGGTATTTTTCATCTCCTGTTTTCTTATAAAGTTTAATAAGTTCAAACCCCAGTGAACCGGCTTTGTCAGGTTGCAGGTAACCTTTGCCAATAACCATATCCCCGTCATATTTACCTGAATACAGAATTGTATTATATGGATAAGGGAGATTTGCCCACTTACATTCCGGTGATGTTAATGAATTTTTAATATAGTAATTGGCAATATATTTCATGTTTTCAATTATTGATTCATCACCTGTATAATCATACAGCAGATCCCACGAAGAAAGAGCCATCATGAGCTGATCTCCGCCCAGGCCCCGTCTGTCGCCAGGTTGATATACCTGGTGATGGAGATAATATTTATCACCTGTAGAATCAACAGGCAGGTTTTTCCAAAAATTCCAGACAAGCAATAGTACCGTATCATAGGAATTACCCAAATCTGAGGAGTACCAGGGAAGTATTGAGCCATCGACTTTGTTTATACGGACAGGATGATATTGTATGGTATCACTTACCAATAAACTATCCTGCGATTTTGCAGATGCCAGCTTATTTCCATGGCATGCGCAAATAAAAAAAACAAAAAATGCAGTCAGAAAAAGAGTAAATATTTTTGTCATGGCACAAAAAGAATTAATCAGGTTGATTACCATATCTAAGATAATATGTATTTAAGAAATTAAACAGGTATATTTGATAATATTACACTATTAACATCATGCGCTCAAAAATTTTTATTTTCATTTTATTCTTTTGTAGTTTTAATATGCCAGCCCAAACGCTGCAACTGCTTCCTGTTGAAAAAATCAATCCCATGCTTATGACCAATCGCTGGAACGCTCAGTGGATAACACATCCATCTGAGTCTGTTCTCGACTATGGTGTCTTTCATTTCAGGAAAAGTTTTTACCTGAAGGAGCAGCCAGGTGAATTTATTATTCATATTTCGGCCGATAACCGTTACAGGTTGTTCGTGAATGGCAAAGCAGCCTGTTTTGGTCCTGCACGTGCTGACCTTGAGCACTGGTCTTTTGAAAGCATCGACATTGCTCCTCTTCTTAAGCCAGGGAAAAATGTCCTTGCAGCTGTAGTATGGAACTTCGGTGAATTGAAACCATGGGCCCAGTTTTCGATTAAAACAGCATTTATTGTCCAGGGAAATTTAAAAGCCGAAGAGGTTGTAAATACCGATGCCACGTGGAAAGTAATTAAGGACAAGGCATATTCTCCGGCAGCTGCCGGTAGCGAGGAAACTTCCGGGCAATTCGTTGTAGTAGGCCCGTGCGACAGGGTCGATGCGGCTCTTTATCCGTGGGGATGGGAGGTACCGGATTATAATGATAGTACCTGGTTGACACCTCGGGCACTATTTGCCGCCCATCCAAAAGGGTTCGGAACAGATATAAACTGGGAGATGACTCCGCGAAGAATTCCTATGATGGAACAAATGCAACAGAGGTTTGCTACAGTTCGCCGTACCTCAGGTACACAGTTACCGGAAGGTTTTCCTGAAGGTAAAACAACCTGGACGATTCCTGCAAGAAAGAAGATCACAGTACTTTTCGATCAGTCAACACTAACTACAGGGTATCCGGAACTACTTGTTTCAAAAGGCAAAGGAAGCCTAATAAAGATGACATACGCCGAATCGCTTTTTGATTCAACAGGATCAAAAGGGAACAGGGATGAGGTTGACGGAAAATCAATAATCGGGTATTCTGATTACTTTCTGCCTGATGGCCTCTCTGACAGATTATTTCGACCGTTATGGTTTCGTACGTGGCGCTATCTTCAGATGGATATTGAAACACTTGATGAACCTTTGCAGGTAAACGGTTTCTCAAGTATGTTTACGGCTTATCCTCTAAAAGAAAATGCTGTATTTGAATCTGACTTACCGGTACTCAAACAGATCTGGAATGTTG
This sequence comes from uncultured Rikenellaceae bacterium, assembly GCA_964446825.1. Taxonomy (GTDB): domain Bacteria; phylum Bacteroidota; class Bacteroidia; order Bacteroidales; family VadinHA17; genus LD21. The sequence goes on from CAYUQR010000034.1 coordinate 4,646, forward strand.
GCTGGAGGACTGCGCGTCTCTGCGCCAACGAAACATATTTTGACTGCCCCTATTATGAACAGCTTCAATATGTCGGGGATACACGGATCCAGGCACTGATTTCGATTTATGTTTCGGGAGATGACCGCCTGGCAAGGAATGCTATTATGGACTTGAATGAGTCTCAGATCTATGAAGGTTTGACAAGGAGCAGGTATCCCTCTGCAAATCCGCAGATAATCCCACCGTTTTCTCTTTACTGGGTCGATATGGTCAATGACTACTGGACCCTGCGTGATGATCCGGAATTTATTAAAAGCTTTTTACCGGGCATTGAAAATGTGCTTGCGTGGTTTACAAAACGAATAAACCCCGAAACGGGTCTGCTTGGCAGGGTTGAGTACTGGAACTTTGTAGACTGGGCAGTGGAATGGCCATGGAGCAATAAAAAGGGTTATGGAGGAGTTCCAAAAGGAGGAGGAATGGACGGTAACTCATCCATCTTATCCATGCAATTCGCATATGCCTTGCAGAGAGCATCGGAGCTATTTAAATTCTACGGACAACCCGAACAGGCTGAAAAATATGCCAGACTCTCTGATCAGGTAACCAAAGCCGTTTATGAAACATGCTGGGATGAATCACGTGGCTACCTGGCAGATACTCCTGAAAAAGATGAATTCAGCATGCATGCGCAAATCTTTGGTGTTCTTACAAATACTATTCCTGAAAACAATCAGAAAACCTTTGTTAAACGTTTCATAAATGATAAAAACCTGATCCAGCCAACAATGTATTTCCGTTTTTATCTTACCCAGGCTTTAAAGAAAACCGGTCTTGCTGATCTTTACACTGAGACACTCGGGTTGTGGAACGAGATGCTGCAGAAAGGGCTGACTACTTTTGCAGAAAATCCCGACCCGGCCCGCTCCGACTGCCATGCCTGGAGTGCAAGTCCCGATTATGATTTTCTTGCAACAGTAGCCGGAATACGTCCCGGTTCACCCGGATTTAAGACAGTTGAAATAGCACCTGCCCTTGGTAAACTTAGCTTCATAAAAGGCCAGATGCCTCATCCGGCCGGAATCATCAGTTTTGATCTTAAAAGAAGAGGAACAAATGGTATCGTCGGAGAGATTATGTTGCCGGAAGGACTTAAAGGAGTATTTATATGGAACGGGAAATCAATACCCATTAAAGCCAAAACGAATATTGAATTGTAATAATGAAGGGAGGAACTTAAAATGCAACATCAATTACTTACTACAACTAAAAAACTAAATTTCAATACTGCAGTATTTATACCAGTCCTGTTTTTGGTTTCTTTTTTAACAGAAGCCTGGTTGCAGGCTCAAAATGATTCAACTCATTATGTACTGCCACAATTTGAAATAGGGAAGGTTATTATGAAAGATGGCCATACCGAAGTGGCTCTGATGGATTACAATACTCTTACCGAAGAGATGATCTTTTATAAAGATGGGGTGAAGCTTGCCCTTGACAGCCTCGAAAAGATTGATACAGTATATCTCAATTCACGGATATTCATACCACACGATAAGGTCTTTTTTGAGCTGCTGGTAAAGGGACCGGTATCACTGTACATGCAGCATAAGTCCAATCCTGTTGCTGGCGGTAATCCTTCAGGATACGGAGGATCGACAGAAACAGGTGCTTCCAGGAACATGACATCTATCTCAAATTCAGTAGAAACATATAAACTTAAGCTCCCGGATGACTATCATGTATTAGATGCGACACTCTTCTGGATTAAAATAAAGGATAAATATTATAAAGCAAATAACAGTTCACAGATCAGGAATATCTTTCCGGATAAGTCGAAAGAGATAAAAGAATATATTAAGGTGAACAAACTGGATCTTAGGAAAACTGAAGACTTGATCAGACTGGTAGTCAAGTGCAATGAGTTTAATCGTTGATTAAACCAATAATAAGACAAACACTTTAATCATTTGTTAATGAAGAAGTTATTAAAACTCCTGCTCTACTCCATCGGCTCTCTTCTCGGATTGGTCGTAGTTATAATTTTAATTGCCATTTTATGGATATCCGTAGCAGGAAACCATTCTGCCAAAAAGTACATGGAGATGGCCGGAGCCGAAACTCCAACTCTTACTATAGATGGGTTTGGGTTCAGGGACCTGAACAAAAATGGGAAACTCGATGTGTATGAGGATAGTCGTCAACCAATTGAGGCCAGGGTAAATAATCTTCTCTCACTGATGAACCTTGAAGAGAAGGCCGGGGAAATGTTCATACCACCGGTAAGCATGAATAAAGACGGGTCAATCTCTGAAAAGCCATCATGATCCCCTTTTCCCGTTTGGATATGGATTACACTATTAAAAAGGATTGTACTGTCAACAAGAGTGGCTGGTTAAGGTAAAGTACTAAAAATGAATATCTGTCTTCCGGAGAAGTAATAAGGGACTTGTTTCCTTTACTGTTTCAGTTTTTAGGAGGAGGGGCTACATAAATAATATCCTCTTTCATCTGCACTGTTTTCTTGTGATGATTCGAGATAAGAATTCCCAATAAAATAAAAATAGCAAGAATTAGAAGTAACAGGAATGGTCCGCTCCTGATGAATTCAAAAATAAAGTAGTCCTTTTTCATGTCAGACTAAATTTATTGTGAATATTGCAATTTTTAATATTTTAATGGTCAAATATTTAAAATTATATCCTATATACCAAAGTTACTAAATTTTTTACAGATTATATCAAAATTTTATCAGGTATAAGATAATCTGAAATTGGGATACTGCGATGTTGTCAGATTTTGTGATACAGGATTCTTCCAGATCAGCTGATCCCTGAAGTTATCGCTCAGCTTGTATTGCTTTTTGTGATCGGCTATTGATTCGTCTATAACCTGGATTCTGTTCAGATCAGCCGTACCCAATCCTGTCTGGTTACAGAAGTTCAGATAACCGACATTGGCAAAATCGATCCCCATAAGTTCAATCCCCACACGGTCGGCAGACAGCCAGTCGGTGGAAACCACACAAACACGATGGTCCACCGGTGTACCGTCATTCGGACCATTACCCTCCATCCCTTCAAAACCGTCTATTACAGACAGGTGCGGGTGTAACTGCCGCGACATGGAATAAAGGTTATAATTAATACCACGGAAACCGCTTCCGTGTATAATTGCCTTATCACTGTTTGTGCCTGCTTTTCTTGAAGCACTGAAGGTAAAACCTAAATCTTTTATTGGTGAACCGAAAACGATATTTTTAAGTGATAAGGTTGCGAATACCCTGTCATGTGTTTTCATCCGGGCCACCGAAACTATATAGGAATCCGGATCTAGCATAATGTGCGACATCCTCACTGCATGAGGTCTGAAATCCTTCTCATCAAATACCCATACAGTATCAAATGGTTTCTGGTCAAGGTCAACAAGTTTTACATTATATTTTGTGGCAAGCCTGAAATAACCGAAGTTTTCGAATCCGTCAAGTGTGGGGCCATTGGCAGCCGATTCCGCAATTATAACATTGTTCAGTTTCCCGATTGATTTAAGGAATTCCAGAATACCCTCAAGAGTATCGACATGGGTTGAAGCCAACTGAACATCAATGTTAACATTATTGGGCTTAAGAATAACAGCACGTGACCCTATTGCCTTCCTAATCTCCTCTGAGAATGGCTGAAGCGCACGGAAAGCCATATCTGCCCTGTTATCACCGGTTGTAATTGCTACACGCGATTTAAATTGTTCCTGATTTCCCACAGATGCAAAGGTATCAAAAGGACTGATGCAGGTAACCGTTACTCCACCTATTATGGATGTCTTAAGAAAATTGCGCCGGGTAAAACTTGTCATGATTTCATATTTAGATACAAACAAACATACAAAATTTTGACCATACAAGGATTTCTTTGATTGTAATATTTTCACACAGCTGACTGTCTAATTTATTTACACATTCCAATATTCAAAAAAACATATATCTCTTATTTACTGCATATTAACATTGTGGCACGCTCTTTGGCATATAAATATTACAAAATAAAAACATTAAGAATCTGAAATAAAGAATAAGAAATGGGAAAAATTAAATGGATATTATCACTTTTATTAATTGTGTGTTTCGGGGAGATATCCGCCCAGGTAAAAAAATGGACACTTGAAGATTGCATAAATTATGCAGTGACAAACAATATAGGACTTCAGCGACAAAGGCTTCAGACCCAGACTACTGAAGTCAATCTTCTCAAATCAAAAATGGATATATTACCTTCGCTTAATGCAGGATCGGATGCGAGTATCCAATACGGAAGATCTATCGATCCTATTACTAACGGAGTTACATTCCTTCAAAACTTCAGGAACGGCTACCAGTTGACTTCAGGCATCACTTTATTTAATGGTTTTACAACAATAAATACAATTTCCGCCAATAAATTTATGCTCAGAGCCGGTCTTGAAAGCGAAAAAATAGCAAGAAACACTCTTATTGTGGATATTATGGGGCAGTACTACCAGTTTTTGTACGCCAAAGGACTGGAAGGGGCCTCGAAAATGCAGCTTGAACTCTCAGAAAAACAACTCTTCAGAATCCAGAAAATGGTAGAAACAGGGAAAGAAGCATTATCAAAAGAATACGAGATGGAGAGCCAGGTTTCAGCTGACAGGCTCTCATATACAATTGCTCAGAACACCTCAAGCCAGGCCCTTACTACATTAAAACAAATGCTTCAGCTTGCCCCTGGTTCCGAATTTGATCTGGCGATGCCTGATCTGGAGAACATGCTGATTATTGATAACAATTTCAGTACAGATAGTATTTATAATCTCGCTTCTGAAAACTTACCACGTCTGAAAGAAATAGAATATGAGCTTAAAGCTTCAAAAAGACAGGTTGCGGCTGCAAAAGGGAAGCTTGCTCCCAATGTGTCTGCTGGCGCACAAATTTTTACGGGTTACTATACACTTCTCAATGATACCTCTTATCATGCCTCTTTCTCAACCCAGATGAAGAATAACTTCGGCCAGGCAGTTGGCCTCTCCATCAATATACCGATATTCAATAATTATTCAACAGCAAGGAATATTAAACTTGCCAAGATAAGGAGACACGATACTGAGCTAAGGCTTGAACAGGAGAAAAACAATCTTTATACAGATATCGAAAATGCCTGCCTCAACTATAACAGAGGTAAAGATGAATTTGAGGCAGCCAATTCAAATTTTAACTATAATACAAAATCCTTTGAGGCAGTACAGAAGAAATTTGAAACCGGATTGATCGATGTAACGAACTATTCTCTTGCAAAAACGACTTTATTTAAAGCTGAAACTGAAGCACTCAGGACAAAGCTTCAACTTATTATAAGAAAACTCACGATACAGTTTTACTCTACGGGAGAATTTGAAAATATTTTAAAATGATAAAAATAACTCAATCTATACAAGTCGCACCAGCCTTAATACAGTTAAAATATAAAACAATATTAATTAATAATAAATAATAAAAAGTCAAAATGGATACCCCTGTTGAAAAAATGGATAAAGCGATCCCAAAGAAAAAAGGCCTTCAGAAAAAGCATATTGGTTATGCTGCTATTGGCCTGGCAATAATTGTCCTTGTATATATGGCATTCTTTGCCGATCGTACATCAACATATAAAGTTGAGAAGGACAAACTCATAATTGAAACAGTAACTGAAGGTCAGTTCAATGATTATATTACTGTCCCCGGAACTGTGGAACCAATAAGTACCGTGTTCCTCGATGCACAGGAGGGAGGACGTGTTGAAGAGAAGCTCGTCGAAGAAGGGGCAATGGTAAAAAAGGGAGAAGTAATATTGAAACTTTCGAATCCTGACCTCTATCTGAATATTCTTAACAGCGAGGGACAGCTCTCAGAAAAGGAAAACTTCCTCAGGAATACACAGATTACCATGGAGCAGGAAAAGCTGTCTATCAAAAGAGAACTGGTGAGTCTTAAGTATGATATTGAAAGGAAACAGCGCAATTTCGAGCAGAATGAAATTCTTATAAAGGATAACCTTATCTCACAGGAAGAATATTTAAGGTCGAAAGAGGATCTTGCTATGGCCCTTCAATCGAGAGAACTTTTTATTGAAAGGCAGGCACAGGATTCAATATTTAGGACTGTTAATGTGGAAACTTTAAAGAACGACCTTATAAATATGAGAAAGAATCTTGAGATGGTGAAGGAAAGAGTTAAAAACCTAAACGTTACTGCCCCCGTTGATGGTGAACTTGGTCTGTTGACCCCTGAAATAGGACAGTCAATTGCCCGTGGAGAAAACATGGGACAGATAAATGTACTGACCTCCTATAAAGTTTCAGCCCAGATCGATGAACATTATATCGACAGGGTGAGGACTCAGCTTACTGCTACTCTGGACAGACAGGGCAAAAATTATAATCTTACAGTGAGGAGAGTCTTTCCTGAAGTCAGGAACGGAACATTTAAAATTGACATGATATTCCGCGACACCATGCCCGACAATATAAGAACCGGCCAGACATATTATATAAGCCTGCAATTGGGCCAGCCAAAAGTATCAGTACTTGTACCGATAGGCGGATTTTTCCAGGAAACAGGCGGACAGTGGATCTTTGTTCTTGACCCGACTGAATCGTATGCTACCAAACGCGACATTTCAATCGGCAGAAAAAATCCAAAATATTATGAAGTTCTCTCAGGATTGCAACCCGGGGAAAAAGTAATCGTATCGGGTTATGAAACTTTTGGCAAGAATGAGAAACTTATCCTGAAAAAATCAAAATAACTAGTAGCAATTATAATAAATAAGAAAAGTCATGATTAAAACTAATGCTTTAACAAAGGTCTTCAGGACTGAAGAAGTTGAGACAACTGCACTCAACAAAGTAACTCTCGAGGTAAAAGAGGGAGAATATGTTGCGGTAATGGGCCCGTCGGGATGCGGAAAATCAACTCTTCTGAACATCCTTGGTCTGCTTGATAATCCTACTTCAGGCAGCTATGTATTCAATGGAACAGAAGTGGCAAACCTCAGGGAACGCGACAGGACTATCTTCCGTAAAGGAAATATCGGTTTTGTTTTCCAGAGCTTTAACTTAATTGACGAACTCAATGTTTACGAAAATGTTGAATTGCCTCTTATATATCTTAAGATGAAAGCCGGCGAAAGGAAAAAAATGGTGGAAGATGTCCTGGAACGTATGAAGATAGGACACCGTGCCAAACACTTTCCACAGCAGCTTTCCGGAGGACAGCAGCAGAGAGTCGCAATAGCTCGCGCCGTGGTAGCTAATCCCAAACTGATACTTGCCGACGAGCCGACAGGAAACCTCGATTCAAAAAATGGTATTGAGGTAATAAATCTTCTGACAGAACTCAATAAGGAAGGAACGACCATCATAATGGTTACCCACTCCGACAGAGATGCAGGTTATGCTCACAGGGTGGTGAATCTGTTCGATGGCCAGGTTGTAACTGAGAAAATGGTGTGAATTGAACTAATCGATTGAATTTATGGTAGTAGGGACGTTGCATGCAACGTCCCTACAATTTTTATATGCCAAATTTTCGCATTTTGTTATAAAGGGTCTGCCTGGTTATACCCAGTTTTTCTGCAACAGCACTCAGGTTGTTACTGTATCGTCTAAGATTGTCGATAATCAGCTTTTTTTCCATCTCCTCCAATGTCATATCTCCCTGCATGACATTCCTGGTGTTGGTACTGAATACGAAATCGGAAGGCTTCAAAACCAGCGACTCACTTAAAATCACTGCCTTTTCAATTGAATGCTGAAGTTCTCTCACATTACCCGGCCAGTCGTGATTGGCAAGCTTTTCAAGTGCGTGTGTGCTAATCTTCAATCCATCCTTCCCGTACCTCTCGCAATTCATCCTGAGAAAATAATTAGCCAGAATAGGAATATCATCTACCCTGTCTCGTAAAGGCGGCACTTCTATCAGGATCGTATTTATCCGGTACAACAGATCTTCCCGAAAACGGCCCTCTACAACCATATTTATAAGGTCACAATTTGTGGCGCATACCAATCGAATATCAACCGGAATCTGCCGGTTTGAGCCGACCGGAACAACATACCGGTTTTGTAGAACACTTAGAAGCTTTGCCTGCGATTGTAAGGAAAGATTTCCTATTTCATCCAGGAAAAGGGTGCCCTTATTAGCCTGTTCAATTTTCCCTTTTCTATCCTCTTTTGCATCGGTAAACGACCCTTTAACATGTCCAAACATCTCACTCTCAAAAAGAGTTTCAGTAATCGAACCCATATCAACACTTACCATAAGCTCCCCTGCCCTCTTCGACAGATTATGTATTTCCCTGGCTACCAACTCCTTTCCTGTACCATTTTCTCCTGTTATCAGCACATTGGCATCTGTTCCCGCAACTTTTCTGACTATATTCATAACATTGATCATAGTAGGGGAAGCTCCCAATACTATCTTTTCACCGCCTTTGTTAATCTCCTTTTTTAAGAGAATATTGTCCTTTTTCAATATGGATGCTTCCTGTCTTGATACCCTTAATTTCCAGGCGGCGTTTATTGTTGCCAGGAGCTTGGTGTTATCCCATGGCTTGAGAATAAAATCAACAGCACCCTCCCTTATTGCTTTCACTGCCAGCTCAACATCCCCATAGGCAGTGACAATAACAACACTAATATTGCTGTCGTATTTATAAATCTCCCTCATCCAGAAAAGTCCTTCATTCCCATTGTGAACTCCTGATTTGAAGTTCATATCAAGCATTACTATATCGACATCATTATTCCGCAGAATTTCATTGATGCGATTAGGATCGGTCAGCGTGATAACTTTTTCGAACTCATTCTTCATTATCAGTTCAAGAGCATTCAGCAGGCCCTTGTTATCATCGACTATGAGCAAATTACCTTTCGTCATTTTACAGATTTTATGTAAAGACGGACTTAAAATCAAAATGTGTCAAAAAAATAGACATTTTTTTTGACACATTCAGTATTTTTATAAAATTATTCAATAGAAAGTCAGATCAACAAGTCAATACAGAAAGTATCATTTTGTTATTTGCCGGTCTTCCAGAAGATTATCAGGAATTTTATCTATAGAATAAATTTTTATATCACGAAAAAATATTTCAGCACCCTCCGATTCAAACTGAATTTTCCCTTTGGTCAAAGGAATTTCTTTGTCACCTTCCAGTTGACGGGAATTTTGAAGTACCATATTTACAACCCCGTTCACTATATGAATGCTGGTGCCTCCAAAACAGTATAAATCAATTGTATTCCATTCACCTGAAGGTTTTTCTGCATCAGGATATTTTATACAATTTCTCCCATTTGGACTGACAGTGCTGAAAGTAAAAAGATCCCCGTTCTTATTATAAACATAGGAACTGTCATTTTCCTTTATTGCCCTTACATCAAAAATTGCTCCTGCACAGGCCCAGTAATCACCACAATCTCCTTCCTCTATCTGGAACTCATGGGAACGAAGCCAGAATCCGCCGTCTGCACCCTGGGGACCTACAGCATAGTACATTAATCCACTGTCCTTTTTACCTTTTTTATTAGGGGGCCATTGCAATTGCCCCCATTTGAATTGCAGCTGCAGGTGGAAATTTTCAAATTCCCTCGTAGTTGAAATTCCACCATATTCCTCACCTGATATCCTCAGAACTTTTTCGCCGCCCACTTCAGCTACATCAAAGACCTTCAGGGGATCAGTATTTAAACCTACAGGAATAGTATCCCATTTATTCAGAACCGTATCATATCTGGGTCCCAGGTATGTATCCCATCCGGTTAAGTCTTTTCCATTAAAAAGGAACTGCAACTTGTTCTTATCTGATGAGCGGTTAATGCAACTACCTGACAAGAGCAGTAACAAAACTAATTTTAACAGATTTTTATAATTCATAGCTTTAAGGTTTTGTTAATATCTTTTCTTTCTTGGGCAGCAGCTAATATAGGCTAATTTTAAGTGTTGTCAAAACTTTGAAAGCTGCACTTCCAGATAAAACTGACCTGTTCATAACCACATAAATTAGAGTAAAAAAGAATTTGCAACTTTTATTTGAAATTTTGCAACATTTGGATTTCTTATACGTCTTTATATCAAAAGTTCTAATTGGTGAAAAAATAATTAAACCCATGACAGTAAAATTAAATGCAAACGAGGTTGTTCTTAAAGCCGGTGACACTAACCAGGTGATTAACAACAATACTATTGAGGGGAAACTGATAGTGACAAATCAGAGAATTTATTTCAAAACTCTTAATGAGGAAACAGAAAAATTCAATCTCGAAATATTGTTTGATAATATTCTTGAAGTAATTTATTACAGCAAAGGATTGTTATTTGGCATCAAAGGGTTGAATGTTGTAACCAGGGATGGAAAAGCTCACACTTTCCCGCTGAAGAAAAGAGATGAAATGGGGCAATTAATAAATAAAATGTATTAGCACGTTATTATTCAATATATATTCCCAGCTCATAAAAATAAGAATATCTGCCTGACCGGCAGATATTCTTATTTTATTTTATTCATATCTCAGCGAATCAACCGGATTTCTTAAGGCAGCCCTGAGAATCTTAAAGACAATTGTAAGGACTGTAGCTGCAAACATAATTAACACCGCAGACAATAACATTCCGGCCCTTATTGTGACAAAATAATCCCAGATACTGTCAAGCAGCATCAACGATAAATAATAACCTCCCAGGCATCCAAGAACAGCTGCAATCGTAAGAACGATCAGGAATTTTTTGCTGACCAGGAACATTATCACAGGTATCGGGGCACCTTGTATCTTTCTAATACCTATTTCTTTTGTCCTTCTGATGATATCAAGTGAGACGAGATTATACATTCCTATCAAAGACAATAGCGTAGCTACAATAGCAAGAAATAAATTTACCTTCAGGATGCTTCCATTTATATCCTTTTCTTCCTGCATCGTGTCCTCCTGTAACAAACCTCCGAAAACTTCATTTATTGCGAGCTTTTTCCATCTCATCCTTACGAATTCCAGTATCCCGGCTAAATCTGCCGGATTGCCTCTTACTATCAAAAGTCCAAATTCATCTGTCCCTGAAATTCTTAGCATCGTCGGCTCAATTTTATTCCAGAGGCCACTTGTATAAAAATCTTTTACAACTCCGACTATTGTCAACCTTGTTGTGTCATACAACGTAACACTCTTGCCAACTGCATCCTGCCATCCTAAGTCATTCAGAAATTTCTGGTTCACGATAATTGAATTGTTTGTGCGGTCCGCTTCCAACCTGTCCTTATCAAAAAGACGACCTTCAATAAGATGCAATCCCATTGTCTGGGCATAACCCGGGCCTATATCCAAAACATCGACTTCCAAAGGCCTGGTTTCATATTTAATTGGTCTCCGGTAAGCTCCGAATCCGATATGATTTTGTGTGCCTTCAGCCATAATTACCTTTGGATCAGTAAGAACTTCATTACGCAGAGATGTAAAATTTTCCTGTGGTACAGGAACAACGATAAGTTGATCTCTGTCATATCCAAGGTCCAGGGTCCTCTGAAAATTTGCATTTTTTGCAAATACTATACCCATTACCAGGGCCATGACAGATATGGAAAACTGTAAAGTAAGAAGGATAATTGAAAGCCTTCCCGAGCCTTTTACCTCCGAATCACCCTTAAGAACATTGACAGGACTGAAACCGCTTACATACAATGCGGGGTAAACTCCGGCAACAAACCCTGTAACAATAAGAAGCAGAATAATAAAGACCCAGAAAAATGCATACCTGGTAAGAGTGAGCTTAATAGTCATGTATGCCCACAAATTGCTATAAGCCGGTACCAGGAATTCAGCAATTACAATCCCTGTCATAAGAGCCAGGAAACAAATAATAAGTGTCTCCAGCATAAACTGTGAAACAAGTTGTCTTCGCTGACCTCCAAAGGTTTTCCTTAAACCAATCTCTTTAAGCCTCTTACTAAACGTAGCCCTTGATGTATTGGCAAAATTAAAACACGCGATTAAAAGGATGAAAAGAGCCATAACGGGAGGAGCAACAACTGCAGCAGGATGAAGAGAGGGGAAAAGTCCTGAAGCCCAGGTATTCCTGGAATTCTTTCCCACATCTTTCATAGGAACAAGGTTAAACCTGTTGATCTTAAAATCTTCCCTTGCCTTGTTCTGAACCGGAAGGTAAGCCTTCATCGATTGTACTATTGACGAAAGTGCTGACTTATCAGGAACCATTATGAACAGAGCAGTTGCCCACATCTTCCAGTCCGTATCATCAAACCCTCGTACTAAGGTCAGATTATCGAAATTTGACAGAATATCTATCCGGAAACTTGAATTGTCAGGAAGATCGGCAAATACAGCACCTACCGTATATGTAAATTCCTTTCCCCGGTCGTCGAGTAATGAGATGGTTTTGCCAACAGGGTATTCCTTACCGAAAAGTATATTGGCTGTTTTCTGACTTATCAGTACATTTCCCTGTCCTTCAATGGATTTTTTATCACCATTAATTATCGGGAAAGTGAATATATCAAGAAAAGCAGGATCGACAAAAGAGATATTCATGGGAAAAAGGTCGTCTCCTTTCTTCACTGGCAAACCAGCCCTCACTAACCTTGCTGATTTCTCTATCCCCGGAATATCCTTTGTTACCTGCAGTCCAAGAGTAGCAGGCACAATGCCATACTCCTGTTCCCGGTTTTCCATATCCCTGAAACTGGTAACCCGGTAAATTTTGTCGAAATTCTCATTATTTCTGTCAAATTCATAATTGAACATGTGGTTGAAAAAAGCGACGATGCACACCGCCAGCGCAATTCCAAGTCCCACTATATTTATTATTGTGAAGATCTTGTTCTTTAAAAGATTTCTGTAGGTAACCAGAAGGTAGTTTTTAAGCATATTCTTTATTCATATTTAAGCGATTGTGCCGGATTGACCTGGGCTGCCCTGAGGATGCGATAACTGATTGTCATTACTGCAATTCCCATCGCAATCAACAGACCGGCAACGAAACTGAACATCCCAAGATTTATCCTGTAATAAAAATTCTGCAGCCACTTCGTCGCAATAAAATAGATTATAGGCCATGCAATTAAAGCTGATACAGAAACCAGTATGACTATTTCTTTTGATATTTCAATGTAGATACCAGTTACAGAAGAACCCATGGCTTTCCTTACTCCAATCTCCTTGGTTCTTTGTTCCACCGTGAAAGAGGTAAGTCCGAAAAGTCCGAGTGAAGCTATCAGTATTGCAAGTATTGAAAAGATAACTGCCATTTGAGCATTCTGTTTTTCCTGGATATACATCTTCTCAAAATCCTGATCAAGGAAATAGTACTGCAATGGATTATTCTGTACAAACTCTTTCCATGTTGTTTCTATATCACTTATAGTCTTAACATAATTATGGGCAGTTAACCTGACTGTGATATAACCCCACAACATACCATCATTCTGGAATTTGAAAATATAAGGCTGTACAGGATTCCGAAGTGATTCAAAATTAAAATTTTTCACCACACCCAAAATTGGCATATAACTCATTTTACCGGAATCACCAGGTTCCATGAATCTTGTTTTTTGCATATCAGTAATTCCAAAATTCTTCATGGTGCTTTCGTTGACAAGACATGCATCTTTATCAGTTGAATATGATTCATTAAAGAATCTTCCCGAATCAAGCTTTATACCATAAGTATCGAGAAAATTATAATCGCACCAGTTTGTAACCATAAGAAAGCTTTCATCTTTTCTTCCTTCTATTCTGTAACCGTTAGTATTGTTAACGCGACCCGGAACCATAGTTGAACTGGTGACGTTTATAACACCCGGAATATTTTTTACTGCGTCCTTGAAGGCTTTCATCTTTGGATTCAGTGATCCTGCCCTGTTTATGACAATCAGCTGTTCTTTATTGAAACCGACATCTTTATTCAGCATATAGTTTATCTGCCTGTACATTACCAGTGTACCAACTATAAGCAGAATAGACACTGCGAACTGGAAAATTACCAGTACCCTTCTGAGACGGCCATTCTTCATACTATTCTTCACACTGCCCTTGAGTACTTCATAGGGGCTGAAGGAGGATAGAAAAAGAGCTGGATAACTTCCCGCCAGAAATCCTACTGCAAGTGTAAACAGCAAAAGCAGAGGTACAGTAAACCATTTGACAAAAAGCCTTAGTGCAAGGTGTGTACCAAGGAGATTATTAAAATACGGGAGTGTAAGTTTAATTAGTACTAAAGCCAGGATAAGAGAGACAAATGAAAGAATGAACGATTCAGAAAGAAACTGAGTTATCAGTATCCCTCTCGATGAACCTCCGATCTTCTTAATCCCAACCTCTTTGGCCCTTTTTGAGGCCTGAGCCGTCGAGAGATTCATGAAATTTATTGCAGCTATAAGTACAATAAGGATGGCTATACTGCCGAATATGATCAGAAATTTCGGATCGCTGGCTGCTTTAAACTCCTGTTGAATTGAATTATCAAGGTGGACATCTTTCAGGTTCTGAAAATAGAATCTGTATTTATTTCCCTGTTTCTCCATATCTTCCATTGATACTCCCAAATACTGCTGAAGTTCCGGCCCTACATACTTTTTCAGTAATTCCGGCATCTTGTCATCTATGGTTTTGGAACTGGTATTAGGTTTGAGCAGCAGGTATGTGCTGAAACTATTGCTTAACCATACCGGATTTTTTGAACGGGGATTTGTCATAAATGAAGTAAGAATATTAGCCTCAAAATGAGTGTTTTCAGGAATATCAGCCATTACTCCTGATACAACATACCTTACAGTATCGCTCCCTATTTTAATGGTTTTATCAATAGGATTTTCACTTCCAAAAATTTTCTTTGCCGTAGATTCTGACAAAACTGCTTTGTGTGGTGCATTCAATGCATTTTGGGGATCGCCTTTCAGAACCGGAATAGAGAAGAAATTAAAGAATGACGAATCTGCTTCAATCAGGTGTTCCTCGGTAAATGCCTGATTATTGTATTCAATAATGGTGGGACCGTGACCTGACAACCTCAGGAAATCCTCAACTTCAGGAAACTCTCTTAATAAAACAGACCCCATCACTGCTGGTGAAGTGGCAATAGTAACCTCCTGCCCACCTACCTTTCCATTCAAGATAGCCCTGAATATCCTGTCTTTCTTGACATTATAATTATCGTAACTTGCCTCATTAATCACAAAAAGAGCAATAATCAGGCTGCAGGCTATGCCAATTGAGAGTCCCAGTATGTTAATAATAACATATCCACGCTGTCTTTTGAAAGATCTTATGCTGTGTTTTATCAGATTACGAAACATAGTAATGATGTATAATAAGGTTTTAAACTTTATTTAATTTCAGGTCTGCGATATCTGCCCTCTATTCATATTTTAGCGATTGGGCAGGATTGACCCTGGCTGCTCTCAGAATACGATAACTAATTGTAAGGATGGCAATACCGAGAGCAATTGATAACCCTGCAACAAAACTAAAAGCTCCAAGACTTATCCTGTAGTAAAAATTCTCCAGCCATTGTCCCGCAATATAATAAATTATGGGCCAGGCAAGAATGGCCGATACGGAAACCAGGATCACAATCTCTTTGGAAATAGCAATGTAAATACCTGAAACTGTTGAACCCATGGCTTTTCTTACTCCTATCTCCTTGGTGCGCTGTTCCACCGTGAATGATGTAAGTCCGAATAATCCTAATGATGCTATAAATATTGCCAGGATTGAGAAGATCACTGCCATCTGAGCATTCTGTCTTTCCTGGTTATACATCTGTTCAAAATCAGCATCGACAAAATAATATTGCAGCGGAGTGTTGGCGGTAAACTCTTTCCATTTATTTTCTATTTCAGAGATTGTCTTCTGGTAATTCTGCGCTAATAACTTCACTGACAGGTATCCATATTGCATATTATCATTTTTGAAGCAGAAAACATATGGACCAATAGGGTTTCGCAACGATTCGAAGTTGAAATTCTTTACAACGCCGATAACCTGCAAATAATTTACGTTATCGTTTGCACCAGGCCGGGGCTGTGCGAATCTTGTCTTTTCAGGATCCTTAATTGAAAAATCTTTGACTACAGATTCATTAACGATGCATGCATTCTGGTCCGTTGAATATGTTTCATTGAAGTTCCTGCCCGATACAAGTGTCATCCCGTATGTTGCCAGATAATCATAATCGATCCAGTTGGTCTGCATCAGGAAAGACTCATCTTTTCTTCCTTCCATACCATAACCATTATTATTGTTATTACGGGCCGGAACAGCTGTGGAGCTTGCTATATTGATTACGCCGGGGATCCCCTTTACAGCGTCTTTAAATGACTTGACTTTTGGTCCGAGAGCTTCTGCCCTGTTAATAACAATCAATTGTTCTTTGTTAAATCCAACATCTTTATTAAGCATATACCTTATCTGCCTGTACATTATTAGAGTGCCAACTATAAGGAGTATTGAAACAGTAAACTGGAATACGACAAGTACTTTTCTCAGACGGCCATTCTTCATACTGTTTTTCATGCTCCCCTTGAGAACCTCATAGGGATTGAAAGAAGACAGGAAGAGCGCAGGGTAACTGCCGGCAAGAAAACCGACCACAACTGCAAAAGCCAGCAATATAGGTACTATGTACCATGCTGCAAAAAGGTTTAACACAAGCTTTGTTCCAAGTAAATTATTAAAATACGGAAGTGTTAGTCTTATAATAACCAGGGCCACAATGAGCGAGACGAATGACAGGATAAAAGATTCCGAAAGGAATTGTGTAACAAGCATCCCTCTTGTAGAACCCCCTATCTTCTTTATACCTACCTCCTTAGCCCTTCTGGCAGCCTGGGCAGTTGAAAGGTTCATAAAATTTATAGCTGCAATTATTACTATAAGTATAGCTATGCTGCCAAAGATTAAGAGATACTTTGGATCACTAGGTTGCTTGAACATCTGCTGGATAAGCGGTTGAAGGTGAATGTCGGTAAGCTTCTGGCAGAAAAACCTGTATTTGTTACCCTGTTTGAGAAAGTCATCCATTGATATCCCCATAAATCGCTGTATGTCGGGCCCGACATATTTAATTAAAAGATCAGGGATCTTCTCATCGACAGTTTTTACTATGGAATTTGGTCTCAATAGAAGATAAGTACTGTAACTGTTACTAAGCCATACAGGATTCCTCGACCCCGGATCTGTCATAAATGAAGAGATGATATTGGCCTCAAAATGTGAATTACCTGGAACATCGCCCATAACACCGGAGACAATATACCGTACTGAATCTGTCCCTAACTTGAGAGCTTTGTCTATAGGATTTACATCACCGAAGATCTTCTTTGCGGTCGATTCCGACAACACAACTCTGTGAGGTGCATTCAGAAGATTTTTTGGATCACCCTTCAGTACAGGTATTGAAAAGAAATTAAAGAATGTCGAGTCAGCTTCAACAAGGTGGTCCTCCGTAAAAGTCTGATTATTGTAGTCAATTACAGTAGGGCCTGTACCGGTCATCCTGAGATAATCCTCAACTTCAGGAAATTCCTTTGCCATTGTGGGACCCATCTGAGCTGAAGTGTAAGCTGCTGTCAATTCCTGGCCCCCTATCTTACCGTTGAGGATAAGCCTGACTATTCGGTCTTTTTTGACATTAAATCTGTCATAACTTGCTTCATTTATCACAAAAAGTGCAATAAGAAGACTGCAGGCAATACCGATCGAAAGTCCGAGAATATTAATTATTATATATGCACGCTGTCTCTTAAAAGACCTTAAGCTATGCTTGAGTAGGTTAGAAAACATTTTTATAAGGTTTAATTTAACATCTCATAGACGGAATAAAAATAGCTTCGCTGCATTTAAGAAACTTATTCTACTTTCAATGCCTCAGCCGGGTTTATACCTGATGCTTTATAAGCCTGGAAACTAACTGTTATTAATGCTATAAGTGCAGCCCCGAACGCTATAAAAACCAATACTGTTATACTGAGGTCAATCCTGTAAGCAAACTGCTTCAGCATGTTATGCACTATGACGCAACCCAGGGGAAGCGCAATTGCAATGGAAATGATCACAAGCAAAAGAAACTCTTTTGATAGTGTATAAATTACCGATCCTGATCCGGCCCCCATCACTTTTCTTATACCAACTTCATTTGTCCGGCGCTCGGCGGAATAGGACGATAATCCGTACAGGCCCAGGCAGGCAATAATTACTGCCAGAATTGTAAAATATTTAAGTAATCCAGTCAGACGAATTTGCGATCTGAAGAGGTTATCGTAATCCTGGTCAATAAATGTATACTGCAGCGGATACTCAGGTATTAACTCCTTCCATTTATCTTCCACAACCTTAAGTGATGCCGGAACATTTCCGGGTGTAAGCCTTATAAGGATGGTATTAAGGTAACTTGTATCAGCAAGAGCAAAAGCCATTGGTTCAATCTCCTGGTCAGCTCCTTTAAAATGAAAATTCTTAAGCACACCAATAATATTACCATTTAAACCCATAAAACTGAACTTCTTACCAACCGGGTCACCGATATTCATTATTTTAACCACCTCCTCATTGACCAGGAAATTACCAGTCGTATCTCTTGCCATATCACCACTATATTCTCTTGAAAAATCCCTTCCGGAAACAAGCTTCATTTTCATTGTTTCCAGGTAGTCATAATCAACTCCATTAGTCCCTATCAGAACAGTCTTTTCAGGATCCTTCCCCTCCCAACGTGCTCCGCCTGAATTACTTCCCATCATAACAGGATTATGCATCGAGGCCGTTACTCCCTGTATAAGAGTCTCTGTAAGCAGTTCCTTCTTAAGTGAGTAATACTTTGTTTTCATACTACCTATCATAGGAATCGATATAACATTATCCTTATCGAAACCTAATTCTATCTCCTGGAGGTATTTCAACTGTTTATACATAAAAATTGCAGATGTAGCAATCAATATCGACAATGAGAATTGTATAACAACAAGAATCTGCCTGAGTCTTACTCCTCCCTTACCGGAAACCGATTCCCCTTTAAGTACAGAAACAGGTTTAAATGAAGAGAGATAGAAAGCCGGGTATATTCCTGATACCAGACCCGCAACAAGACCTACAATGATAAAGCTGAGTATAAATTTTGTCTGATAAAGATCTGCCAGGCCAAAATGTTTACCTGATATATTATTAAATACATTAAGAGAAATTGCCACAAGAAATAATGCCAGAATAAGTGCCATTGCAACAAGGAGCATCGATTCGAACATGAACTGAACTATTATTGACATCTGATCCGCTCCGGCTACCTTCTTAATCCCTATTTCCTTACTCCTGGTGGCAGCTTTAGCAGTGGACAGATTAATAAAATTGATACAGGCAATAAGAAGCGTAAAAATTGCTATCAGGGAGAATATATAAACAGCAAGAACAGGACCATTAGTCCTGGTAAAACCGAACTGGGCATGCAGATGTATATCAAGAAGGGGGAAAAGGCTGAATTTAGTGGTTGTCTGAGGATTATGTTCAACAACAACATCTGTCAGCTTTTTGTTTACGGCACCGATATCTGAACCTTTCTCAAGAAGGACGAAAGTATAAATTGAATTATTCCCCCATGAGTCGCTTACCGCACCTATTTGTTTAAGAAATGAGTATGGTATTACTGCTTCAAAATTGAATATGGAGTTCTGGGGGAGGTCTTTCATAACCCCTGTTACCGTAAACTGAAACCGGTTCTCGAGTGTCAGCGTTTTGCCTATTGGGTTTATATTTCCAAAATACTTATTTGCAAGTTTTTCAGAAAGAACAATTGAGTATGGTGATCTTAATACGGTTTCGCGATCACCAAGGATAATCGGCAGAGTAAACATCCTGAATAATCCTGAATCAGCACCAACTAGAAGCGATTCAAAGAACACCTTGTCTTCCTGTCTGAAAAGCACTCGCGGAAGCCTGTTGATGCGTGTCTGATCCTTTATTTCAGGTATTTTTTCCTGCCATACGGGCCCACTGGGATGAGGTGTAACAGTTACATGATAGCGTTCTCCTGAATAAAACTGGTCCTCTTCGACGCGGTAAATGCTTTGTGCATTCGTATTGTATTTTTCATAGCTCAGTTCATTCTGAATCCATAGAAGGATAAGCAATGCTGCGGCCAATCCAATTGCAAGACCCGCAATATTAATAAAAGTAAAACCTTTATGTCTCGATATATTCCTTAAAGTTAACAGGAAGAAATTTTTAATCATAGGGTAGTTTTTTTCTATAAAAGACAGTTTAAATAATTCTATGTTGCACAGGATAATATTTATAATGATTGAAATCAGTACAAAAGCTAATTCATTTTAAATTTAGAAAAAAAAATATCTATTGCCCTCAGGGTTAAATCATTTTTTTGTTTTGCTTATATGTGCAACTTTTGCAATTTATTCGCGTCTTTGGGTTTTGATGCTATTTAAAACTAATTATTAACACCATGCTTAAAAACTTCTTTATCAATACTTTTCGCAACTTAAGGAGACAAAGTGGATACATCATTTTGAATGTTGTGGGTCTGACTGTCGGACTGACAAGCTTCCTTTTTATTTCATTATATGTGGTAGATGAATTAAGCTATGACAGATTCCATAAGAACTATGAAAATATTTATAGTATTAAAGTAACAGGCAGGCTTGCCGGAGGCGAATTGAACCAGGCAGTTACAGCAGCACCAATGGCAAGTGCGATACTAAAGGACTACCCGGAAGTTCTTGCTGCAACAAGGGTTACGCAAATGGGGTCGTGGCTTATACGGTTCGGAGAAAACAAATTCAATGAGGATGGCGTTCTTTTTGCCGATTCAACATTTTTCAATGTGCTCGATTTCAAGTTGCTGAAAGGAGATCCAAAAACTGCATTGGTAAGGCCACGTTCTATGGTTCTGACTGAGGAATATGCCAAAAAGTACTTTGGGAACCAGGATCCCATGGGGCAGAAAATGATAGTTGAGGCCGACAGTGTTCTGTACACTGTAACAGGAATCGTTCAGGATGTTCCCGATAACTCACATTTGAAATTTGATATGCTTGCTTCCATGAGTACATATCCTAATCAGGCTAACAATCAGTTCTGGGTAAGCCATAGCTACTACACCTATATAGTAGTAAAAGATGGAACTGACATAAACGCCCTTCAGGAAAAATTTCAGGAAATGGTTACAAAATATGTGGGGCCTCAGATTCAGCAGATTCTTGGGTACTCAATTGATGATTTCAGAAAAGCTGGCAACGATTTCAGATATGTTTTAGAACCTTTAAAGGACCTTCATCTGAAAGGAGCAACACAATATAACCTCGAACCTAATGGCTCTCTTACAACCGTTTACATTTTTGCTGTCATAGCAATTCTGATACTTATTATAGCTATTATAAATTATGTCAATCTGGCTACCGCAAAATCCGCCGGCCGGGCAAAAGAGGTAGGTGTAAAAAAAGTCGCCGGAGCATATAAATCAGGTCTGATATTTCAATTCCTTGGAGAGTCATTGATTATTGTGACATTTGCCACACTTTTCTCAGTTCTGCTTGTATACCTGTTTACGCCATCATTTAATCAACTTATTGGCAAAGAGATATCAGTTAGTTTGTTTAATAATAATTTATCGCTTTTTCTCCTTATTGCCCTGGTTATAATTGTAGGTTTTTCTGCAGGCTTCTATCCTTCCTTTGTGCTTGCTTCCTTTAATCCCGTCGAGGTATTGAAAGGAACATTAAATCCGGGTTCCATGTCAAAAAATCTCAGGGGAATACTTGTAGTCTTCCAGTTCACAGTTTCTATCATTATAATTATTGGCTCTACAATTGTATATAGTCAGCTGAATTTCATGACAAAGAAAGACCTTGGATTTGAAAAAGAGAATCTTATAATTATTCGTCGTCCGGATGCTTTCCGGAGACAACTTGAATCGTTCCGAAATCAGATATTGGAGATCCCGGGGGTTGATAAGGTTGGCTTTTCAAGACAGGTGCCCGGGTATAATTTTAATAATAATGCTTTTCTAAATGATGAAGACCCTGAGAAAAAAACCTATCTCCTGCAGCAAGCGAGTGTAAGTTTTGACTTTCCACAGGCACTGGGTGTTCATCTGACTGAAGGTCGTTTCTTTTCCCGTGAATACAGTACTGACTCAACAGCGGTGCTTATTAATGAAACTGCTGTAAAATCGTTAG
Organism: uncultured Rikenellaceae bacterium; assembly: GCA_964446825.1. Taxonomy (GTDB): domain Bacteria; phylum Bacteroidota; class Bacteroidia; order Bacteroidales; family VadinHA17; genus LD21. The sequence continues at coordinate 26,863 of CAYUQR010000034.1, forward strand.
GATTAAAAGATCCTGTAGGGAAATACATCCTTCAGCCCAGTGGTCCCGGTGAATTCCAAAAGCATAAAATCATTGGTATTATGAAGGACTTTAATATAACATCCATGCATAAACCTATTGATCCTGTCTGTTTTACTGTAATGGGTAAGGGAGGTGGTGATCAGTTTGCCACAGTAAGACTCACCGGTAAAAACGTTCAGGCAACTATAAGGGCTATTGAAGAGAAGTGGAAGAACTTCACAACTCAACAGCCATTTCAATATGATTTTTTCACAGATACCTGGAACAATCTGTACAAAACTGAAATGAAAACCGGGAAAATATTCATACTCTTTTCGATACTGGCAATATTTATTGCATGTCTGGGACTGATAGGTCTGGTAACTTACATAACAAATAAAAGAACGCGCGAAATAGGCATAAGGAAAACATACGGCGCGTCCATCCGGATTGTTCTGATGCTGTTATCAAAAGAGGTATTAAATCTTATCCTGATCTCATCGGTTGTAGCTTATCCCATAGCATACTTCGGATCAAAATACTGGCTTGAGGGATTTGCAAGTAAGGTTAAAGTAAATCCATTAATATATATTATGGCAACTCTTATTGTATTATTAATGGGATGGTTATCAACAAGTTACCAGACATTCAAAGCTGCCAGTAATAATCCTGCCGATGCATTAAGAGTACAATAAAGAAAAAGGGGCTGTTGAAAAAGTCTTTTTTCAACAGCCTCCTATTTAATAATCCAGGAAGTTCCTGTTTTCCTATTCTGCTGGTTTCAATTCATTAATTTCCACTTTCGGAACAAGCGAAACGGTTTCTTTCTTAACCTTCAGATCCTTTGCGAGTGTAAATGAAGCACTCTGCCTGATATCCTCCGATGAAGCTCCGATCTTTACATTATATGTGCCTGCCTCTGCTACCCATGTTGAAGACGGAGTGTCAAACGAAGCCAGGCTGCGACTGTTGAGAGTAAAAGTCAGTGTCTGCGATTCTCCAGGTTGAAGAAGCCTTGTTTTTGCAAAACCTTTAAGTTCAATCACCGGTTTATCAAGTTTATTTGCCGGAGCGGTAAGATAAAGTTCTGCAACTTCTTTCCCGGCAACGATTCCGGTATTTTTTATATCGACTGTAATAGTCATTTTTTCGCTGAACTTCGGTGAACTAAGCCTGATATTACTATATGTAAAATCAGTATAGGAAAGGCCAAAACCAAATTCATATGCAGGCTGAACCTTAAATGTCTCATAGTAACGATAGCCAACATAAATACCATCCTCATATGTAACCTCTGCAGGCCTGATTCGCATAAATGAACTCACAGGACCCTGATCGGCAGACTGATCCGAAGGAAGTTCTTTCCCTGGAAATGTTTTTGAGGAAGGGACATCTTCATACTTCACAGGGAATGTGGTTGCCAGTTTCCCGGAAGGATTTACCTTACCGCTGATAATGTCAGATATGGAATTACCTGTTTCCTGGCCTCCCTGCCATGCAAGAAGTATTGCATCAGGCGTATCTCTCCAGCTGGCTGTTTCAATCACACCGCCCGTATTTAAGATTATTGCAACTTTTTTACCTTTTGCATGAAAAGCATCCGAAACATCCTTAATCAGCTGTTGCTCCTGATCGCTCAACTGAAAATCACCCTTTTCATCTGTACGGTCCCTTCCTTCGCCGGAATTCCTTCCGATAGTTATTATTGCAGCATCTGTCACGTTTGCCATTCCATTTATAATATCCCTGTTCAAAGTCATTTCATCTATGGGGTTAGATCCCATCATAGCCATGAAGCCTCTTCTCCGGGGGCGACCTTCCTTTGTAAGTTTCAGATAGTTGCTATATAATGCACTAAGATCAGCATTTACCTTATATCCAGCATTCTCAAGTCCTTCAATGAGAGAAACAGTATATGCCTCATTAACATCTCCACTTCCGGTACCTCCCGCAATGATATCATAGGAAGTATTTCCGAAAGCGGCAATGTTTTTTATTTCCTTGCCAAATGGAAGAGTGCCGGTCGTATTTTTAAGCAAAACCATCCCTTCCGATGCTGCCTGACGGGTAACTTCTGCATGTGTGTTAAGATCTGGTTTGTCAGAATACTTATATCCTTTAAACCTCGGGCTTTGAAGCATTATATTCAGGATTCTGGTAACATTTCTGTCCAGGATCTTTATATCAAGCTTCCCCTGCTGTACTGCCTCTATTATAGTCTTTACCTGGGCAGGTGTTCCGGGCATAAGCATATCATTTCCGGCAATCATCTGGGCAACAGGATCCTTACCTCCAAACCAGTCGGTCATCACAAAACCTTTAAACCCCCAGTCCTTCCTCAGAATATTCGTGAGCAGGTCGGGACTCTCTGAAGCATATGTTCCATTAATAAGGTTATAAGATGACATTACTGTCCATGGCTGGCTTTCCTGAACAGCTATTCTGAAGCCTTCGAGGTATATCTCGCGAAGTGCTCTCTCGCTGATTATTGTATTCAGAGAATTTCTGTTTGTTTCAGCATTATTGGCATCAAAATGCTTAATGGAAGTTCCGACACCTTCTGATTCTACACCGGTAACCATGGCAGCACCAATTTTACCGGTAATGAAAGGGTCTTCGGAATAATATTCGAAGTTCCTTCCGCACAATGGATTACGATGAATATTCATACCCGGACCCAGAAGAATATCTGCTCCATATTCAAGTACCTCATTACCCATTGCCTGGCCGACTTTTTTAACAAGATCGACGTCCCAGGTCGAAGCCAATAAGGTACCGACCGGGAATGCAGTGCAATAATATGTATTATTATCATTTTCCCTGGTAGGACTAATCCTTACACCGGCAGGACCGTCTGTAAGTACCATAGGTGTTATTCCAAGCCGTGGCAGTGAAAATGATGTGCCAGCAGCGCCTGGAACGAGGACCTGTGTCTGTCCGATCACAGGTGCTGCAGGAGCATTTGCCGGACGATCAGCAGGACGATTGCCTGAGTTTGCTGAAGGAGGAGGTCCTCCAGGCATCCTCATTCCTGTACCAACCACAAGGCTTGCTTTTTCTTCAAGAGTCATGGCTGCTACAATCTTTGAAACAGGGTCTTTACCCAGTTTCGGCGTATTAGCTGTTTGCGAGAATCCTGCTATACACAGAGAAACCAACAATACTGAAGTTATCAGAAATTTTTTCATAGATGTGATATTATAATTAGTAATAGTGTTTAACTTAAACCTGTCAATTAAAATTAAGAGCATAAAGTTACTATAATACAATGTTAAGAGTTGTTAAATTTTCTTTAAAGTTGTTGAATGGCTTTTATCCCAAAATGGAACATGAAGGTATACCACAGGAGGAATCAATAAAATTTAAATGGAAGAACCGGAGAATTTTATGGATGGGAACCTGTTTTTCAATTATGATAAGAATATTATGTAATACCTGACAGTTTAATCCTGAATCAGTCCTAAATGTATTTTTTGGGATAAGGCCCGGAAGCCCGGAAAGCTAAACTATTCTATGTTTTTCCGGTAATAAACCGTATTGCTCTGCCAGTCCTTTCCTATCAGATCACCATTATGATCAATAAAAAGGTCCCGTAGATTTGAGTTGTACCAATATTCTTCAAAATTAGTCAGATCGTGGGACTTTAATATACCCCATCCCGGGATAAGAATATAATAAAAACTTCTCCATCTGGTGAATGTATTATTCATACTGGTTCCCCATTGCGGGTACACATTATAGACCTTTTCAAATGTTGCCCCATAATCGGTTGATCTGTAAATTGTAATACCGTTCTCCTGAGTGACTATATAAACATTGTCATTATCATCAACATACAATTTGAGCGAATAGCCAGGTGTTTCAATCGGTGACCATGTAAGGCCATTATCGAAGGATCTGTTGAGGCTGCAACAGTTTGAACCGTGAAAAAGAAGGGAGCCGTCTTTTAACCTGAAAACATCACCATACCCCTGCGACGAAAGGTTGCTGCCCGCATCTGTCCAGGTAATTCCTCCGTCTTTTGAAAATCGGGTGGGGTTATCAAAAATAAAAGCCCATACATAGTTGTCGTTGGCAACATAGATATAGAAATAATAAGGCCGGTCAGGATAAGGTTTTGTACATATTTTCCATGATTGTCCGTGATCTGTACTTTTTACCAGTTCTCCGTTCCATGTACTTACATATATAATACCATTACTGTCCATATTAATGGTTCGTGGTGAAATAAGAACCGGATCATTTACAGGTTCCCAGTCATAATATGTATCTCCCTGCCTGTATATCTGATTGGCCACCATCAGGGTAAATTTATTAATGGTATCAGCTATCATACCAGTTATCGAACCGTCAGGAAATAACGAACAGGTATCCCATGCATTTGTTCTGAACCCGTATTCAACCAGATTCGTCGAGGTAAGGTAATTACCTGATAAATCATAAGTTTTAGCCCTGAGTTTCTGTTCAAACGATTCTGATCCAAGTTTCCAGCCAGTGTACGCCAAACCGTTCTTGTTTGTGTAAGTGGTTGGTACTGTTATTTCTCCCCCACCACTTACAACTTCAAAAGTTACCCTCACAGAATCCTGTACTGTTGTTGTACTTTTATAAGCCAGGAATGGAATGCTGTCGCTTACCCATTCACCTGCAAGGAACTTTTGCCCAGACTCAATCTGAAATCCGAAAGAATATTGCGACAGTATTTCATATGCTGGATCGGGGTATCTGTCGCATGAGATACCAAACCAAAAAATGATTATCAGGAATACTGTTTTCTTCATGGCATATGCTCTTAATGTTTTGAGGACGGCAGGGTGAAACCTATCATCAATGAGATGGTTTTGTTCCTGATGACAGGGCTTTCAGAATCAGGATTTTGCTGTTCAGCTGTTGATTGATTAATTACATTCTTGAAATTTGTGGTGTATTGCAGAGCCAGTTGAATCTTGTATTGACCCGGCAACGGAATATTTACTCCGCCACCGAACAGCCAGCCTGATTCACTCCCCTTTATTAACCTGTTCAGATCATCGTAAACATCAGTTTTATTAACTGAATAACCTGATTCACTACGGTATTCAGTATAAGCGACTCCAAAATTACGGGCGTTAAGCCTGAGTCCCAGCCAGGGGCCTGTATTAAAAAAGATCTTTTGAGATTTCCCTACAGGAAAGCTCATCAGGAAGGGAACGACCAGATAATCCATCTGAACTTTTGTATCAACATAATACATTTGATAGTTATCATTTTTCATATAGCTATAAAATGAAGTACTTGAATCCTTCAGAGCATAACCTACCCTCTCAAAAGATGCGCCTGTTACAAATAATAATCCTTTCCCCAGCGGAATATTAACTGTGAATCCCAGGGCCGGACCAAAAGTCGGTGAATATTTTTTCCCATCTACGGAATGAGCATTCCAGGAAACATTAAATCCACCCCGGTAGGTGACCGTTACTTTATTTGATGATGAATCTTTGACTTGTTCTGAGCCAATATCTGTGCTTTTCTTGTTAAGAAACTTATAATCAATACCTAAAACAAACTCCGAAGAGCCATGTCTGTAATTATAATATTCAAGAAATTGTTTTCTTCCTTCAATATAATTTATGTTTAATGAAGCGTCCAGGTTTTTAGAAAAAGGATAAGATATACCGGCAGAAAAGATATATCCGAAATCAACTTTTTTGGGTTTGAGAGCAGGAGCATAATAATAGGAATCCATTGAGTAATTTTGCCGGAAAGAGTAATAAATACCTGCCCGCATATTGAATTTTACAACTGAAGGAATGGTAACAGAAAACAGAAGCGGCAGACGTAGAAAGCTGATATTCATAGTCTGACCAGGATTGGATAAATACGGTGCAATATATTGATCTTTATAAAGTGGCATATATTGATCTACATAATAGATCGGATAATACGGGTATGAGTAGGATCTATATTCATAATAAACCGATGAATATTCAAGCCCGGTCTGAAATCCAAACGATCTGTTAAAAGAATATCCAAGAGAAAAACCCTCTGAAGGTCCGGGCTTCTGCCTCCATTTTCCACCGAAATCCTGTCCATGGATATCGGAGAAATTCATTCCGCTGTAAATGCCGGCTGTGAAATACTGAGAATATACATCTTCGTTACTGCAAGATAAAAGCAGCAGGAAAGCAATTGCATATTGGATTTTCATTAAGGTTAAGGTTAAGGTTAAGGCTAATAACAAGGTATTCTGTTGCAAGAATCATGCCGGAG
>CAYUQR010000035.1:0-32744 GCA_964446825.1 uncultured Rikenellaceae bacterium
TAGAAAAAAATCAGCTCTTCCTCTTGATCTTCAGCTTCTGCCCAACCTGTATCTTACCCGGATCAGAAATATTATTTAACGTAAGAACGTCAGTTGTGGTTACATCATCAAACATCTTCACGATATCCCAGATTGTATCCCCGTAACGCACCGTGTAGGTTATATATTCATCATCATTCGCTCCGGACATGTTTGCCGACTGGTCCGGGGAAGCTGAAGACACTGTTTTTCCTATCATTGCCTGTTTATCGGCAAAAGACATTGTTCCGATTTTAGAAAAATAGTCAGCTTTTGAAGGGTCAACATAAACAACAAGTTTCTGACCTACCCTTATAGTATTGCGGTATATGTTATTCCAGTACCTGAGTTCTGATAATCCGACCTTGTACCATTCAGAAATATAACCAAGATTATCCCCATCCTGTACGGTATATAGAACTTTTGTCTTTCCCTTTACTTCAGCGGGATGGTATGAAGAACGAGTTGGATCAGCGATCTGTATTTTTCTGTTAAGATATACATCCGGCTTATAATTTCTGATTGTATCATTCAGATCAATGAAATCACCTAGGTGATTCATAGGTAGCATAAGTGACAATGGTTTTGAATAACCCGGAATAAGTCCGGTTTTGTATTGGGGATTCAAAGCACGAAGCTCACCAAGGGGAATTCCCATAACTTCAGAGATTTGTATAAGATGAATATCTTTATTTACCATTATAGTATCGGTGGCAACAGGTATATTAAGAGCCAGAGGCTGAATGTTATGTTCAGCATAGTAGTTAACTGCGTATGTTGCAGCCACATATTGAGGTATGTAACCCCTGGTTTCACGAGGAAGCCTGTAATATATATCCCAGTAATCTTTCTTGTTCCCCGATCTTCTTATTGCCTTATTAACATTGCCGGGACCACAATTGTAAGCTGCAATAACCAGTGTCCAATCGTTGTAAATATTATACAGGTCCCTAATATATCTGGCAGCTGCATGTGTGGATTTGATAGGGTCCCTGCGTTCATCAATAACTGAATTGATTGTCAATCCGTACATTTTACCGGTACTGTACATGAACTGCCATAATCCCGTAGCCCCTGAGCGTCCGTTAACTGCATTCGGATTCAATGCCGATTCAATCACAGCCATATATTTTAGTTCCGCCGGCAGTCCGTATGAATCAAAAATGTCCTCAATCATCGGAAAATAGTAATCTGTCATCCCAAGAACAGCACTGAATTTGTCTCTTTGTTTAATTGTGTAAACATGAATATGGTTTCTGATAATACTGTTGAAAGGAAGGTTGATTATTGAATTTATCTTTCGCAGTCTGTCCTTGTACACAGAATCAGTACATTGAAGCGCCAGTGTATCCCCATTAAATTCAGCCGGAGCCTTTTTTATTGCAAGTTTAACATACCACGAATTGCAAAGGCTGTCGAGATCGCGGGTTATTCTTTCAGTGCTACCATCAATTTTTATAATGAGTGTATCAAATTCAGGAGCTGCATTCAGTTTAATAACTGTGAAAAGAATAATTACCAATATTGCTGTAAATCTCATAATTAATTTCATTTTTTATTAAAAAGTTATTTCCAAACCCACATTCAGCCCTACTCCGACATATCCACCTGGAAGTGACAAATGCACAGGTATAACTGTGAGATTCAGATTATTACTGATATCATAGTTAAAAAGACTGGCATCCACATTCGCATCGAGTATCGAAAGAAGGTACCAACCAGCGATGCCAATATACGAAAGATCCCTGTATCTCTTATAATAATCGACCATTCTTAGCATTCCATCCTTAAAATATTGTTCGTTGGCTGGGTTATAGTCATTCGGGTATAACACAGGATCGTATGTTGAGGGATCAGCTTTTATTAATTTCATGTAGCTGTCGGTTGCAGGTATCAGATCCGTAAAATCCTGATATGCTTTCATATAGGCTATATAATTTTTTGAATTGAATTGAACACTGTAGATCAATGCGCCAAAACCTCCATAAACCAAAGGTAGTTTCCAGTATTTCCTTGTATATATCTGACCCAGACCCGGAAAGGCAACAGCCAGCATGGTGGCCCTCATAGGATCAGGCGTAAATTTTTGTTTTAAAGATTTATTGAGAGCAAGTGTATCCTGGGCAACCTTATTATTGTGAATCTTAACGGGTACTGTTGTGACTACAGATAATGTATCCTGTGCAAAACTGATTTGGTGAACACAAAACAGTTGCATAATAAGGATTATTGCTATTTTCTGAAAAGTTCTCAAAATAAAAGCCTGCCGGTAATAAAAATCCGGTTCCACAATTTTTGCGCGATAAAGATAATTATTTTCAGGAGTTCAGACGGTCAAATACTCCTAAAATGCGCTCCATCTCCTCCGGATTTTCAAACGGGATAACGATTTTCCCCTTTCCGTTTTCGTTTATTCTGAAATTTACTTTGGCTGAGAATATTTTATTTAGATGGTCGGACAGCTTTGTGAAATCATCATTAAGCTTCTTCTTCTTTTCAAGTTTAGACGGATCCTTACCCTTCTCTGACTGGAGGTGTCTGACCAATTCTTCTGCCTGGCGAACAGACAGTTCCCCGTCAATTATCTTATAATAAACATTAATCTGCTTCTTTGGATCTTCTATGTTAACAAGGGTACGGGCATGCCCCATCATCAGGTTTTTATTCTTGATCCCAAGCTGGATCTCTGCCGGAAGTCGCAGAAGCCTGAGATAATTTGCTACCGTTGATCGTTGTTTGCCAACCCTGTCACTTAACTGTTCCTGTGTAAGCTTACATTCCTCTATTAATCGCTGGAAGCTGATTGCGACTTCAACTGCATCAAGATCTTCACGCTGAATATTTTCTACAAGAGCCAGCTCCAGCATTGCCTGATCGTCGGCTGTCCTGATATAGGCAGGTACATGTGTAAGACCTGCCATGCGTGCGGCCCTGAGCCTTCTTTCTCCGGCAATCAGCTGGTAACGGCCGGGACCCGTTTCGCGGACTGTGAGCGGTTGAACTATGCCTAGTTTCTTTATTGAGATTGTAAGTTCTTCGAGCGACTGCTCATCAAAACTTGTACGTGGCTGAAAAGGATTGGCTTCAATTGAATCAACCGAAATATCACGGTTGGCCTCAACCTTTTTTTCAAGAACCTCTTTCTCCACTCCGTCAATCAATGCACCAAGGCCTCTTCCCAACGCATTTTTCTTTGCCATATTCATTACTGTTTCTGTAATTGAAATGTTCTGATAACTACTGTACAACTTTCGCTTCCTGCTTCTCTATCAGTTCCGTAGCCAGGCTAAGGTAATTGACCGTACCTCTTGAATCAGCATCATAAAGGATTGCAGGCTGACCAAAACTTGGAGCTTCCGAAAGCTTTACATTCCGCTGTATAATTGTCTTAAAGACCATCTGCTGGAAATGCTTGTTCACTTCATCAGCTACCTGGTTCGATAACCGGAGTCTTGAATCGTACATGGTAAGAAGAAATCCTTCAATCTCAAGCCTGGTATTCAGATTATTCTGAATGATCTTAATTGTATTAAGCAGTTTACCAAGTCCTTCAAGGGCAAAGTACTCACATTGTACAGGTATTATGACAGAATCTGAAGCCGTAAGGGCATTAACCGTAAGAAGTCCCAGTGAAGGAGAACAGTCAATAAGTATATAATCATAGTCTGCTTCTATTTTCTCAATGACCGTCTTTAGTATTTTTTCTCTTTCAGGTCTGTCAAGCATTTCAATCTCAGCTCCCACCAGATCGATATTGGAAGGTATTATTGAAAGATGCTCGACACTGCACATCATTAAAGCCTCTGCAGGTTCTTTCCCATCTATGAGACAATCATAAATTGTACTCCGTATCTGCCTTGTATCTATTCCGATTCCCGATGTGGCATTTGCCTGTGGATCGGCGTCGACAATCAGTACTTTTTTTTCCAGTGCGGCAAGACTGGCCGCAAGGTTGATTGCTGTTGTTGTCTTACCTACTCCGCCCTTCTGATTCGCTATTGCTATAATCCTTCCCATCTTTCTATTGAAATTATTGAGTTAATTTTGAGATTCAAATTTACTATTTATGCTCTATAGCCGCCGGAAGTAAAAGACGTAATTGTAAACATTTTTTTCGGGGTTTTCAACATCTTATTAACATTGGCTTTCCATGCAGGAAGATGTAACTTATTGGTTTTATGAGATTCTGTTCCTTAAAACCAATAATCTTTATTTTATAAAAATTGTTAATAACGTTTTACATACCGTTTCTAAGCCAAGCTTAAAATAATGATACTAATCCTGATTATTAAAATTATTCAATTTTATTTCCATCTTTGTTCATCTAATCATCAGACTATTTAATGAATCAAAAAACCGACCTTAAGGAATGGCTGGTCATAGTAAACCCGAATGCCGGTAATGGCAGAGGGAAAAAGGACTGGGAAAAGATATCGTTGCTCCTAGCAAAAGAGAATTTGCCTATTAAGGTGAAATTTACCGAGAAAAAGGGCCATGCTATAATCCTTACGACTGACAGCATTAAGGAAGGCTTCAGGAATTTTATCACTGTGGGCGGTGACGGAACTCTTAATGAAGTTGTTAATGGGGTATTTATGAATACTGTTTGCCCTTCCACTGATATTGTTCTCGCATCAATACCTGTCGGTACAGGCAACGACTGGGGAAAGATGTTTGGAATATCCACTGATCATGAAAAAGCTGTCAGGACAATAGCGGAAAACAAACAGGTGCTGCATGATATAGGTAAAATGAGTTATTTCGATGGCACAGAGAAGAAAGAGCGATATTTCATAAATATTGCAGGTTTAGGATTTGAATCGGTAGTAGTGAGAAAAACAAACTACCAGAAAGATCACGGACATGGCGGTAAACTAATATATTTCTATAACCTTTTAACAAGTCTGTTCTCATATAAGAACACCATGGCAGAGATAATAATTGATGATGAAAAAATCGATGCTCATGTCTTCTCAATAAATGTTGGTAACGGAAAATATTGCGGGGGAGGAATGCGACAGACGCCCAGGGCATTACCGGATGACGGGTTACTAGACATAACCATAATAAAGGAGATGGGCAAATTTGAGATTATCAGGAATCTCAAGATCCTTTACGATGGTACAATTCTTTCGCATCCGAAGGTAGATGGTTATAAATGCAAAAATATCAAGGTCAGTTCCGGTTCTTTATTGTATGCTGAAGCCGACGGTGAATCACTTGGGCACACTCCGGTAGAATTCAATATTATTCCTGATGCCGTAAAAATAGTATATGGGACCCCTATTATTCGGTAACCCTGATTTGAAAAAGCTTTGACCATCTTTTCCCTGTAACAAAGATTCTTTTTCCTTCAGGATCGTAAGCAATACCATTAAGGACATCAGTATCGGGTGTACGGTCCGATGCCGGCAAAATGCCTTTTAAATCAACATATGCAATTACTTTTCCGCTCGAAGGGTCTATCCTGGCTATAAGATCCGACATCCAGATATTTGCCCAGATCTCACCATTAATATATTCGAGCTCATTTAGCGAATCAACCTTTTCCTTATTGTCGTAAACTTCGAGTCTTGAAACGACTGTAAACATCTCCGGTTCATAGAAATAGAGAATATTTGATCCGTCGCTCATCACAATTTTGTCGCCGATGGTCGTAAGTCCCCAGCCCTGTGTAGGATAATAAATCTTATTTATAAGTTCAAAATTTGATTTCTTATAAACAAATCCAACTTTATTCTCCCAGGTTACCTGGTATATACGATCGCCATAAAGAGTTATGCCTTCACCAAACAGAGAAGGATCCAGATTATGCTGTCTGAGTACCTTTCCGGTCTCGAGTTCCACTTCCCTGAGGCTTGACCCTGTTTCCTGCCCTGTTCCTTCATATAACACTCCTCTATCATATACAAGTCCCTGTGTGAATGCATTCCTGTCATGCGGATAAGTATGAACCACTTTATAGCCATACATCGCAGGTACAACGTCTGAATAGACTATCATAAAACGTGTAATACTGTTACGCTGTTTACCTCCGCTGTAAGCAACCGCTTTTAACGACTTTCTGCCGGTTGTAACTGTCAGATCTGCAGGGACAATGCATTCCCAGGGTGCAGATTTAAGTGTTAATACCGGCTTGCCATCAAAAGATACCAGTACGGAATCTGGCAGTCTGTCAGACTTTTCCGGTGCAAGTACAACTTTAAACTGGTCGTGTAATTTAAAGCCGGTATTCTCATCAGGTGAAACCATTTTTATCAGTTTTAAAGCAACCTCATCATCTGAGCCTGTAACAGGCTTGTTTTCTGAAACTGATATATTCCCTGATTTGCCTGAACAGGATAGGGTCCATACCAGAAGAAGAAGCACAGAAAATGAAATGATATATTTCAAATATTTAGTTCTCATCTTTCTTTTTTTTCCGTGTAAATAATCTGTTTAGTAATTTTCTGCTAACTGATGTTATTTGTTTTTCTGCTTCCAACTGCTGAATCTCATACGGGCTTAGTAATTGCCATGCTTCACTCCACCCCGGGAAACCACCGATATTTTTATCGTCAATAAAAATATCGGCATTGATCTTCCGGCTTACAGATTCATCAAAAATCTCTTCCGGGTAGTTTTTGTTAACAGCGTAGAATTCAACACCGTTTTGTCTGCAAAACTCCACAGCATCATCGAGTTCTTTACCTGTCCTGAATGTCCATAAGATAAGACTGGCTCCCAATTTGTTAAGTTCCTTCAGCGTCTGAAAAGCAAATAACTTTTCCTTTCCTATTTCAGGATATTCATGTTCAACAATTGTACCGTCAAAGTCGACTGCAATTTTTATTCCTGTGAAGTCAATCATTCAATAATATGTTAATAGCTGCAAATCTAATAATAAATGAATGAAGATTTTCTTATTTTTACTCCCCTTCTGTTATATGATACATAATTTCAGGATGAAACACATTCCAAATTTTATTACTTCGCTTAATCTGGGTTCGGGATTTTTGGCAATAATTTTTGCCGGGAACGGAGACCTGTTAACTGCTTCATGGCTAATTATGGCAGCCATGGCATTTGATTTCCTCGATGGTTTTTCAGCCCGCTTACTGCATGCTTATTCGGATATGGGCAAAGAACTTGACAGCCTGGCGGATGTTGTAAGCTTTGGTGTGGCCCCCGCTCTGATTATTTTTCATCTTCTTAATGAATCATTATTAAAATCTCTTCCATTAACTTTTAGTTCTGAAGTACTAATAGTCACAATGATATATTTGGTGTCGGCAATTATGCCAGTTTGCGCTGCATTGCGCCTTGCAGTATTTAATATCGACGAAACACAGTCAACAACTTTTAAGGGCCTACCCACTCCTGCTAATGCCATTGCAGTAATTTCGGTTGTTCTCGCTGCAAACTACTCAGGATCAGAAATATTTAGTACCCTTACCGATAGTCCGGTATTTCTTGTCACCTATACAGTCATACTGTCATTATTGATGGTAAGCCGTATACCTCTTCTATCGCTTAAGGTTTCAAATCTTGATTTTAAAGGAAATGAGGGGAAGTATATTCTTGCAGGTCTCATACTTATCTCGTTTGCTGTTTTAGGTATAAGTGCTGCTCCCTTAATTATTCCGCTTTATATTGCAGTTTCCTTATTATCACTGATCTTCTGACCAGTTATTAGTGCCACACATTTCTGCCACTGACATACCCTACTTTTCGTCAGACTTATTCCTTTTCAGGAAATTTCTTTTCATAAGCAGATAAGGTAAATTTTATGGCAACCCAGCTTATTAGTATAAAAGCCGGCCAAATCAGGTATTCGAGAATTTCGCTAATATACATGACCTTCTGATTTCATTTCTTCCTCGGTAATCTTTTTATTATTTATCGCCTGCCATGCATACCATATATATGCAATAACAAACGGAATTAAAAATGAGACGAACATCATTGTCTTTAAAGTAAACAGGCTTGATGATGCATTAAATATTGTCAGTGAACTCTGCAGGTCGTAAGTTGACGGATAGAATGACGTCAGGTTAAAGCCGGCTACCAGGAACAGCGAGAATACTGCAAATACAGTTCCTGCTCCCGTAAACCATATCCCCCTGGTGCTTTTTCCAAACAGGGTTATACCTATTCCGTAAAGCACACTGAAAACGCCGGCAATAAAAATGATAAAAACAACCGGCATCTGAATAAAATTAGTGAAGTATTTATAGTTTTCTTCAGTTATTTTCCCTGTTATCGTATCAACTGCAAAGCCTTTTGAAAGAAGAAGTGAGACAACAAAGAAAAGAAAAAATACCAGGAAAGGTATTGAATTAATTAACAGGCTTCTGTGTACCCTGGAGTTTAGATTATCATTATCAATTGAATTGACCATGTATAACAGGCCATTAATTCTTGACAGTAATAATACTGCAAATCCCAGGGATAAGTTACGCACATTAAGTAATGCCTCAAGTCCGTACCATGGCGTTTCCCAATGAACCTGATTCATCTGGTCGAGGCTGAATTTCGATCCTGTGAAGAAAGTTGCAACGGCTGTTCCAATAAGGAAAGGTCCAAGCGATCCGTTAATCAAAAGAAAGGTATCAAATGTTTTCTTCCCCAGGACATTTTCAGGTTTTGACCTGAATTCATAGGCAACAGCCTGTATGGTAAAACTAAATAAAATAGCTATCCAAACCCAGTATGCACCGCCAAAACTTGTTGCATAGAAAAGGGGAAATGATGCAAAAAAAGCACCGCCGAAAGTAACCAGCGTGGTAAAGGTAAATTCCCATTTTCTTCCCATTGCATTAACTATAAGGGTAAGCTGAACATCGTTTTGTGGCAGAGAATAAATCAGCGATTGTCCACCCTGCACAAACATCAGAAACACAAGTATACCGGCAAGAAGTGAGACTATTATCCACCAGTAGTGTTGCAAAAAAAGATGTGAGATCATTAATGTCATTTTATATACCTCCTAATGTTTTGGGCCTGTTTTGATCTGCTTAACCATGATTGATACTTCCGATATTAAGAGCCCCGTAAAAAGAACCGCAAAAAGAATAAAGGTCGTTATTACAGAACCGGAAGTAATTTTTGATACACCTTTTGAGACTGTCATCAGGTCCTGTATAATCCAGGGTTGCCGGCCCATTTCAGCCAGTATCCAACCAAGTTCACTGGCCAGGTAAGGGAGAGGCATTGACAAGAGTGCCAGCCATAAGAACCATTTGTTTTTTGATATTGTACCTTTAAAGAGAAGATGTATTGCAAGGGCAAAAATCATAATGAAATAGAACCCGAGAATAACCATCAGATGAAACGAATAAAAAGAAATGGATACATCCGGAACAACGTCTTCGGGTTTATCTATTGAGGAATAACCAAAATATCTGAAGTACGTATCCTGGTATTCGCTGGTTAACAGAACATTTTTTAATGAGTCGGCCTGAGGGGTATCATTTTTCCGGTGAGCTACCTGATATGAAGTAAGTATATCTTTTGCGTAATGGCCCCTTGCTTTTTTCTCTGCAACCGACATAATGCCAAGGCTGTCATTCCCAAAAACATGATCTTCAATTCCCGGAACATAAGAGTCGGTGTTGCCTCCGGTCAGTATTGACATTAAGCCGGGGATCTTAATACTAAAGGCTATATCCTTTATATTCCTATCCCCCATTTTTTTGCCGTTATCCTTCAGAAAACCCACTGCTACCAGGCCCGCATTGCTTTTGCCTTTAAACAGAGCTTCCATCGAGGCAAATTTTACAGGTTGAACCTTTGCCAAAGTTCTGGCAGATTCATCACCTGTATAAGCAACCATAAGAGATGACAACAGTCCGAAAACGGCTCCAACCAGGATACTCCTCTTTGCCATCAGCTCCTCTCTTTTTCGTATTAGATACCATGAACTGATACTAACCACAAACATCGAAGCCAGAAGGAACCCTGATGATATTGTATGCAGAAATTTATCCGTTGCAACCTGATTAAAAAGCACTGCCCAGAAACTAACCATTTCATTTCTTGCTGTTTCCGGGTTAAATGCCATTCCCACAGGATTCTGCATCCATGCGTTTGCAACAAGTATCCAGAGAGCAGAAAGGTTTGCTCCTATCGCAACCAGCCAGGTGGATGTAAGGTGGAACTTTTTACTTACCTTATTCCAGCCAAAAAACATCACAGCTACAAATGTCGATTCGAGAAAGAAAGCCAGTATTCCCTCAATAGCAAGCGGCGCGCCAAAGATATCACCAACAAACCATGAATAATTTGACCAGTTGGTCCCAAACTCGAACTCAAGAATAATCCCTGTGGCAACACCTATGGCGAAATTTATACCGAAAAGAGTCATCCAGAACCTTGTGAGGCGTTTCCAATCCTCATTACCGGTCTTAAAATAAATTGTCTCCGTAATAGCAAGAATGAAAGATAATCCAAGCGTAAGAGGGACAAACAACCAATGGTATATAGCTGTGAGTGCAAATTGGGCCCTTGACCAGTCCACCAGGCCTAAATCTATATTATCAATCATGGTTATCGGGTGAATTAATTAATTGTTCAATTACATAATCACTTCTTTGTTTATCATTATCATATTTCCTCTTAAGAAAATCCTGGAAAAAGAAGACCTTCAAAATAGCTAAAATGATAAAAAGCTTAATAATAATGATCAGCCAGACTCTTTTTCCCCAAACTGACATATTTTTAAAACCGTCATAATAAAATCTGAACAATCGACCCATTAAAGAAAATAATTTTCCCATTTCTCAGGCATCAGAGGCTAAAGATAATAAATTCAAAAATTCTTAGAAAACAAGTATCTGCTCAGGAATCATTTTTTTTATCAGATCCTTCATTTCCCCTGAACGACAAATGGTTTTTTTCTTCAATGTTTTCAGCTGAGAGGCTTGATGTAATCTTTTGTACAGCCTTAAAATTATTAAAAAACTCCCTTGCAAATACTCTTAAAACAGTATAAGCCGGTATCCCTAAGATCATTCCGGGAATTCCGGCTGCAAGTCCGGAAGCAAGTACAACAACAAATATTTCCAGGGGATGAGCCTTTACACTGTTAGAGAATATTACAGGCTGGAATACAACATTATCTATCAGATGAGTAATAGCTTCGACTATAATCATATAAGTAACAAGGGGAACAACAACTGTGTTAAAATCCTGGTTCATATGCGAAGCAACACCCATAATAATTGCAATGAACAGGCCCAGCCATGGACCAACATACGGTATCACATTTAAAATACCAAGGATAAGCCCCATAACAAGAGCCTGTTGAAATTCTATCCCTGCTATTGTCATCCCAATAGTTATTAATGTCATAATACAGGTACTCTGTATCAGAATGCCAATGAAATATCGGGTAAGAAGTCTTTTTATTGAATAAAGGGCCCTTGTAAAATTCTCAATATATTTATCCGGAACCCACATCAATATAGACTCAAAAAACAGCCTCTGGTCTTTCAGGAAAAAAAAGGTAATGAAAGTTATTGAGAATATTGCTACCAATACATTGCCCAGAATCCCTATAATTGAACCTAAAAAATTCTGTATCATATTTATACTCAGCACACCTGAGACCTTTTTGACAATATAATCCTGGATGGTGAGATCGTTGGTAATATCTTTATTAAAAGCTCTGAACAGATTTTCAACCTTATTAATTGGTCCTGCAACCAGCTGTACAATTTTTTCACTGTCGATTGTTGAAAAATAGTTTATCTGTGTTGTTATTAGTGGAATAAAAATTACAAAAAAGAGAATAATAAATCCCCAGATTATTATGAGGGTCAGTAAAGCACTGAGAGAACGGGGAAAAGACCATTTCTTTACCTTGATCCTGCAAATCAGATCTACCAGTGGACGACCCATGATAGAGAAAACTCCTGAAACGAGTATATACACTACAATATTCCGGAAAAACCAGGCAATTGCCAGTAAAAGCAATACTCCAAGAAAAATCAATATATTTCTGAAAGTCGGGTTCATCTGAAGAGGTATTTCTTAATACAAACCTAATCGAATTTTTTGTAATTCGCTAAAAATAAACATCCCAATAGCGGGTCAAATCCAATGAACTCACCCCCTTCCTTTCCCCCTCTCTGCTTCGCAAAGAGGGGGAAGGTTATTAATGAATAAATATATTTAAGTTTAAATCTATTTAACTATGAGTAATAATAAATATTATGCAAATGCTCTTTACCCCCTCTTTGCGAAGCAGAGAGGGGGCCAGGGGGTGAGTTCATGAGGGTACTCGCAAAGAGGGTGTCTGGGGAACAGTTCATATCCCCGGCCTGTCATTTTGTCTGCACAAAACAAATTAACTACGCCATGTTGTCATGTTTTTAAATTTGGAACAGAGTTTGTCTATAAGGGGTTATAATAAAAAAGAATGTTGAATTAAATTAATAGGAGGACAAAACCATGTTACCAACAATTACCAGAAGAAGTTTCAGGCCGTTTTATATGCCTAATCTTTTTGACGACGATTTTTTCCCTGTATTATCTAACAGGACCAGCTCAATGCCAGCCGTGAACATCAGGGAAGATGAGAAGGATTACGTTCTTGATCTTGCTATTCCTGGCATAGACAAGAAAGATCTAAAAATTGACATGAATGAGGATGTTCTTACAATCTCATCTGAAAGCAAGAATGAGACTGAGCAGAGCAAAGATGGGTATAAGAGAAAAGAGTTCAGTTATTCATCGTTTTGCAGGAGTTTTTACATTCCTGAGAATGTGAACAAAGATAAGATTGAAGCTAATTATAAAGATGGAATCCTCAATATTACACTTCCGAAAGAGGAGGAAGAGAAGAGTAAAATATCAAAAGAGATTAAGATCTCATAATTACTCTGAGGTTGTTGAAAAAGTTCAATTAAACCGCAAAGAACACAAAGAAGGCGCAAAGCACGCAAAGATAAAAATGCTACATTAAACTCTTTGCGAACTTTGCGCATTCCTATAGTTATAGATGCTTTACGGCCTTAGAGGTTTATGGATTCCGACTTTTTAAACAACCTTTAACTGCATTCTTCCTGGAATTTTTTTGCAAATTTTCGTCCGAATTCAATTAGCTCATCCCCTTTATAACTCCCGGGGGAAAATTTAAACGATGCAGTTTCTTCAAATACCTTGAGCTTCAAAAGCCGAAGATTTTCAAGGATTATCTTTGGTGATTCCCCGCTCCAGCCGTACGATCCGAAAGCACCGCCAAGCTTACCCTTGTCTCTCAGAGGGTTAATAATCGAAAATAGCTTATATACAGGCAGCAAGGTATTCTGATTTATTGTAGGAGAACCTACCAGGACGCCGTCAGCAGCTATTATTTTTGCCTCCAGGTCCTCAGCTTCAATAGTTTCAATATCTGTAACATCGGCAGTCAGTTCTCCGCTCTCGACAATACCTGAAGCAATCAGATCGGCTGCCTCCTTTGTATAACCATAGGCCGATACATAAGTTATAAGAATATTATTCCGGTCTCTTCCTGATACAAGCTTCATATATTGATCTGCATAAAATCCTGACAACTCGATCGCTTTTTCCACATTTTTGTGGTGCATGGGGCCATGCCCGGGACAGATGAATTGAACAGGGAGTGGCTTGATATTCTCAATTGCTTTAAGCATGAACCGGCTGAAAGGTTTCATGATGACATCAAAATAGTACCTATAAGCTTCAGTATATTCCTCCGTGAATTCACTGAACATATCTGAAGAGCAGTAATGTGCACCAAAAGAATCACAGGTGAACAATACCTTGTCTTCAACAAGATAAGTGTAGATTGAATCCGGCCAGTGAAGGTTTGGTGCTGCGATGAACCTCAGTGTTTTATTACCTAAATCGAGAGTATCCCCGTCTTTTACTATTAAAGATCTAAAGGGTAAATTAACAATATCTTCCAGGTATCTTATTGCATTTCCGCTGCCAACAACCGTTGCTGACGGGGCCAGGTCCAATAATATCCTCAGGCTTCCGGAATGATCAGGTTCCGTATGATCAAGAATTATATACTCAATATCTCCGGGGTTGGTTACTGCCCTGAGTTTGGACAGATAGGTCTCACTGAACTTTTCCTTGGCAACTTCTATTATTGCCTTCTTTTGTGCATTTATAAAGTAAGAATTATAAGTTGTGCCATAATCTGTATTCATCACAATATCGAATGTTTTGATATCATAATCCAGTACACCTATCCATGTAACATCTTTAGTTACATTTATTATTCTGTTATCTGATCTGTTCATAAAATTTAATAATTTTCAGATTTTGGCAATTATTGTTTTATTTGCCTTTACCTGTTGAAGGATTGGGATCTCAACTTCAGTGCCAAGAGGCAAAAAGATATCCACCCTTGATCCGAATTTAATAAAACCTAGCTCATCTCCCTGTTTGATTACCTGATCCTTTCTGGCGTAGGTAACAATCCTGCGCGCCACTGCTCCTGCAACCTGCCTGACCAGTATTTCAGTACCTTCCTTTGCTTCGATAACTATAGTGCTGCGCTCATTGAGTTCTGACGACTTAGGGTGCCATGCTACCATATTACGACCCGGATGATGGGCAACATATTTTATCTGGCCCGACACAGGGTATCTGTTACTATGCATATTGAAAGGCGACATGAAAATAGAGACCTGCAGACGGATTTCGTTAAAATATTCTTTTTCAAAAGTCTCCTCAATAACAACAACTTTTCCATCAGCCGGTGCGTAGATAAGTCCCGGATCAGCCTCCAGCGACCGTGTCGGGAGCCTGAAGAAAAAGAGAAGAAAAATATACAGCATAAACGAACAGATGATGAATGCCCATCTCACCAGTTCTTTATCAATCCAGATTACATTTACTACAAAATTAAGGATCACCAGGGTTAGAAACCCGAAACCCAGTATCTTATATCCTTCCTTATGAATACTCATCTGCAAAAAATTTTCACAAAACTAATTAAGTCTGTTCAATCAACCAAACAGTGAAATAAAAAGGTACACGAGAGGAAAAGATATTATCACACTGTCGAACCTGTCGAGGAATCCTCCGTGTCCGGGCATTAATGAGCCGGAATCCTTTACTCCAACGCTCCTTTTCAGCATCGACTCTGCAAGGTCACCATATGTCCCCGCTACTGATACGATAACTGAAATGATAATCCAGTGGAGTTTATCAACAACACCCAGCCAGCCGGATAAAAGCCAGGCAATGGAAGCAGCAATGATGATACCACCCAAAAAGCCCTCCCATGTTTTTTTAGGGGATATTCTTTCCATCAATTTGTGTCTGCCTATTAAAATACCAGTCAGATATGCTCCTGTATCGTTAGCCCATATAAGGAAAAAGAATCCTATAATAATTCCGGGCGAAAACCTGATATCTGGATGGGGTAACAATGAATTGAGTCCGATACGTGAGAATGCAGAAAAGGGAACCATGGAAAAAGGAATTGCGGTATAGAGCACGGAAAAAAATGTATGTGCAAGCGAGTCAAACGGTTTTTCCTGTTTCCTGTATAACTCCAGTACTATTATAAATAACATTATCGGGATCAATACAAGAAATGATTTCCACGGCATGACTCCCCAGGCAATCAGAGTTGCCAATACATATGTTGTGATCCCGGCAATAAGGCCAGTCACCATCTGGGGTCTGACACCCGTATTTGTGACCATCTTGTAATACTCGTACTGAGTTCCGGCGAGCAATACCAGACCTGTTAAAAAAAACGATATCGGATGAAGCCAGAATCCGCCCAGTATAAAAATGACTATCCAGACTCCGGTCAAAGTCCGTCTGAAAAAATTGTTCAAAGCTTAAGTATATTATTCCTTACCTTCTGTTTTTGACCTCTTTGCTGTCTTTCGAGTGGCCGGGGGTTTCGTGGCAATTTCTTTCTCTTCCGGTTTGGTTTTTATTTTCCTTGCAGAAGCCACGGCAGCTTTCTTTATTTTACCCCCTTCGTTTATTTTCACTTCACCTGATTTCTTCGGCTTGGCCAGGGCTTCCCTTTCCTCTTTCAGCTGATCAGCTTTTCTTTTGCCAAAAATCCGTTCGAGGTCTTCGGTGAATATTACTTCTTTTTCAAGAAGAAGTTCGGCCAGCTCAGTAAGCCCTTTCATATTGTTTATGAGAACTTCCTTTGCCCTGACATAGGATTTTTCAATTATTAATTTGACTTCCGAGTCGATAAGCTCTGCCGTTTTTTCACTGTAAGGTTTGGTAAATCCAAAATCAGATTGTCCCGATGAATCATAAAAACTAATATTACCAACTTTTGAGCTCATCCCGAAGAATGAAACCATTGCATATGCCTGCTTGGTAATTTTCTCAAGATCACTAAGTGCTCCGGTTGAGATTTTACCGAAAACAAGTTCTTCAGAGGCTCTGCCTCCAAGAGCATAAGCCATTTCATCCAGTATCTGCTCTGTTGTGGTAAGCTGTCTTTCTTCCGGAAGATACCAGGCAGCGCCAAGAGCTCTCCCCCTTGGAATGATCGTGACTTTCAGAAGTGGGCTAGCATACTCAAGCAGCCAGCTTACGGTTGCATGTCCGGCTTCATGATATGCAATAGTCTTTTTCTCCATCTGCGAAATTATCTTGGTCTTTCTCTCCAGTCCGCCTACAATTCGGTCAATAGCATCGAGAAAATCCTGTTTCTGCACCATTGTTTTATTTTTTCTGGCAGCTACTAAAGCTGATTCATTACATACATTAGCAATGTCAGCACCGGAAAAACCCGGAGTCTGTTTAGCCAGGAAACTGACATCAAAATCCTTCTCAAGCTTTATGGGGCGCAAATGCACTTTAAATATGGCTTCCCTCTCATTGAGATCGGGCAGTTCCACATGTATCTGGCGGTCAAACCGTCCTGCACGCATCAGGGCTCTGTCAAGAATATCGGCCCTGTTTGTGGCAGCAAGAATAATAACACCCATATTGGTGCCAAAACCATCCATCTCGGTAAGAAGCTGATTAAGGGTGTTTTCACGTTCATCATTTGATCCAAAATTTACGTTACGACCCCTTGCCCTGCCCACAGCATCTATCTCATCTATAAATACAATGCAAGGAGCTTTTTCCTTGGCCTGTTTGAACAGATCCCTTACCCTCGATGCGCCTACTCCCACAAACATCTCAACAAAATCAGATCCGGAAATTGAGAAAAACGGAACATTTGCTTCTCCCGCAACAGCTTTGGCAAGCATTGTTTTACCGGTACCCGGAGGACCTATTAAAAGCGCGCCTTTGGGTATTTTACCTCCCAGCTGGGTGTATTTTTTGGGATTCTTAAGGAAATCCACTATTTCCATTACCTCTGTTTTGGCCTCTTCCAGACCCGCTACGTCATTGAAATTCAACTTTACATTTGTATCCTTATCAAATATCTGAGCCCTTGATTTGCCGACACTAAATATACCTCCTGCACCTCCTGCGCCTCCTCCCGACATCCTTTTCATCATAAAAAGCCAGAAAATAATTAATAAAACAGGCAATAAAAGCCATGAGAGTATATCTCCAAGATAGTTCTTGCGCGTTATATAATCAGGATAAATAAGATCCTTTTCAGCATAATCGGAACCCTTCTGAGCCTCTAACAAAAAAGGTTCAAAGTTGCTTATATCTCCAATATTGTATATAAAGTTGGGTTTTGGCTCTGATAATCCGAAACTGTTAGTCGGCTTTGTAACATTTGGATAACGTCCGGATTCAATAGCTCCTTTCGTCAGATAGAATTCTGCCTGTTCCTTGTTGACAACTGTTATCTTTTCAATGTCGTGGTGTGCGATCATTGATTTGATTTCACTGGTTGTAGTTTTCGGTACATTTTTCCCCCCCGCAAACAACTGGAAAAGTATAGCTGAAACTGCAAGAATTGCAAAAATCCAGTTTGTATTAAAACGCGGTTTTAAATTCTTATCAGGTTTTTTCTCGGAACCCTGATCGTTGTTAGTATTTTCTGTCATAAATGTTTAACTTACTTTATTTTATCTTCCATGGCTTCAATCTCTGCATCTGCCCAGAGTGATTCCAGACTGTAAAAATTCCTGTATTCTTCAAGAAATATATGAACAATTACATTACCATAATCCAGAAGCACCCAGTAACAATTATCGAGTCCTTCAATGTGCATCGGCTTCTCCCCTGCTTCTTCTCTTACTGTATCCTCCACTGAATCACAAATTGCACTTACCTGTGTTCCGGAAGCAGCATGACATATAACAAAATAGTCCGTAATTCTGTTTTCAAGTTTTCTCAGATCAATATTCAGAACATTAAGCCCTTTCTTTGCAAAAATCCCTTTCAATATACTGCTCAATAGAACTTCAGTTCCGTCAGATCTTTTCTTCATTAATATTTATCCGTTTGATATTAAGTCGCAAAAGTACCACTTTTATCTGTAATTTTGTTACTCAAAACTACTTTTGCAATTTCAATGCCAACTTTATCGGCAATTAAAAAACAATAATTAAAAACAGGGCGTTGCTCAGTAAACATCTGCTAATCATGATCATAGGTTCAAATATTAATTTTAGTAAGAATCTGCCATCAACAAATACACATTTAACTCATCTTGTAAAAAATACTGATCTGTCCGAAGGTACCATCATTACCACCGATTACCAGTCGGCCGGGAGGGGACAACCGGGCAATAAATGGGAAAGCGAGGATGGTAAAAACCTATTATTCAGCATATTGCTGTTCCCTTACATGATAAGACCCTCAGAACAATTTTTAATTTCAATGACTTTATCATTAGGTATTTGTGATTTTATCAATAGATATATCCCGATATCTTCTGTAAAATGGCCAAATGATATTTATGTAAATAATGACAAAATAGCAGGTCTTCTGATTGAAAACTCCATAATGGAAGATCAGATAGAATATTCTGTAGCAGGCATAGGACTAAATGTCAATCAGGAGACCTTCATAAGTGATGCCCCAAATCCTGTTTCCCTGAAATTAATTACCGGATTAAGCTATGACCTGGCATCCTGCCTGAAACTACTTGCTGCTGACCTGGACATAAGATATAAACAGCTTATCTCAGGAGATTATTCCAGAATAAGGAGTGAATATACTGCAAGACTTTTTCGTCTTAACCGGTGGAGTAATTTCAGGGATTCTGAAGGCGTATGTGACGGTAGAATTGTTTCGGTTACCGAAAATGGCAGGCTGCAGGTTGAAAAGAGATCGGGTGTATTGCAAGAATATTCCTTTAAAGAGGTTGAATTTATTTTATAATTTCATTCCATTTGTCGAAGGTTTCCATTTCTTTAATAAGGATTTCCAGGAACTGTGCTATTGGCTTGGCGGCTATCATCTTCATCATTTGATTAAGTTCGGCATTTAACGAAATTTTTACTTTTGCCAGGTTATCATGATTTTCCCGGATATCCAATATAAGGGTAAAATCATTTTTTTTAAGAGCATCGCCATTAAAGACTACCCTGGAATACTCTTCCTTTTCAAGGATTCGAACACTTACTGTTCCGATCATCGAAACAGTAAAGCTGCAATACTCTTTATCAGCTTTCCAGTTATTTATTGTTCCCGGAGGTACGAACCTTTCAAAATTCCTTATATCGCTTACAAAAGTGAAAACCTCCTGTGAACTGCAATTCAGGTTGCCTGTTCTGCTTTCAAAATATGATATATCATCCATAATTAATACTTTTTATCTCGTCCCACTTATTTTTAAATTCTTAGCACTTCTCTACTTCACTTTCGCGAAGCTTCAGCTAAGCAAAGCCGGGGGAGGATTTTAAGAAAGGCCCCAGTTTCCAGGATCCAATCTCCATTCTTTAAGTGTTTCCACTTCATTATCACCAATATAGCCGGTAAGGACTGCCGTTTCAATCAGAACTGAATAATTGCCCAGTGTATTGATTCTGCAATTTTCCGATGCAAATCCATCCGAGGATTTTTTAAATTCATAGGTGAATATAGCCAGCATGCCCAAAACTTCGCAACCTGCTTCCCTGAGGGCTCTTACAGCATTCAGGCTGCTGCCTCCCGTAGATATAAGATCTTCAATTACAACAACTTTTTGTCCTTTTACAAAATATCCTTCAATCTGGTTTCCAAGTCCATGTTCTTTAGCTCCTGACCTTACATAAACAAATGGTAATCCAAGAACATCTGCTACCAGAGCCCCATGAGCGATGGCTCCGGTTGCAACGCCGGCAATCAGTTCTGCCTCAGGGTAAAGTTCCTTAAGCATTGCTGCAAATGAATCACGAATAAAGGATCTGACTTCAGGAAATGAGAGCGTTTTCCTGTTATCACAATATATAGGTGATTTCCATCCCGATGCCCAAGTAAATGGATTTGATGGTTGCAATTTAATTGCTTTAATTTGTAAAAGATATTCAGCAGTTTTTTTTGCAATATTTTCCATATGGATACGTATAAGGTTCATTTTGAAAACAGATTCATAATGATAAGTCCTGAACCTGACAGGTTACAAAAGTACGGCTTATTCCATAAATTTTATGATACTAAAGAACTTTATAAACTAATATCTGATTTTCAATCTGATAAGAGTGTGCCATCTATCAATATATATGGAACAAATATTAAACATCTCTGGAAGATCTTCAGAATATATTTCACTGAAGTAGGTGCAGCAGGGGGGCTGGTCAGACACACTTCAGGCAGATACCTGTTTATTGAGAAGAAAGGCAGACTTGATCTGCCCAAAGGACATATGGAAAAGGGAGAAGAACCTGAAACATGCGCATTAAGAGAAGTTAGTGAAGAATGTGGTATAAAAGGGCATAAAATAGTCAAGGCTATATCTCCGAGCTATCATACCTATAGCTGGGAAGGTATTTCATACCTCAAAAGAACAAACTGGTTCCTGATGCGTTATGATGGAGAAATGGTTAAGGAACCCCAGGTTGAGGAAGGCATTACAAAAGTCGAATGGCTTTTCCCCGATGAAATAAATCTAATAAAAAGCAGTGCATGGCTCTCACTTATGGATATCATAAACTGCTCAGTACTCAGGGAGTAAATATTAATCCTTGAATCCCCTGTAATCTTTTATATTAATTGATCCAGGCAGAAATTTCGAAGCATCCCCGCCGCTTCTTATTATATCGCGTACTATCGTGGAATTAATATGGGAATGTTCCGGCACCGTCAGAAGAAAAACCGACTCAATAGTCGGATTAAGTGATCTGTTTACCTGCCCTATTGCTCTTTCGAATTCAAAATCAGCAGCTGTTCTTAATCCCCGGAGCAGGTAACCGGCACCGTTTTTTTTGCAATAATCAACAGTGAGGCCTTCATAATGATCAACCGTTACTCTTGGTTCATCCAAAAAAACTTTTCTGATTATTTCTTTTCTTGTCTCGAGGGAATAAAAATTTTTTTTCAGGGCATTTGCGCCAACTGCAATAATTATTACATCAAAAAGATTAAGAGCTCTCCTTATAATCCCTTCATGTCCGATTGTGAAAGGATCAAATGATCCGGGAAATACAGCTGTCTTTTTCATTCGAATGATATTTTTTTTGGATTTTTGACCTTCTGTTTTAGCAATGCGAGTTCAAGAACTCCCATTATTGTTTCAACATAATGAAATTTCAATCCGCGTATATAAATTTCCTTAATGTTCTCAACGTCTTTTCTGTTCTCCTCTGACACAATTATCTCTTTTATACTTGCCCTTTTTGCAGCAAGGATTTTTTCTTTTATACCTCCCACAGGCAGCACTTTCCCTCTTAATGTTATTTCTCCTGTCATAGCCAGGTATTTCTTAACTTTCCGTTGAGTAAAGGCTGATGCAATTGATGTTGCCATAGTAACGCCGGCCGATGGTCCGTCTTTTGGTATAGCGCCTTCAGGAACATGAATATGAATGTTCCATTTCCCAGAAAAATTATCAGGCAGATCGA
This sequence comes from uncultured Rikenellaceae bacterium, assembly GCA_964446825.1. GTDB lineage: Bacteria > Bacteroidota > Bacteroidia > Bacteroidales > VadinHA17 > LD21. Next base: position 21,924 of record CAYUQR010000035.1, read on the forward strand.
GAAGTACTGCATTAGACTTAAGATATTCAAGAGCGATAACAGCTGATTCTTTCATCACATCACCAAGGTTTCCTGTTAATGTGAGTTTGCCATCACCTCTGCTCAGACTGGTTTCAACAAATAATATCTCCCCTCCTGCCGCTGTCCATGCAAGTCCCGTCACAACTCCTGCCTGCTCGTTTCCCGAGTAAAGGTCCCTTGTAAACTTTGGCGGCCCAAGCATCTCATAAAGTGCTGATTGTGACAGAGAAGCATTGTATTTTTTTTCAGAAGCGATGTTCTTTGCCGTGACTCTCACAATTTTCGCGAGCCGTTTATCGAGGTCCCTCACACCGGATTCTCTAGTGTATTTGTCGATTATTATCTCAATAATATTGTCATCAAGGGTGAGCTGGTCGGGCCTTACTCCATGGTTATCAAGCTGTTTTGGAAACAGATGATCTTTTGCTATCTCAATCTTTTCCTCCACAAGGTACCCAGTAATTTCAATCATTTCCATTCTGTCCCTTAAGGCAGGACTTATAGTAGACAGTGTATTTGCCGTTGCTATAAACAGAACTTTTGACAGGTCGTATTCCATTTCGAGGAAATTATCGAAAAAAGTACTGTTCTGCTCCGGGTCAAGTACTTCAAGCAGGGCAGAAGAGGGATCGCCTCTGAAATCCTGTCCTACTTTGTCAATCTCATCCAGTATAAAAACAGGGTTGGACGATCCTGCTCTTTTTATATTCTGAATGATTCTTCCCGGCATGGCTCCGATATATGTTTTCCTGTGGCCTCTTATTTCCGCCTCATCATGCAAACCTCCAAGTGACATTCTGACATATTTTCTGTCGAGTGCCTTGGCAACAGATTTTCCAAGGGATGTTTTTCCCACTCCCGGGGGACCGAAGAGACAAAGGATAGGAGATTTAAGATCTCCCTTAAGTTTCAGAACAGCAAGATGTTCAAGTATTCTCTCCTTAACCTCATCGAGTCCAAAATGATCATTGTCCAGCACTTTTCGTGCATTGATCAGGTCAAGATTATCCTCAGTGTACTGGTCCCACGGGAGATCCAGAAGGGTCTGAATATAATTTACCTGAACGGAATATTCAGCAGCAGCAGGATTCATCCGGTGCAGCTTATCCAGCTCTTTATCAAATACCTTTTTGACATCATCTTTCCATTTTTTCTCTTCCGCTTTCTCCCTGTATTCTTCAACTTCCTTTTCAACCGGATTGCCACCCAGTTCGTTCTGAATTGTTTTCATCTGCTGATGGAGAAGAAACTCACGCTGCTGCTGATCGAGGTCACTCTTGACTTTTGACTGTAATTCATTTTTAAGTTCCAGGACCTGTATTTCCTGAACAAGAAACTCAAGCAACATAAATCCACGATCGCGCAAACTGTTCATCTCCAATAGCTTCTGCTTGTCCTGGACTTTAATGTCAGTATTGGAACAGATGAAATTAATCAGGTAGGTATTATTTTCAATATTTTTAATTGCAAATGAAGCTTCGGGACTAATATTTGGATTTATCTTAATTATCTTAAGAGACAAGTCTTTAAGAGAGCCAACAATAGCATCGAAATCCCTGTTCAGGCTATCCGGTTTTATTTCAGGAATGGTTTTTACCCTGGCAATAAAATATGGATCGTTGGAAACAAGTTCCTGCAATACCATTTTTTTTCGTCCCTGTATTATAGCTGTTGTCGAGCCGTCAGGCATTTCAAGAAGCTTGACAATCTGACCTATTGTTCCTACAGTGTGGAGGTCCTGAAAATCAGGATTTTCCGTATCAGGATCTTTCTGTGCAACGGTTCCGACAATTTTATTGTTGCGATAGGCATCTTTTATTAATTGAATAGATTTTGGACGACCAATTGAGATTGGTAAAACGACACCCGGAAACAGAACGGTGTTTCTTAATGAGAGTATCGGAATAGTCTCCGGAACTTCAAAATCCTCTAATTCTCCATCGTCGCCATCAGCAATAATTGGTATAATATCTCCTTCTCCATCAAGGATATCCGGAATTAATATTTCGTTTACTGGTTTCCTGAACTTTCTTTCCATTTGATCTTTTACTCCTTCCTGGCCTCTGCCACCCAGTATGCCAAATTTACATATAATTTTTACAACTGACCTGAAATAGGGGTATGCAATGATTATGCCATAATAAAATTAAAAAGGGTCACGCCGTGGCATGACCCTTCATTTTCATTATATCAACAAATATTATTTCTTTTTGCCGACATGATCCTTATAGCGGTTCATAAATTTATCAACCCTTCCTGCAGTATCAACAAGTTTCATCTTACCTGTGTAAAAGGGATGGGATGTGTTTGATATCTCAAGCTTGATAAGAGGATATTCATTCCCATCTTCCCATTTAATGTTCTCTTTTGAAGGTGCAGTCGATTTACTCAGGAAAGAATGTCCGTTTGACATATCCTGAAATATCACAAACCTGTAATTGTCCGGATGAATTCCATTTTTCATTGCTCTGTCTTTTTATCCTTATTATTGTGCTATTAATTCCTCCTAATTAGGGTTTGCAAAATTAATTAACATTCTTCAAAAACCAAAAATAATTTTAAAATTATTGGCTATATTATCAATGCTTGAGCTTAAGTCCATGATTTTCAGCCATTTCATCTTTATATCTTACAAATGGCAGCTTATTGTTAATCAGATATCTGTATGTTACATGTGTTTTAGCTTTTCTGGCACCTAGAGCTTCGTAAATAGCAATCATTTTCGGGTTATAGTCTCCAACCCATGAAAGCTCCAGTTCTTTAAACCATGGCCTGCTTTTAAATACGCCATACAGCTGCAAAAAGATAGCAGATTCCACTCCGCTGTTCTGATATGTCGGATGAACTCCCCCGACAACGGCTCTCATCCTGGTCATTTTATGAGTAAGCCTGTAATAGGCAAACCTGATAAAGTTGATTAAATTGAGCCTTCCGTTAAAATGTTTCAGAATCTGATTAAGATCAGGAAAAAGGATAAAAAAAGCGATTGGTCTGTCATTAAAATAAGCGAACCAGATCAGTTTCTCATCAATAATAAATTCTGCCTTTTTTAAAGATTCCTCTAGAAAATCTGGATCAAGAGGAGTAAAATCCTCTTTGAAGACTGACCATGTTGAATTATAAATTTCTACTATGTCACTTACGAATTTACCTTTGTCTTTAAATTCAAAATGGCGAAATGAATACCCGGGTCGCTTTGAAAGCCATTCGGCTATCTTCATAATTCTTGGAGGAAATTCGACTATCCTGCTTTCGTTATCTCTGATTTCCCTATGATAGGAATATTGTTCAAAATAATTTCTGAAGCCATATTCTTCAAAAAAAGCCTTGTAATACTTTTTATTATATGGCATTCCGAATCCCTGCTGCATGTATCCCTCAACCAGCAGGCCCCAGTTATTGTCGTTTTCGCCAAAATTGATAGGCCCGTCCATAGCTTCCATCCCTTTTCCCGAAAGCCACTCTTTCGCAGTATCGAAGAGCAGAAAAGCAGCTTCCCGGTCCTCAATGACCTCAAAATAACCTAATCCTCCAGTAGGCTGGTTGTTTGCGTCTGACCTGCCATTATCAATAAATGCGGCTATTCTGCCTATGGTAATATTATTATCATCTTTCAATAACCACCTTACAGCTTCACCATTTTTGAAGGAATGATTCTTCATCGGGTCAAAAACAGCCTCCTGGGAAGAATCAAGCTGACAGACCCAGTTTGGGTCACCCCGGTACAATACTTTTGGAAAATTTATGAATTCCTTTTTATCCTTTAAGGTTATGACTTCAACTACCTGCATTAATTTGGTATTTGAGATATGGTTATCTGCCATCCTGCTCAATTAAGTAATGGTTACAAATATAGTCAGAATTTATTAACCCACGACCGGTGACGGGCGATCGGTGACCGGTAATCAAATTTAATGAATATCGATTATTCTATGGTCTATCAGGATGAAGAGCACTCCCACCAGGAATGAATAGAGCCCATAAATTCTTAATGGAATATATTCTGAAGGTTTTATATTCATTCTTAGCCACAGGTACCCAATCAGGAAGCCTTTACCAATCAAATACACTATAAAGGTTGAAAGGGCTACTCCTACTATATTATATCCCAGCTTTATCATAAGAAGGCTTAACGGAATATTTACCACAAGTTCCAGTATGGCTGCAATAAGTGAAATGTGTGTCTTTTTTCTTCCGACAATAATTGTTTGGGGAAAGACAAGCCGCGGTATAATGAGCAAAGAATATATAAGAAAAACATCGGCACTTTTTTGAAAGTCAGGGTTGAACATACGAGGGTAGATCCATCTCGAAAACAGCATCATCAACATTGCAACCGGAAAAAGCAGATGCATGAGCCTTTTTGACTTTGCCCTTATCTTTGCAAGTGATTCTCTCATCCTTTCGCGGGTTGAAAACTCAGGAAGCATAGCATTGCTAAGACCGTTTGCAAGCATCAGGACAAGAGGAAATTCTTTGGCTCCGTAACGGAACCAGGCAAACATCCCGGGATCCCTGTAGACCGCAGATATTATTACTCCATCGCTGTACTGAGCTGACCCACTGATTAAAGAGGTAAGTATAAGGGGGAGCCCCAGGTAAAGATGTTCCCTCATAAACCTGGCTGAAATTTTCATTTCGGTATACCGTCTTAATAAAAAAATCAGCCAGAGCCACCTTATACCGGTTATTGCCAGTAATCCATAAATAGACCAGATAATATCCTTGCCAAGAAGTAAAGGAATAATTATTAAAGCCAGTTGCGCTGTAAATGTATAAACGCCATACTGAAAAATACGATATGACCTGTTATTAAGAAGATATATGTACTCTATCAGGCATACAGGGCTGCTAAGAAGAATATACAGCAACAGAAGGTTTATATATGGCACATTACCTGAGAAATGGAATACCGAAAAACTATTTTTCAGGGAATGACCCAGCAGAAAAAAGAACAGGCTGAAAATACATAAAAGAAGAAATGCATTGAAAATTTCCGGCGACTTCGTGCTTCCGTTATCTCCAATCTTTCTGTAGGTTTTATTCCTGTGGTAGAGAGGCAGAAGAGACTGTATTATACCAGTCACCCAGAAAAAGGTCAACAAACCTCCGATGAACATAAACATTTCCCACTGACCTATCTGGGCACGGGTATAATGAGTTTTCGTAAAAACAATACTGATGATAAGGAAGACGACAGGCCGCATCAACTGGAAAAGTTGCAAGCCCGAAATGTTGTCGATAAGCTTTATTTTTCTCAAGTCGCAGTATATAGATTATTACGGTCTTTTAATAACAAATTCTTTTTAAGAAAATTGCCTGTAATGGTTCTTTTGTTTTTGAACCATCCAAAGATAGTAATTGACTGTTGTTAGAGAAAATAAATCTAAAATTTTGTGAAATAGATTTTTTGACCTTATTTTGCACTCCTGATACGGTGGATGTAGTTCAGTCGGTTAGAACGTCGGATTGTGGTTCCGAAGGTCGTGGGTTCGAGCCCCATCTTCCACCCGAAGAAATATTATACGACAAATTTGATTATTGTAGTAGAGACGCGCTATAGCGCGTCTCTACTACAATTTCAACCCCCGTTTTTATCAGGCTTTTTCCATCCTGCATATTTCAGGTAGGCAAACAGAGAAAGGGCTGCCAGAACAATTACGGTTATATACACAAAAGATGGTATCGGAACAGGATCTCCGGCTGCATATGAGTGAAGACCCGATAAATAATAGTTTACACCGAAATATGTCATTAAAACCGATGAAAAAGCTACCAGCGACAGTAGGTTAAATGTAAATATGTCCTTCATCCCGGGTATCAGGCGCGAATGGATAACAATACTATAGATAATTATTGTTATTAACGACCATGTCTCCTTCGGGTCCCATCCCCAGTAACGGCCCCACGATTCGTTTGCCCAGACTGCTCCCAGGAAAGTCCCTATTGTCAGAAAATACAATCCAAGAGTAAGGGTTTTATAATTAATGACTGTAAGTTCATCAATGGTAACTGAAATCCTTTCGCGATTTTTATTGTTAGAAAATGAGACCAGTATTAATGTTATAAGACCCAGAACAGCTCCCAGCCCCAGGAATCCATAGCTGCCTGTAATGACCGAAACATGAAGCGTGAGCCAGTATGATTTTAGTACCGGGACAAGATTGGTAATCTCAGGGTCCATAAAGCTAAGATGCGCAACCATAAGGGTCATTGAGCCAAGAATAGCAGTGGCAGATAGCGTAAATGCTGATTTCCGGCTGAAAATAAATCCGGCCAGAAGTGTAACCCACGAAATGAATATCATCGATTCATATCCGTTGCTCATCGGTGAATGGCCGGCTATATACCACCTTAGTCCAAGACCCAGAGTATGGAACAGGAAACCTGCAAACAGCAACCAGCCAAATATTTTTACAATAACTGAGTTTTTCTTCCTTCCTCTTATGACGGTGGCTATCAGGCTAATAAGCATAACAAGACCAACAGTGGCATAAAAAGGAAAGAGTTTTTCAAATATGCCAAGTCTGTAGTACAATAATTCAGCATTGGTTTTAAAAGTCGAGGGAAGGGCATATTGTGTAAATCTTGCCTGATAGCCGCTTATCGATTCTGTAATTTTACGGGTACTTGCAATATTATTTGTCTCCAGGGCATCTGTCAGCACAGGAATAATGTTATTAAGATATAATGAATCTTCCCTGCTTATGGCATTTTTAAGTGCATCTTCAGGTGAGCCCCAGTTATGTGTACCATCCTTTAAGGGGAACAGTTTCATGAAATCTCCTTTATATATCATGTAAACAATGTTCAGTCTCTCATCTACCTTCATCACCTCCTTGTCCATCTTGTTTCTCTCACCGGGCGCTTTTGAATAAGCAGTGCTGACCTCTCCTGAGATTTTATAATTCCCGTTGGCCCCCATATCAACCAGATCGGAAAATGATGCATAATTGCCGCTGATACCGATTTTTTTCTGAAGATCTTTATTTGATACACTTATAAGAGGTACATTCTTCCAGTGATCAAAATCAAGATAAATTCCGAGAAATACCTGCATTGAAGACAGGCCTTTAAAAGTATTCTTCCTTGCCACCTTACGCAGAATATCATTGCTTAGGGTAAAGAGGGGTTTCGTTCTCCCCTTCTGGTCCTGAACAAGGACTTTTCCAAATTCCTCAGATACATTTTTCCCTGTTACAAGCTTCTGTGCTTTTACCGATGAAAGACCCGACAGAAAGAGAATAAATAGAAAAGCAGGAATAACTTTCCTGATATTTGATTGCCAGTAACCACCATTGATTTTATGAAAAACAGAATTCCTGTTCAGCAATGTCAGAATAATAAAAATAAACAGAAGCGCATAACCTGTATATGTTACAAGCATCCCTGCCAGATCGTGATTAACCGAAAGGATGGTTCCTTTTTCGTCACGGTCGAACGATGACTGGTAAAAACGGTATCCCTTGTATTTCAGAATATTGTTCATGAAGATGACAAATGGTCTTTCAATATTGGCCTTCTGATCGATAAGAGTAACATCGCTTTTGTAACCCGATGGACTGTTTGAGCCGGGATACCTGTCAATAATGAAATCGTTCAGCTTTATTGAAAAAGGAAGAGCCGAAATTTTTGAGCCATATGTTATAGCGACAGTATATCCATCCACAACACAACTGTCAGCTGCAACTTTATCGGAATTCCTGTCCCACAGATATACCGTTTCAGATTTATCACCTCCGTAGATATGGAAAATAAAAGCATTCTGCTCTGTATTCTGTTCTGCAGGATTAACGGCAATGGCTGTCTCAACTCCTGATTCAGACAATGTCTGGGGTATAATTTTTATGTCTTTTACCGTAAGTATCTGCATTTTGCTCAATTCAACCCTCTTACCCGGAGCTATTCTGGTTATGGAACTAGAGCCCATATTCATCTCCCCTATCTCTAAAGCTGAACTGATATAAAAGTTGCTAGAATCAGTTGAGATATTTATATCTTCCGGCACCGGGGAATCAAAACCGAATGATACTCCGTCAGAGATCCTGGTTTCTCCTTTTTTGATTATGATTGTCTCACGCGACATCATGTCTTTTGTTAATATAAGCGATACAACAGGCCCCCCTTCAGGATTATCCGAAATCACTTCAGATGCATTAGGAATTATTTTTGAAAGGACCAGCTTATAATCTTTACCATTTACAGTAATTGTTTTTTCATAGTTCTCTGCAGAAACAGATGTCATTAAATATTTTTCAAGGTGGTGTGATATTATATTCCCTTTATCATCCTCAACCGAATACCCAATATACTTTTCATTTGAGAAACATTCGTTTTGTACCTCTCCTTCCCTTATATGAATTGTGCCTTCCCATCCGAAATATCTTGTTATTCCGGCTCCAATAATCATTATTATGAAGGAAAGATGAAACAATGCCCCGGTTATCCGGGTTTTTTTGAATAGTTTAAAAACAATCAGCTGCCCTACCAGGTTGACAGCAAGAAGCAATAAGATCAGCTCAAACCATCTTGTATTATAGACCATATTATAGGCAGCAGAAGAGCCAAAATCATTTTCAATAAAAGTAGCCACCGCCATTGATATGGCAAATATTAAAAACATAACACCCATAAAAACCGGTGAAATAAGAAATTTCAAATGCTTCATAATATTGATTCGTTAGAGGTATAAAATTATTAAGCTGGAAGTCAGAAGTCAGAATGAGTTTGAAACAGGGTTCATCAGCCTTTTTCTGATATCTGAATTAGTCTCTTTTTATCCAGTATTTTTATTTTTGAAGAATCGGAATAAATCACTCCCATATCCTCAATCTCTTTAAGTATTCTTACAACACACTCCTTGGCCATATTTGTCATTTCACCAAGTTCCTGTCTTGAAAGTATCATTTCATATTCATCTGAGTTAAATATTTTATCAGAGAAATAAAGCAGAGCTTCGGCAAGTCTTCCGGGCATTCTTTTCTGAGCCAGGCTGACCATCCTCGTATGTGACCTAAGTGATTTAGCACTAATATCTTCAATCAGACTCTCCGCAAATGCACCATTGATTCTTACGAGTTTTTTTATAATTTCGAAATTTATAAAACAGGCCTGAACAGTGGTAATTGAAGCTACTGAATAGGTATGACGGGAGTTTACGTATGCTCCGGGACCCATTATTAATCTTCCCGGTAATACGATACTCATTATGAAATTTTTTCCACTTTTGCCTTCAATATATGTTTTAGCCATTCCTTCTGTCAAAAACAAAGCATTGGAAGAAGGTGATCCCTGCTTTAAAATAATTTCTCCGGGCTTGAAAGTTGCCTCATACCTGTTTTCATTTATCATTTGAAGCTCATCACTGGTAAGATGTTGAAAATTCTTCCATATTTTAATACAATTACTGCAATTATCTATCAAATTATTTTCTGGCATAATTCCATTTTAAAGGGTTTCAAAAATATATTTTAATGACTTAACTAAGCACAAAACTAACAAATATCATTCAATTAATTGACATTTATCAAGTCTTACCAGAATATCTATCAACGAAACAGATCGCAAATAACATATCAGTTGTTATAAAGATAACAAAACGTTTATGTAGATTGCGATACGAAAATTATAACTAATAAACCTGATATGAAAAACCTAATTAAACTACTTTCATTGCTCTTTGTTGCAGGATTTATTATTACATCATGTGAAGGACCAGCAGGTCCTGCTGGCGAGAACGGCAAAGATGGCGCAGACGGTATTGATGCAAATGCAACTTGTACAACCTGCCATAACAATGATGCAGTAATCGAAACAAAACAGGCACAATGGAACAATTCGCTTCACGCCACTGGTGAAAATGCCGCGTATTGTGACAGGGACGGCTGTTTACAGTGCCACACAAGCCAGGGTTTTCTCGAGGCGGTTGCAACAGGTTCAACAACAGGCCTGACAATTCCTTCCGACCCTATGCAGATCAACTGCTACACCTGCCATCAGATACATACGACCTTCACCACTGATGACTGGACTCTTACAAAACCTGGAGCAGAGACTCTCATTCTGAAATACGCAGGAGCTTCTGTTGTTTATGATAACGGAAACAGCAACCAGTGTGTTGCCTGCCACCAGGCTCGTGAAGTTTCTCCGGCACCAGTTCTTGACGGACCCGATTTTGCAATAACAAATACCCGAATGGGTGTACACCATGGTCCGCAGTCAACCTTTTTACTTGGTAAAATCCCGTTCGAGCTTCCGGGAACAGCTTATCCGACAACAAATGCTCACTTTGGCGATAACGGTTGTATCACATGCCACATGGCAACTCCTTATGGTTACATGGCAGGAGGTCATCAATTTGGAATGACATATAGCCAACATGGTGGTCCCGAAATGCTTAACACAACTGGCTGCTTAACATGCCATGATGCTGTACCTGATTACGAAACCCTGCAGGCTACAGTTGTTGCTAAACTGGCAGAACTCCAGGCTCAGCTTACCGATGCAGGTATTTTTGACCCGTCTACTGACCTGGCCTTTAAAGGCACATTCAATGCAAATGCTGTTCTGGCTTACCTGAACTTCGATGCAGTTACACAGGACAAGAGCTTAGGTGTACATAATCCCGGGTACATAAACGCTCTGCTTGATAATTCTATTACAGCTATGAATGATCTTGGTTACCCCCCACCAACCAAGTAAAAAAATATAATCCTGATAAAAAAGGGACATGCCGTTGCATGTCCCTTTTTTTATCTTAATAATTTATAAAAATTTATTTCTTAAATGTTCTCATGTAGT
>CAYUQR010000036.1:0-28136 GCA_964446825.1 uncultured Rikenellaceae bacterium
AGCATGTGTAGTAATTTTGAAGCAGTTATAAAACATAAATTGAACTAAAATGAAAATGATGAATTCCGGAAGCCAATCAACGAATAGATGACACGACCATCAACATTAAAATTGTAAAAAGGAATAACATTATTCATTCTAGATTGTTTGTTGTTATAATCATTAAAAAAAGAAGGAGGTTTATTATGATGGGTGGATTTGGAGGACACGGCTGGGGAATGGGCTGGGGAATGGGATTTGGCTGGATCATCGGTCTTTTCGTTCTTGCAGCTATAATATGGCTTGTGATAAAGACAGTTAATCAGAACAGCAATGCTCGCAATTCTGGCAGTGAATCGCCTCTTGACATTTTAAAGAAACGATATGCCAAAGGCGAAATTGACAAAAAAGAATTTGACGAGCGGAAGAAAGACTTGGTGTAATCATTAATTTTCTGAATCCTGATAAACAGATCCTAATTTCACTGGATCTGTATTTTTGAGACTGTCAACGCAGTATTTCATGCCACTGATTCGCAATTTTTAAAACAGAAAATGTTAAACCCAAATAAAAATTTAGGTTATGAAGTATTATTTTGAAAAAACATTGAAAACAGATTTTGAAACAGCTGTTGCAAAAACAAAAGAAGCTTTAAAATCAGAAGGTTTTGGGGTACTGTCAGAAATTGATATTCACGAAAAGCTAAAGGAAAAACTTGGCGTCGATTTCCGGAGATATAAAATTCTGGGAGCGTGTAATCCGGCTTATGCCTATAAAGCACTTCAGAAAGAGGATAAAATAGGTGTTATGCTGCCCTGCAACGTGATTATTCAGGAAACAACTGAAGGGAAAATGGAAGTAGCTGCTGTCGATCCGGTAGCCTCCATGTCGGCAATTGAAAACGCCGGGCTAAGTGATATAGCGGGTGATATTCAGAAAAAATTAAAAAATGTGATTAACAAACTTGTTTAATTTTTGTTTGATTTTTAAATAATACATTCTAAGAACATAATTAAATCTTTATGCAATTATGAAAAATATAAAAACTCAGGCTTCACATTCCCATTCTGAACATGATCATGAACATGAAGCCGGTAAACATGAAAGCTTAAAATATTATTGCCCTATGCATTGTGAAGGTGATAAGGTATATGATAAACCGGGTAATTGCCCGGTATGTAATATGCACCTTGTACCGGTAAGTGAATGACCATAAAATAAATAACCTGCTATTAATGCGTAAAGTCACCCAGGAGGAAGAAGTGATAGAATTTATTGGATATAATATTGTTACCGGTTTCACTGTGTAAATAAATATTCAAATGCACAAGAAATGGTCTCTCTATATTGGAAGTGTATCTGGGATCGAACTTTATATACACTGGAGTTTTCTGATCCTGATAGCCTGGATTTTTATTATGTATTTCCGTATTGGACATGGATACAGGGCTGGACTTTCCGGAGTATTTTTTATCCTGGTGCTTTTCGCCTGTGTGGTTCTTCATGAATTGGGACATGCACTTATGGCAAAGAGGTTCAAGGTAATGACAAGAGATATAACGCTATATCCCATCGGGGGAATAGCAAGCCTTGAATCTATGCCAACCAAACCGGCCCAGGAATTACAGGTGACTCTGGCAGGTCCAGCAGTGAACGTAGCTATAGGAGTATTAATATGGATTTTTTTGATTATCACTCACCAAATGCCTGATCTTGAAACTATCAGTACCGGCAATTTAGTTAATCTGCCTTTTGCATTCAATATTATGTATGCAAACTTTATACTGGCTGTCTTTAATCTGATTCCTGCATTTCCAATGGATGGTGGCAGGGTTTTGAGATCGCTGCTGGCCATGAAAATGGATCAGACAAAAGCGACTAATATCGCGGCAAAAATCGGACAGTTTCTTGCAATCGTTTTCGTTTTCTTTGGCTTTTTTTACGACTTCTGGCTGGTGTTTATCGGAATGTTCCTGTTTCTGGGAGCCGGCGCGGAATCAAAAGCCGGTGAACTGAAATACGCTCTTGAAGGAATCAGGGTAAAGGATGTTTTAATGACAAAATATTCAGTCCTTAATACGGAAAATACTTTGCAGGAAGCATCCAGGCATCTTATCGACACTAATGAAAAATCCTTCCTTATAATGAAAAATGATAATGTCGAAGGAATATTGAATTATAAAGATATAATTGAAGGTTTGCACAAAGGAAATGCCAATGAAAAAACAGAAACCTTTATGCAAAAAGATTTTGTCTGGCTTAACCCTGAAGACCTGTTAACAGATAAATTACCTGTGATAGGTCAGGGAAAACAATCGCTGTTTCCTGTCAAAAGCGATGATAAATTAATCGGAGTATTAAACACCGAAAATATCGACAAATGGATACTTGCTAAACATAATTTGCTAATTCATGAAAAATGAAACTAGTTAAGGTTGAAGACGATAACAACGATAAAGAACATCATCATGCTGACCATGAGCATAAACCTGCACCGGTTGTGCTTAAGGATACGGATAGTGGGGACAGATATTATTGCACTATGTTGTGCGAGGGGGACAAGACTTATCCTGAACCGGGTGATTGCCCGGTTTGTGGAATGCATCTGAAAAAACTCGAGGCAGTAGTTCACTTATCCGGATCCGGAACAGTATATATCTGCCCTATGCATCCTGAGATAAGAAAAGATAAACCCGGTGACTGCCCGATATGTGGTATGACCCTTGTACCCGAAAAAGGAGTAGAAACCAGCGAAGAAGATAAATCTTACAAAGAAATGGTTAAAAAATTCCGGATTGCACTGGCATTAAGTATTCCGGTATTTTTTATAGCCATGTCCGACGTAATTCCATTTATTCATCTCGAATCCATTGCTTCAAAAAAAGTGTGGAGCTGGATAGAATTTCTATTAGCCACACCTGTCATTTTCTACTCTGGCTGGATATTCTTTAAGCGAGGGTGGAGTTCAATACGACGTTGGTCACCCAATATGTGGACACTGATTTCCATTGGTGTTGGGGCTGCGTATCTTTTTAGTGTATTCGGGCTGTTATTTCCTTCAATTTTCCCGTCTGAATTTAAAGATAATCAGAACAATGTTCATCTTTATTTCGAAGCTTCAGCAGTTATTATTACGCTTGTACTAATGGGACAGGTTCTTGAGCTGAGAGCACACGGTAAAACAAATTCAGCCATAAAAGCCCTGCTCAATCTGGTTCCACCGGTGGCAAGGCTGATCACTAAGGGGAAGGAGGAAGAGATCGCCCTGGAACAAGTTAAACCCGGTGATATACTTCGTGTTAAGCCAGGTGAAAAGATACCGGTTGATGGAGTGATAACTGATGGAAATGCAGTCATAGATGAAAGTATGATTACAGGGGAACCCATGCCGGTTGATAAATCAAAGGACGATAAGGCAACTGGTGGAACCATTAACGGGAAAACAGTTTTTGATATGAGGGCCGAAAAGGTGGGTAACGATACCTTGCTGGCGCGTATCATAGAAATGGTAAATGAAGCGAGCAGATCAAGAGCGCCGATACAAAGACTGGCTGATATAGTGGCTAAATATTTTGTACAGATAATTGTAGCAATATCATTGATAACCTTTGCCGTGTGGGCAATCTGGGGACCTGAGCCCGCATACGTTTATGCTTTTGTCAATGCAGTGTCTGTTCTGATCATCGCGTGCCCGTGCGCACTGGGTCTGGCTACCCCTATTTCAATAATGGTTGGTACAGGCAGGGGGGCACAGATGGGCATTCTTGTTAAAGATGCACGAGCAATCGAGGAAATGAATAAAGTAGATACCCTGATTATTGATAAGACCGGCACTATTACCGAAGGAAAACCCAGCCTCAAAGGAAATAAATCTTTTGGTAAATTAAGTGATGAGGAAGTTTTAATGCTGGCTGCTTCGATAGATACCGACAGCGAGCATCCTCTCGCTGAAGCAATTGTGAAAGGGGCCAATGAAAGGAAAATCAGTCTGAAAAAATTAGATAAGTTTGAATCAGTCACAGGAAAAGGGGTTAAGGCACTTTACCAGGGGAAAAAGATAGGACTTGGAAATCACAGGTTACTGGAAGACTTTAAGGCATCACTGAAGGATGAAAAATTGGACCTGGTAAAAGAGTGGCAGCTTGAAGGACAAACTGTAATGTATTTGCTTCTGGAGAATAATGTGGAAGGTATAATTGGTGTATCTGACAAAATCAAGGATACTTCAGCTAAAGCAATTCAGTCTTTACAAAAAATGGGGGTAAAAGTCATCATGCTTACCGGCGACAATAAATTCACTGCGGGAGCGGTAGCCGGAGAGCTGCATCTCGATGGTTTCGAAGCCGACTGTCTGCCTGACGATAAATTCAAAAAAATTAAGGAATTACAGGAACAGGGTCACATTGTTGCAATGGCCGGTGACGGAATCAATGATGCACCTGCACTAACCCAGGCTAACATTGGTATCGCAATGGGTACAGGAACTGATATCGCTATGCAAAGTGCTGAAATCACGCTTGTAAAAGGCGATCTGAATGGAATTGTCAAGGCAAAGAACTTAAGCAGTGATGTCATGCGGAATATTAAACAGAATTTATTTTTTGCCTTTGTCTATAATGTACTCGGAGTGCCAATAGCTGCAGGTGTCCTTTTTCCTGTATTTGGAATTTTGCTCAGCCCGATGATTGCAGCCGCAGCTATGAGTTTTAGCTCTGTTACCGTCATTTCAAACGCATTACGGCTCAGAAGAAAATAGAGCGGAGATTATTTCCTGATCTCAGGCAGTAACCGTTGATGTTTGAATATCTGTTAATTATGTAATCTGTTACGAAAATTATGTAACATTTTTATTGTATTGAGATTGTATCTTTATAAGAAAATTTTAAATGTAAAATTTATTATAAATCAGGAGTTAAATATTTAAGTAAAAATAGAAAAGATCGGAGGTTTATGATGATGAACGGGATTAATCATGGTTGGGATTTAATATGGGGCTTTGCCATCGGTCTTATCCTTCTTGTTGTTATTATCTGGATAATAGTTAAAGCTGTAAATAGAAACAACAAACCAGGCTGACCTTATATGGGAATCAATGGAGAGGAATTACCAAATTAAATCCAGAATGTGGTAATAAATAAAAAAGGCTGTATCTTCCGGTACAGCCCTTAGTCTTTTAAATTGCACAAAGCTATTCAGGATGTATCGCCTCAACCGGGCATACATCAGCACATGCGCCGCAATCGGTGCAAACGTCAGGATCAATCTTATATATGTCGCCTTCTGAGATAGCTTCAACAGGACATTCATCTATACATGTTCCGCAAGCAGTGCAATCATCATTAATTATGTAAGCCATTTCTATTATTATTTGATTAGTTAATTACATTTCGCGGACAAAATTACCTTATTTTTTTTAATTGAAAAAGAAACTTGAGAAATATATAAGATTTATGCAGGGAAAAGGGCGGATCAATGATCTCTCTAAAAGATTTCTTTCGAAACTGACATTAATTGATCTTTAAAATGACTGGTTAAAAATCGAGGCTGAAAGAAAGGTAGAATATCCTTGGTAAGATGTATTGGTTCTCAATACCCCACGCCCAGTCAGCTCTGATGAAATATCCTAATAACTGGGCTCTTACTCCGGCACCGAATCCTTCTACAATCGGTTCCCTGTTCGAGTCGAGGGTCACAGTTATAGGGCCATTTACAATTGTCTGATTATCATAACCGTTTTGCCCTGACCATGGTGATTTTCCTGACCAGGCCGTGCCTATGTCGCCAAAAGCAATAACCTGGAGACTGTTAAGGAAATTAGATTTTAGTGGATGTCCTGCAAAATACCTTATAAATGGCCACCTTATTTCGCTGTTAATGAGAGCAAAATTGTTACCATTCCTTATGTTCTGGGAGAATCCTCTCATATTTGTGGCAAGAGCCTGGAAGCCATAATTTACATTCGGAGTTACGGGAATGGAACTATCGAACATAGGGTATTTATTGAACAAATAACCCATCCAGTTATCTACACCGCCCAGATAGTAGATAAGCTTGGTGGGACCAAAGGATGTACTTGCTGCAAACCTGTTGGCCCATATTAGCTCTCTGTGTATTCTGATATATTTTCGGAAGTCAACGCCAAGAACTATCATATCGGATTTTTGCTGGGTTACTTCTCTATAATATTCTCCAAAAACTTTGAACCTTGTACCGAAATAAATATTGACACTTCTTTTGCGGGTGTTATCGTAGATAACTTCGCCTTTGAGACTGACCCAGTGCCTGGTGATATCTTTTTTGATAAGTGTGGCCATATCGGTCGACAGAGTCACATACTGGTCATACCTGTATGAGATCGTTCCTTTCAGGGCCAGAACGGGTGTAAGAGGTTTGGCATAGGAAAGCAGAATATTTTGAGAATGTATTTTAAACAGGCTATTTGAATCAGTAGCGCTGAAAAATGTCTGCCTGTGATAGACCAGTTGTTTATCGAATTTACCCTTCAGGTTTTCAACACTTAATAGATATTCATTACTGTCAAAATTGCCGGAGAACCTGAAACCTCCGGTTATACGGTAATTTTCAAAAAGATCGATTGCCCCTATGCGTGTCAGGACATTTATGCCCGGATTAAAATAGGGAGCACCTCCACTGTAAACCTGGTATGAATTGCTGAGAAAGCTGAAATCAATCTGAGTAGCAATATAATTATTGTAAAAGGATGTTTCATATATCCTGATAAGAGGGAGTTTAAGCTTTTCAGTGTCAAGGTCTATGTCCATGTATTTTTTACGCCATAGCTGATCGTAATAATTCTGCTTTTCCTTTTCAAATATGTAATGATTTATGTCAATTGGTTCATTTTTAACGTAATACTCGTAAAGAGGTTTTTGCAGCGTATCTCTTCTTTTCTTATCTTCCAATATCAGCCACTTTCTTAACTGTTCAATGCTATCGGCTTTATGAATAAACCGGTTCTCCTCTTTCCTGAAGGTTGTAGTCACTATCTCTGAAGCAGGTATAGGTTCAGATTCATCTAATGAACCTTTTCTTACCTCGTATTTCCTGTTCCTGAATAATATTTCTCCATATTTATCAGTTCCTTCCGAAACCGACTGGTCAATTATGTTCCGATCATAATTTGTAACAGGCTGGGATTTAATGAAATATCTGTAATGCGTAGTTGTGTCCACAAAACTGATTGAACTGTCGAACCTTGCTGTATATCTGTTCATAATTCCATTCTGATTACCTATATACGCCAATTTAATCCCTGAGATACTTTTTGCTTCGAATCTGTCAGCATAATCTCCTTGACTAAGCCTTACCAGGACCTTCCCTCTTTTTGCAAGGTCATAAGTAAACAGGTCAAATTTTAGTGATAATCTTTCAAAAGGACTTCCTGTGTTGTTAAGGGTATCCGATACCCTGTTCGAAGAGAATATGATCTCATCCGTTGAATGTTTAAGGAATGAAGGATTAAGATCGTCTGCAACATCACGGGTTATCTGTTCATTGGTCCCGGAGGCAATAGTGTGGATATAAATGTCTGTAATGCCATCTTTTACTGCAGAGAAAACGAGGCGTGACCCTTCCGGCGAGTAAGAAAAATCCAGAACTTTATCAAAATACAACAGATTTCTTTTTTCTTTGGTCCTATCGTTTAATCTGTAGAAGTACAAAACAAGATCAGCTTTCTCATCATTAATAAAAGTGAGAATTTTACCGCTGGGATGCCAGGCAATAACGGGGTATGTATTATCGGTCACCTGTTCAAATTTTGGTTCTTTTCTGAAAATTATCTTCTTTTTGCCGGTGGACTGGTTGTAAAGCCAGATCCGTTTCCTTCCCCAGTTATTTGTTACATAGGCAATATATTCACCATCGGGGCTGACTCTTACCTGTTGAATTATCTGTTCCCTTTTTGATTTCCTGATAATATTTTTATCATCGGGAGGACGATCTTTATCGTCTGAATATTCATCGCTATAGTAATGTTTCCACTCTTTAAGAATATCCTTGAGATCCTGCCCCATAACATAAAGGAATCCATCATCTACATTCTTATAGATCTTTGTCAGGTAGATTATGTTCGGAATAAGGGCATCTCCGTATTTTTTCCCGATAAAACGCCAGAATGACTGCCCGGCATCGATAGCATCATCATATTCCAGATGGTTGATATTCTTAAATTTCCCCGACTTAAGACCGTCTTTTACCCTGTTTTCAGCTTCCATGTCCCAGCCATAGCCTACATAGCGGATAAGTCCTTTAATATACCAGTCAGGCATATAAATAACAGATGAGCTTGAAATCCTGTCTTTTACGTCGGCATTATATAACATCTCATTGATTATCGCTTCGGCTATTGAGGCTGCAATCTGATGCTCATACGCCACATGGTCACCCTCGTAATAGAGCGATACTTTGTTTTTAATAATCCGATTAAAACCACCTGTATTGTACGTGTCATCATCAAAAGTAACCAGTCCGATATTGGATTGCTTATACTCGGCATTCTTATTGTAGATGATGAAAATAAGTCTTTTTTCCAGGGTATAATCAAAATAGTCTTCTATTTCAGCCAGCTTTTTTTTGGCATAAAATGCCGTGAATTGCGCCAGATCCTGTCCGTATTCATTAAAATAACAATCGAAATCGTCAAATCTGTAGAAGGACCAGAAATAATCATAGTACTGAACCCTGTTTTTACCAAATGTCATCTGAAGTCCATTATAAAACTGAGAATTCGCACTTAGATAGAGAAAGCACGCTATTGCGGTAATAATCAGCTTTTTAAAATTCATAATTAAAAAGGTTCCAAACAGGTAAAAACAGATTTAAAAATAGCAAATTCTGTTCCAAATCAAATGGGTAAACAACAAAACTAATGATATTCTGATTTAAATTATCTTAAAAGATTAAACTTTATTATTTTTACACCATTTTAGCAGAATTCATATTTTGGTCTGATTTTTGAGATACACCATGCAACCAAAATCTGATATGCTTTGTTATAGTAATGAATTTGGGTGAGCAAAATATAATAATTGCCTAAACATTAAGTTTATTCTTTAAAAAAATATTTGAACTGAGTTAATATGAAGCCTGGTATTTATCCTGACATAGGAATTTTGAAAATATTTTCACTTATAACCAGGTTCCATCATATTCTGAAATTTAAAATTATATTATGATGAAAAAAGTATTTTTATTTATTTCTCTCCTGATTATCGGAGTAACAGTGAAATCGCAGGTTGCCCAGACAACTATGAAGTTATCGGATACTCAGCATGATTTTGGCACTTTCAAGGAAGAGGCTGGAAGGCAGACTTATGATTTTACCGTAACGAATACCGGTAGTACGCCTCTGGTAATTCAGAATGTGGTAGCTTCGTGTGGTTGTACAACACCTGAATGGACAAAGCAGCCGATACCGGCAGGCAGAAAAGGAAAGGTTACTGCAATATATGATCCAAAAGACAGACCCGGACAATTCAGCAAAACCCTTTCAGTTTACGCCAATACAAAACCAGAGGTTACTGTCCTGGTTATAAAAGGAGAAGTTATCCCTCATGAAAAAACTGTTGAGGAATTATATACATTCCCCGTTGGTGGTATCAGGTTTGAGAGTAACCACCTTGCATTTACCAATGTTGTGAAAACAGAAAAAAAGATAAGGGTAATGAAGGTTATTAATACCTCAGATGCTCCGGTAAAGGTTGAATTTGACAATTTACCTGCACATCTTACTCTCAAATGCAATCCGGAAACCCTTAAACCAGGACAAAAAGGTTTGATAGAGGGCACTTATGATGCAACAAAAAATCCGAACTGGGGCAATGTAAGCGATATGGCCAAAATAAAACTTAATGGGATACCTCAGGAGAATGTCTATTATTATATTTCAGCTAACCTGGTGGAAGATTTTTCTTCACTCTCAAAAGAAGACCTGGCTAATGCTCCTGTATTTAAACTTGAATCAAACACTGTTGACCTTGGTAAAATTAAAGGATCTACCCAGAATAATGTTGAATTTAAATTCACTAATGAAGGGAAAAGAGATCTTTTAATAAGGTATGTAAGAGCCTCATGCGGCTGTACGGCAGTTCAGCAGGGCCCGCAGGGAGTAGGCATTAAGCCCGGAGAATCGAGTTCAATAAAAGCAATTTTCAATTCCGGCAGCTACTCCGGCAAGGTTACCAAAGCTATATATGTATATACCAATGACCCCAAAAACTCGGAAGTAGTGTTAATGCTGACTGCCGATGTTGAACAGCCTGCTGCTGTGAAGTAGGTCTTTTGTAAGATGCAATGAATTTTACTTAATAAAGGGTGTATGACAGAAATCATGCACCCTTTTATTATTTTTGTCATAAATTGGCCTACTAATGGAAAAGAGAAAGGAATATAAAAGCGCACTGAGTGTTCAGGAAGGTATTTCGCAACCTCCCAGTATTAATCCGGATGTAATCTCCAGGTCACGCAAAAAAAGCCGGAAAAAGTATTCAGTTGAGGAATTTGTTTCCGGGATATTATCCGGAAACAGAACCATTTTAAGCCAGGCCATCACACTTGTTGAGAGTTCACTTCCTGATCATTATACTACTGCACAGGCAATAATTGAAAAATGTCTTCCTTACAGTTCCAATTCGCTCAGGATTGGAATAACTGGTGTCCCGGGAGCCGGTAAAAGTACATTTATTGAGACTCTTGGAATACATATAACAGGGGGAGGAAATAAGCTGGCTGTGCTTACTATTGATCCAAGCAGTGAACAAACCAAAGGAAGCATACTAGGTGACAAAACAAGAATGGAACAGTTGAGTATACATCCCGATGTTTTTATACGTCCATCACCTGCTTCAGGAACGCTGGGAGGCGTGGCAAGGAAAACAAGGGAAATTATCATTTTATGCGAAGCAGCTGGATTTAATACTATACTTGTTGAAACAGTAGGGGTAGGGCAATCGGAAACAGAGGTAAGCTCGATGGTTGACTTTTTCCTTTTATTAATGCTTGCCGGAGCAGGAGATGAGCTGCAGGGGATAAAACGAGGAATTATGGAAATGGCCGACCTTATAGCTATTACAAAAGCTGACGGAGCCAACAAACAAGTTGCTGAAATGGCAAGGCTGTCCTATCAGAATGCCCTTAAACTGTTCCCGGAAAAATCTTCAGGATGGAAACCAATGGTGATTACCTGTTCTGCGTTGCAAAAAACAGGTATAAGTGAACTATGGGAAATGATTCTTGCGTATTTTGACTATGCTAAGACCACTGGATACTTCGGGGAATTAAGAAAAAAACAGTCAGTTATAAGAATGCACAGCACTATACTGGAACAGCTTCATAGTTCATTTTATGATGATGATGATGTTAAATTATTCAGACCTGATACAGAAAGACAACTGTCTGAAGGAAAGATTACTTCCTATATGGCCGCTAACATTTTGCTCGACAAATACTTTAAAAAATGATTAAGGTGAACAATAATTTATATCTTTGCGCCAAAGTAAATCATAATTAAACAGATACAAAATCAAAATTATTAAAAATGAAAAAAATTAGTTACGCTATTATTGCCACTATTTTAATGACAGCATGTTCCTCTGAACCTCATTATGTAGTTAAAGGAAATATTGATGGTTCAGACTCTCTTACATTTTATCTTCAGAAAAGGGAAGCCGGAAAGATAATTAATATTGATTCCGCTATATCTAAAAAAGGGGTTTTCACGATGAAAGGAGGGAAAATTGATTATCCTCAGATGGTCCAGCTGATTGCCGGGAATACCAGGAAAAGAACCTCATTTTATCTTGAAAATTCAGAAATAACTATTAAAGGTACAATTGATTCACTTTTTAATGCAACCATAACAGGATCTAAAACACAGGATCAGTATAAAACATTTCTTGAATCAAATAAACCTCTTACCGATATTTACTCTAAATTATATGTTGAGTATCAGACTGCCAGCCGGGCAGGTGATGTTGCCAGGGTAGCAAAGCTTGAGAAACAGGCTGATTCAATTCAGGCTGAAATGACTACCCTTGAGAAGAACTTTATAAAAAACAATCCTTCTTCCTATGTTACTCCTTCATTGCTGGTTAGCCTGAGCTATGAAATGGATGCACCTGAAATTGAATCAATGATAAATGGACTTGATACCACAATTGTCAAATTGCCGATGATCAAAGACCTCAAAGACCGGGTAGCTGTTATGAAATCAGTTTCAATAGGACAGAAAGCTCCTGATTTTACTATGAATGACCCCAATGGAAATCCTGTTTCTCTTTCGTCCAAAATAGGATCGAAACTGCTTCTGATAGATTTCTGGGCAGCATGGTGTAATCCCTGCAGGCAGGAAAATCCTAATGTTGTAAAGGTATATAACCAGTTTCATAAAAAGGGATTTGATGTCTTTGGAGTCTCTCTTGACAGGACTAAAGATGACTGGGTGAAGGCAATTGACAATGACAAACTGACCTGGACACAGGTATCGGACCTTCAGTTCTGGAACAATGCTGCTGCCAAGTTATTTGCAGTTAATGCTATTCCTGCCAACTTTCTTCTTGATGAAACCGGAACCATAATAGGGAAAAACCTCAGAGGCGAGGACCTATATAATAAGGTTAACGAAGTGCTTGGTTCCAAATAATCATTAATTATAAGGCAGAAGGCAGATGGCAGAAGCCAGAAGTCGGAGGTCAGAAGTTAAATATTAGAAAAAGGCTGTTTCTCACGAAGCAGCCTTTTTTATTACCCAGCGCCAAGCGACCAGTGCGAAGCCCCTAGTGTATAGAGTCTAGTGCCTAGTGTCTTTTCTACCCCACAGTATTCATTTCCTCAAGAATGAACCCGGTACCACGTACAGTACGGATATCAATATTTTTATCTTCGGATACGTACTTTCTGAGACGGCTGATAAAAACATCCATACTTCTGCCAAGGAAATAATCATCTTCACCCCATATTTCTGTAAGGATATCTTCTCTTGCAAGAATTTTGTTCTTGTTGACAATGAAAAACTTTAACAGCTGTGCCTCTTTCAGGGTCAGCTTTTCTTTGGAGTTACCGCTTATAAGTTCCAGGGTATTATATTTAAGGACAGTATTGGATATTTTAAATTCATCATTTACCGTGGAATAGGCGCGTTTAAGTATATTGTTGATCCGGAGAATCAGAACTTCAGGATCAAAAGGCTTAGTAATATAATCATCTGCTCCGATTTTCAGGCCTCTGACAATATCTTCTTTAAGGCTTTTTGCTGTAAGGAATATGACCGGCATATCGGGCTGGGCCTCTTTAATTTTTTCAGCAAGGGTAAAGCCATCCATCTCCGGCATCATGACATCAAGAACGCAAATATCCGGTTTACTCCTTTTAAAAAGTTCCCAGGCTTCCTTCCCATCGCGACCTAAAGTCACATCAAAACCGCTGATCGTGACATACTGTGTTAAAATATTTCCAAAATCTCTGTCGTCTTCAGCTATCAAAACTTTCATATTCCAAATATTTATATTAGTTAGGTAATGTTATTGTAAATATACTACCTTTTCCTGGTTTACTGCTAACTGTTACATCTCCCCCGTGCGCTTCTGCAATTCTTTTGACATAATACAGGCCAAGTCCCAGTCCTTTGTATTTATGAATATTGCCGGTGGAAGCCCTGTAAAATTTATCGAAAACATGTTTCTGGTCGCTCTTCCCAATGCCTATTCCATTATCGGTGATCTTTATAGATACATTGTTTTCAGTAGCAAAGCCTTCAATTTCAATTTCAGGATCGCCGTCACAATATTTCACGGCATTTGAGAGGAGGTTATTTATCATTGTTGTGAAGTAGACAACATCCAGATCGATTTTTTTTTCGCCAAAATTATATTTCTGAGTTATTTTCGCTCCATCGCCTCCGCCAGATTTAAAAAGGTCAATTACATCATTCATGAATTCCTCGATATCGACTGTTTTTTTGTCCAGTTGAAATTCTGTTCTTTCCCACATGCTTATCTCAAGTATCATATTGATAAGCTGATTAAGATGAACACTTTGTTTCCCGATAAGCCTGGCTGTTTCAAGTATCTTTTCCTCATTTGTTCTTATCTGAGGCATTTCCAGAGTTTTGCCGGCAACAGTTATGGTGGATAAGGGTGTTTTCAACTCATGAGTCATATTATTTATGAAATCGGTTTTCAGGTTCGAAAGTCTCTTTTCTTCCATCAGGTTTCTGAAGGTTACCATAAAAATAATAACCACTACGATAATGCTGAAAGCACTCATGGAAAGAGAGGTTGCGCTCTCCTTAAGGATTTTTTTCTGCTTATCTGAAAAATCAATTAAGCATTCAAAATCGAGTCTGTAATTATCACGGTCGATACGGTCGGCTCTGACAAGAATTTCTGACGGAGATCTCATGCTTGAAACATTGCGGGGAGTGCCTGGGTTGGCTCTCCTGTTGGCAAAGGCTTCATTTGTATAAACTGGTATAATGGAGTCATTCGAAATAAGATCAAAACGATTTACCACTATCTTGAAATTGAAGTTCTTGTCTATTCCAATTCTTTCAAAGTAGTTTGAAAGATATGCCGACAGATCCTGCTCCTGGATCAACGCTTTTGTGACAAAAGCCAGTATGTCCCTCTTTTTTGCAGCAATAGCCGAATCTCCCCTGAGAGTCAGAATATCCTTTGTCGCCTGTATGGAATATCCGTTTATAATAAAACGTGCAGTATCAAATCCATCGGTTGAAAGTCTTCTGTACATGCTCGACAAAGCATCCTGAGAGAAGACCCTGTATCGCAGATTGAACATTTCATCTTTCTGTTTCCACATCCCCCTTATTATTATTACCTGTACTGATATCAGAATAAAAATTGAAATAATGCCTGGCAGCAGGAGGGTATTTTTCTTTTTCATACTGGTTGTTTTGCTTTCCCAAAATTATTCAAATTATTGATACCTCAGGTTTGTATGCCAAACATTAACCGTGCATTAACCCTGTGTTAACAAAATAACTGTATATCAGGTGGTATCTTTACATTGTAAAACCAATAAAGAGGCAGTCATGAGAAAGATTAAAGTATTATTGATAACAGTAATCATGCTCTCGGCAGGGAGCTGGTTTCAGCAAGCAGCTGCTCAGGAAAAGACAAAGGAGCAACAGGACAAGGACCTGAAGCTTCAGCAGTTAATAGAGGAGCAGAAGAGATCTATGGTAGATCAGATGAAAACTCAGGATTCTGTAAGGATTGAGTTTAAGATGCAACAGGATAAGATGGATGATCTTATGAAGGATGTGAATGTACAGGTTGAAGCTGCAAAAAGGGCAGGGAAAGCTGTAAGGATTTATGAAAACCCCAGGGGAAACAGGCAATTCTCGATGGATGAGCCACTTGTTCTCTCTCGCGATTATGAACCCTATTTTGGACATTCATTCGGTGGCGATTCTGAAAGAACTACATGGGATTTCTCAAAATCGGTTAAGGAAAGCACTTTCACAAAGGAATATTCTTTCGATGTCGAAAAAACTGCCAGCACAGTAATAATGTCTGTTATGGGAGATTGTAAATCGGGAGATATTCACATAAAAATCAAGATGCCAAATGGTAAATACTATTCCGATATAGTACTGGACGAAAATGGTAATCTGAACTGGAGAAAATCATTCTCAATTTCTGAAAAAGAAAATCAGGATAAGACAGGTGAATGGAAGTTTCAGATTATCTCAAACAAGGCAACTGGATTCTTTAAAATATCTCTTCAGACATTTTAGGTTTTGTTTTTCATTCCTTGCAAGGGGGGCAGCCATAGGGGGGCTTGTCTCCCCTTTTTATTTTTTATTGAGAAGAGGACTTTTCGAATTTGTTCCCGGGATATTTTTCATGGTAGTTATTGAAAAAAGGATCCCAGTTCCTGTTCTGATAAAACTCGGATGTCCTGGAGTTGAAATATCCGAGAATATGTTTTGGCGAAAGTGTGTAGATTAATTCATCATTATCACTGGAGTAAGGTTCGGTAATACTCAATATTTCTTCAACTCCAACATCGTTATAATTTGAAACACCGGAATAGATTTCATAAATAAGCTTGGGTATTGCAATAATTACGGTATAGGTTCCATATTCCTTCCTCTGGAATAAAAAATATGTGATCTCAATGGGTTCCAACGGGTTTACACGATCGGTCGAATGAGGAAGCTGGCTTTCAAAAACAAAACCCTCATTCATGATCTTTTCAACTACACTGAATTCTTTGGTATTATGCAGGAAGAAATAACAATCTTTGAAGTTTATTAAAATTGCGGCAAGTATTTCTCCTTTATTCTTCATCCGTAAATTAGTGGTATCCGGTGCAACATTTTTTCAAAAATAGCTTATATTATTTTATTTACAACACTTAACCCATTTGTTCTGTTATATGTTAAATTTGTAGCCAACATTGAAATTCTTTTTTGATGAGGAAATATTATATTCTTCTGTTTATCTTTTTCATAGTCGCATGCGGCAGACAAGGTACCAAACCGGGTGAGGAAATTATAACTGTCAGCATTGCTCCCTTTAAGTACTTCGTCGATGAAATAGGCGGAGGTGATTTCTCTGTCAATATAATGGTTCCTCCGGGTGCTGACCCGCATATATATGAGCCTGCCCCTGAACAGATAATTAAGCTAAGCAAGTCTGTTGGTTATATAAGCAATGGATATATGGGTTTTGAAATGACCTGGCTTGACCGTTTTTATGAGACCAATCGCAAGATGAAAAGGTTGATGCTGGGAGAAAAAATCAATCTGATTGCTTCTGATCATCACGGTGGAGGTACTGTGGGAGGAGTGGATCCGCATTATTGGGTTTCGCCAAAATCAGGTTTGATAATGGCCTCTTCCGTAAAAAATTTTTTATGTGAACTGAATCCTTCACAGTCAGAGAAATATGAATCAAATTTCCGTGATCTTATTAAGAAAATCAATGACCTGGATTTAAAAGCAGAACAGCTTTTCTCAGGCGTCATAAACAGGTCTTTTATGGTTTTCCATCCTGATCTGACATACCTGGCACGCGATTACGGGCTGGAAGAGATAGCTATTGAATCTGAAGGGAAAGAACCTTCTCCGGCAAGAATGAAATATCTGATTGATTTAGCCAGGGCTAAAAAACTGAAAACGATTTTTGCCCAGAGGGAGTTTGATACCAGGAATGCTAAAACAATTGCCGGTCAGGTCGAGGCTGAAATAGAAATAATTGATCCTTTATCCGGCGACTGGCTTACAACAACTTCAGATATTATAACAGCCGTATATAATAGTTTAACAGAAAGTTCTAAATAACCGGTACTATGGCATACTTATTTGAAATGCAATCTCTGTCGGCTTCCTATGGCGCCAATACTGTGTTGCAGGATGTAAATTTAAAGGTTGTTGAAGATGATTTCATTGGGGTTATTGGCCCGAACGGCGGAGGAAAAACAACTCTTTTAAGGGTGATTCTCGGTTTACTGAAGCCTGTCAAGGGTAAGATTGTTTTTAACAAGGAACTGATTAATAGTAACAGAATAGGCTATCTTCCCCAGATATCAACAGGTGACGTAAACTATCCTGTTACTGTTGCAGATATTGTATTATCCGGACTAATGATACAGAAACGTATTATATCGAGGATGTCTTCTGCCGATAAAAAAAAGGCAGAAATGGTGCTTGAAGAGCTTGGTCTTACTGAAATGGCCGGATCGATGATAAATGAATTGTCGGGGGGACAGGTACAAAGAGTATTTCTTGGTCGTGCAATTATCGGGGATCCGAAATTATTACTCCTTGATGAACCGGGAAATTTTGTCGATACAACTTTTGAAAATGATTTTTATGAAAAGCTGAGGGTTCTCAACAGCCGGATGGCTATTCTTATGGTTTCGCATGATGTCGGGACAATTTCGGCACATATTAAATCATTTGCCTGTGTTAACCGAAGCCTTCATTATCACCCCTCCCATGAAATCACAAATGATGATCTTCTTGCCTATGGTTGTCCGATTCAGCTTATTACTCATGGTGTACTTCCTCATACTGTACTTAAATACCATAAATAGTGGAAACAAATATTTTTCAATATGAATTTATAATAAAAGGTCTGCTGGGTGCAGTATTTGCGAGCATAACTGCCGGACTGGCAGGAACATACATTGTTTCAAGGAGGATGGTGTTCCTGAGCGGGGGCATAACACATGCCTCTTTTGGTGGCATTGGCATAGGATATTTCGCAGGAATTAATCCCATTGCAGGAGCTGCTGTTTTTGGCATTCTTTCAGCCCTGGGTGTAGAATATCTTTCAGTTAAGCAAAAGATAAGGGAAGACTCGGCAATAGGTATATTATGGGCATTCGGTATGGCAACCGGTATTATCTTCATTTACATTACCCCGGGATATACACCAGACCTTATGAGTTATCTCTTTGGAAGTATACTCACTGTTACAAATGCTGATATTCTGGCTCTTGGCATTATGTCGGTAGTTCTTATCCTTTACTTCGGGTTTTTTTACAGGACCATACTCTATATATCTTTTGATGAGGTGTTTGCCAGGACATATTCATCGTATGTTGATATATTCAAGTATATTACCACATCATTGATGGCGCTTACGATTGTCTTAAATATTCGAATGGCAGGAGTAGTACTGGTAATATCATTGCTGACAATTCCTCCAAATATTGCAATGTTGTTCACCAAAGTATATTTCAAAATAGTAATATGGTCTATCCTGGCGGGATTCGCTGGGACCGCAACGGGTTATGTTATATCATATTTTGCCGGGATCCCTGTTGGTGCGACTATAATATTTACACTTGTTATCATATGGATAGTGGCGAAAGGAATAAATCAGTTAACAAGAAAAACACAGGTTGAAAAAACTTTAGCAGTATAAGAATTTTCCTGCAGTATGATTATAGCGAACTTTTTATTCCTACTGAGGTTTTAATATTAAGAAAGCTATTTTAATTAACATCAGATATAATGGATTACGATATTATAGTTATAGGAAGCGGGCCCGGAGGCTATGTTGCGGCAATAAGGGCTTCCCAGTTAAAGATGAAGGTGGGAGTTGTTGAGAGAGCTGAACTCGGCGGTATTTGCCTGAACTGGGGATGCATACCTACAAAATCACTTCTGAAAAGTGCCCAGGTATTCGATTACCTTAATCATGCTTCAGATTATGGCATTACGATTACAGGCGAAGTAAAACCGGATTTTAATGCAATTATTTCCAGAAGCAGGAATGTCGCAGAGGGTATGAGCAAAGGGATACAGTTCCTCTTCAAAAAAAACAATATAGACCATATCAAAGGATTTGGACGCCTTGCCGGTAATAATGTTGTTGAGGTAGAAGATAGTGACGGAAATAAAAAGAGTTATACAGCAAAAAATATAATAGTGGCAACAGGAGCCCGATCGAAGGAACTACCAAATCTTAAGCAGGATGGGAAAAAGATTATCGGATATCGTGAGGCAATGACACTTGAAAAGCAGCCATCATCGATGGTCGTTGTGGGATCCGGTGCAATAGGAAGTGAATTTGCCAATTTCTATCAGTCGATAGGGACAAGTGTTACCCTGGTTGAATTTCTTCCAAGGCTGGTACCTAATGAGGATGAGGAGATATCGAAACAACTTGAAAGATCTTTTAAAAAGATGAAGATGAAGATAATGACTGATTCGTCTGTAGAGTCAGTGGATACTTCAAAAGAGAAATGCTTGGTAAGTGTCAAAACTCCCGGGGGAATTGAAGTGGTCGAATCGGATATTGTATTCTCAGCCGTTGGAATTATTTCAAATATAGAAGGTATAGGCCTCGAAAGTGCTGGTGTTAAGACAGAAAAAGGCAAGGTTGTTGTTGATGATTATTACAGGACATCAGTTCCTGGCATTTTTGCAATAGGAGATATTGTTCGCGGACCCGCATTGGCACATGTCGCATCTGCTGAAGGGATCATATGTGTTGAAAAAATAGCAGGAGAAGAGGTCGCTCCCCTTGATTATAAAAATATTCCCGGTTGTACATATACAAATCCTGAAATTGCTTCATGTGGTCTCACCGAAGCAGCTGCAAAGGAGGAAGGTTATGATATCAAGGTTGGCAAATTCCCGTTTACCGCTTCCGGTAAGGCAAGTGCCTCGGGAGCGAAAGACGGATTCGTTAAGCTTATTTTTGATGCAAAATATGGTGAATTGCTGGGCGCCCATATGATTGGAGCCAATGTAACAGAGATGATAGCAGAGATTGTGGTAGCCAGGAAACTTGAGACGACAGCACATGAGATCATTAAAGCTGTTCATCCGCATCCCACAATGTCGGAAGCCATAATGGAGGCTGCCGCCGCAGCCTATGGTGAAGTAATACACTTATAAAATTGTAAGATTTTTAAAATCATACGCAACCAAATTTTAGATATTTCCATCAATATTTTTGAAGAATCGCTGGTATTTGATATAATTATTTAATATTTTTATCTTCTCAATCTGGGAAAAACCTTGTCGGAGATAAAAAAAATAATAAATGGTTGTCTTGCCGGCGACAGGAGGGATCAGGAACTTCTGTACAGAAGGCATGCATCTAAGCTTTATGCCGTATGCCTTCAGTATTCTGGTAATGATGAAGAAGCACGTGATATTTTACAGGAGGGCTTCATAAAGATTTTCGAGAATCTTAATCATTACAAACATGAAGGTTCTTTCGAAGGATGGATGCGCCGGATTACAGTTAATACCGCTCTTGAGAAATTCCGTAACAGGCATAACCTGTATCGTGTCGACGATATTGACACATTACCGGAAACTGAAGCAGATCCTGATAATCGGGATTATGCAGGACTTGAAGCTAACGACTTGCTGGGAATTATCAGGGAACTGCCTCCGAAATATAGAATGGTTTTTAACCTTTATGCCATTGAAGGGTATACCCATAAGGAGATCAGTCAGATGATGAAGATCTCGGAGGGGACATCAAAGTCAAATCTCGCGCGTGCCAGGACAATTCTTCAGAGAAGAGTCGGATCTTATACAGGACTTAAGAAACAGGTTGTTAATGAATGAACGAGATGCAAATATTGATATAGTATTCAGAAACGGACTCAGGGATTTTGAAGCTCTTCCGCCACCGGGAGTCTGGGATGATATTAAACCTCTTATAAAAAGGAAACAAAGGTCTTATATTCTTATCAGCACTGCAGCACTTATTGCTATTGTCTTTTCATTGAGCTTACTTGCTTACAGGTGGAGCAGGGAAGTTTCTACGGGACTTAATTTTAATGATATGGCTCAAGCCGGAGAAGATGTTTCACCGGTTATTGCCCCTTCAGCTCAAAAGATTCTGCCGGTGGCAGTTAATGAAACCATCATGAGCAGAGCTTCTTCTTTATTTACTGGCACAGATACTCAGGTTATTAATGAATCAGCTGTATCGGAAATGGACGATGCTCCCATTGCTTTTTCCTCTGGAAGAACATTTAACATTGGCAACGATTCTGAGAATTCACTTAACGATGCTGAGAATTCACTTCATGAACCTTTGATGAAGATATTTAATCCTGTGCAGAAAAATTCATTCGAGATCCTTACTGCTGATCAGCAATATACCCCTGATATCACTGCGACAAAAAGCCCTGAAAGATGGTCAATAGCAGCAATGGCCTCTCCTACATATTATTCAAAATTCGGTATCGGTTCTGATGATATATCAAAACAAATGAGCTCATCAGAACAATCACTTATTTCATATACCGGAGGGGTTGCTCTTTCATATAAAATTAATAAGAGATTCACTGTCCAGACTGGTATTTACTATTCATCAATAGGCCAGCAAATAGATGGTATACAATCTTTCGGGGGTTTTCAGCCTTTTAGTAATTCCAAGGGAGGTCATAACTTTGAAGTTCTCACAACAAATGGTACTATATTTACTGACAATTCCGACGTTTTTCTGCAAGCCAATTCCGGCAGCAGGGTTATTACCGCTTATAACAATGATGTGTTTGATCCCCAGAAAGCAAATCTTCAACCTTTAAATAATACACTTTATCAGGATTTCAATTATCTTGAACTGCCGGTTGTTCTTAAGTATAAAATAATCGATAAGGCAGTTGCATTTAATCTGATAGGCGGGGTATCTTATAACTTTCTTGTAAATAATGATGTATATACAATGGTTGACGGAGGTAAATATCAGGTTGGGACGACCAAAGGACTAAATTCTTTCACTCTTAGCAGTTCACTTGGAATGGGAATGGAGTACAGTTTCTCCAAAAACCTGTCCTTAAACCTTGAACCAACTTTCAGATATTATCTTAACCCGTTCAGCGGAACAGAAGGTTCGACCATTCATCCTTACTCATTTGGCTTATTTTCAGGAATCTCCTATAAATTCTGAAAAACAGCTAATATAATCGCTGTTTCATTTTGTTAATCATTTTATCCCCCCTTTGAATTTTTTTAAGGCATAAAAGTGTTACTTTTGCAGATTATTTCACAGAGGTAACAATTATGACATATCCAAACAGGAAAACAATATTTACGGGTTTTATTTTTGTCAGCACAATAATCATAGTACTTTCATTTGCTCCGGGATCTGACGGATACAGCAAGAGTCCTCTAAACAAACTTCAGCCATTTGATTCAGCTTATACCATAAAATCTTTCAAACTGCCTGAAAATGTTACATTTGCCGGAGAGAAGATGCCTCTGGACAACTTTGACACCAGGGAGAGTCTTGAAAGGGAACTCCTGATCAGTGCTTACCGACATTCCTCTACTATCCTGATAATAAAACGGGCAAACAGATATCTTCCTGTTATTGAGAAAATACTGAAGAAAAATAATATACCAGATGACTTTAAATACCTTGCAGCTGCAGAGAGCGAGTACAGCAATATGATCTCTCCTGCCGGAGCTACCGGTTTCTGGCAGATAATGCCTGAAACGGGCAGGGAGAAAGGTATGGAAATAAACCAGGTAGTTGATGAAAGGTATGATGTTGAAAAATCAACCCAGTTTGCATGTGAATATTTCCAGAAGTCGTATGAAAAATACGGAAACTGGACACTGGCAGCTGCTTCATACAATGGAGGCAGAGCCGGGATCGATGCACAGATAGCTATTCAGAAACAAAATAATTATTATGATCTGCTCCTGAACGAAGAGACTGCCAGATATATATTCAGAGCTGAAGCATATAAACTGATTATTTCAGACCCCGAGAGTTATGGTTTTAATATCAAAAAAGAGGATTTATATCCGGAATTACAATATTATAATGTAAAAGTTGATACTGCAATTGCAGATTTCTCTGTATTCGCTGAAAAATTCGGCACAAATTATAAGCTGTTGAAATTCCTGAACCCCTGGCTCAGAAAGCCTTACCTGACGCCAAAACCCGGTAAAGCATACGAGATAAAAATTCCGGTGGAGGGTATGCGAAATATCGAAAAGACGGAAAATTATTATTTTGAATTTGGAGATTCTAAATGAGTGAGGAGATAAATGTCCTTGGAACCAGAGTCCATAATTTACAAAACATTGATGTTACAATTCCACGAAATAAACTCGTGGTTATTACCGGATTAAGCGGGAGCGGGAAATCTTCTCTTGCATTCGATACCATTTATGCAGAGGGGCAGAGACGTTATATGGAGACCCTCTCAGCATATGCCAGACAGTTTCTGGGTGGAATGGAACGTCCGGATGTGGATAAGATAACCGGTTTAAGTCCGGTGATATCGATAGAGCAGAAAACCACAAATAAAAATCCCAGATCCACTGTAGGAACAATCACTGAGATATATGATTTTCTGAGACTGCTATATGCCAGGGCAGGAGAGGCATATTCTTATGCATCAGGAGAGAAAATGGTTAAGTACACTGATGAACAGATACTTGGTCTGGTAAAAAAACAGTTTTCAGGGAAGAAGATCTATTTTCTTGCGCCGGTTGTAAAAGGAAGAAAAGGACATTACAAGGAACTATTTGAACAGCTGAGACGAAAAGGATTCCTTAATGTTCGCATCAACAATGAGATACGGGAACTTGTTCCGGGAATGAAGCTCGACCGTTATAAAACTCATTTTATAGAATTGGTAATAGATAAATTCAGGGTGGGAGATACCACCGATAAACGACTTCATGATTCAATAATAACATCTCTTGATGAGGGTGATGGAGTTATGATGGTTCTTGATTCTGAACACAACGAACCCCGGTTTTTCAGCCGGCATCTGATGTGCCCTGTTACAGGGATATCGTACAATGAACCGGCTCCTCATACTTTTTCTTTTAATTCACCACAGGGAGCGTGCCCTTATTGTAACGGGCTTGGAGAGGTATCAAGCATTGATGAGAATAAAATTATTCCCGATTCTGAGCTCAGCATCAGGAAAGGCGGCATTGAGCCTCTGGGTAAATACAGGAATATATGGATATTCTGGCAGATTGAAGCCATTGCTGAAAAAAACGGGTTCACTCTTGACACTCCGATAAAGGATATTCCGCGTGATGCTCTTAATAAAGTGCTCTATGGATCTGATGAAGTACTTAAGTTATCCAACACTCCACTGGGAATGACATCAAATTATTTCCTTACTTTCGAAGGGATAGTAAATTTTATCGGGAATCTTGAAACTATCAACGGGAACAAAAACGGAACAAAAATTAAGGATCAGTACGTTCAGTATAATGAGTGCCCTGAATGTCATGGTACGAGGTTGAAAAAAGAATCTTTGTTTTTCAGGATTGCTGACAGGAATATCGGGGAGCTTTCTGAGATGGACATTAAAGACTTAACTGTTTTTCTTTCAAATGTTGAGGAGAAGATGTCAGTCAAGCAAAACCAGATTGCAGCAGAAATTCTTAAGGAGATCAGAGCAAGGCTCGGGTTTCTGGTCGAAGTAGGACTTGAATACCTTTCGTTAAACAGGGGTGCTCGCACTCTTTCAGGGGGTGAAAGTCAGAGGATAAGACTGGCAACACAGATTGGCTCCAGGCTCGTTAATGTATTGTATATCCTTGATGAACCCAGCATAGGTCTTCATCAGAGGGATAACAGGCGCCTTATACAAGCCTTGAAACAACTCAGGGATTCGGGCAATTCTGTTATTGTGGTCGAACATGACAAAGAAATGATCCTGTCGGCAGATCATATTATTGATATGGGACCTGGCGCGGGACTGCACGGAGGCCTGGTAGTTGCCTATGGTAATCCGGGTGAACTGATGAAATCAGACACGCTGACAGCCGCATACCTTAACAGGAAAAAAAAGTTCATTATTCCTGAGAAAAGAAGAAAGGGTAACGGTAAATATCTGGTACTCTCAGGTGCTTCCGGACACAATCTGAATAATGTTGATGTTATTCTGCCGCTTGGAACAATGATATGTGTAACGGGTGTCTCAGGCAGCGGTAAGTCATCTCTTATAAACCAGACACTGCATCCTGCACTGGCAAAGAGATTTCATCATTCAGGCAAATCTCCTTTGCCTTACAGGGAAATTAGCGGACTTGAATATCTCGATAAGGTAATTGAGGTTAACCAGTCGCCTATTGGAAAAACACCAAGATCAAATCCGGCAACTTACACTGGTGTATTTACTGATATCAGGAAACTTTTTGAGCAGACAACTGAAGCTAAGATACGCGGATTCAGTGCAGGAAGATTTTCATTTAATGTAAAAGGAGGTCGTTGCGAAGGTTGTGAAGGGGCTGGCATGAAAACTATCGAAATGAATTTTCTGCCCGATGTATATGTGCATTGCAACGAATGTAATGGAAAACGATATAACCGGGAAACGCTTGAAGTCAAGTACAAGGGTAAATCAATCAGCGATGTACTTGAGATGACTGTTAGTATGGCAGTAGATTATTTTGCAAATGTTCCGTCGATCTATCATAAGATAAAAACGCTTCAGGATGTTGGCCTCGGTTATATAAAACTTGGTCAGCAGTCTACTACTCTTTCGGGAGGAGAGGCGCAAAGAGTGAAGCTTGCCACTGAATTGGCACGGCGCGATACAGGAAAAACAATGTATATACTTGATGAACCCACAACAGGATTGCATTTTGAGGATGTAAGAGTGCTGCTCGATGTGCTTAATAAGCTCGTTGACAGGGGTAATACTGTAATTATTATTGAGCATAACCTTGATGTGGTCAAGATGGCTGACTATATTATTGATCTTGGTAGAGAGGGAGGAAAACAGGGAGGCAATATTGTTTTTGCAGGTTCGCCTGAAAAGCTTGTTGAATGTAAAGACAGTTATACAGGAAAATATCTGAAGCCGGAACTTAAGGCTTGAGAAAATAGTTATATTTGAAGCGACAATATTTTACTGATACCAATATGGAGAAACCAGCTGATCTTATTAAAGATGCTTTTGAGCAGAAAACCTGGCATGAAATTCATACAACCGATTCCTGGAGAGTTTTTAAAATAATCTCTGAACTGGTAGAGGGTTTCGAAAAACTTGCCCGCATTGGTCCCTGTGTTTCAATTTTCGGTTCTGCAAGGACTCATTTTAATGACAGATACTATAAGCTGGCTGAAGAGATTGCCTTTAAGCTGACACAAAAAGGTTATGGTATTATTACTGGAGGCGGCCCCGGGATAATGGAGGCAGCCAATAAGGGAGCAGCGCGGGGTAGAGGCAAATCAGTAGGAATAAATATTGATCTCCCTTTTGAGCAGAATCCCAATCCCTATATTGATGCCGACAAGCTGATTACTTTCGACCATTTCTTCGTCAGGAAAGTAATGTTCATGAAATATGCACAGGGATTCATCGTGCTCCCCGGCGGATTCGGAACATTTGATGAGCTCTTTGAAGCTATTACTCTTATTCAGACCAGGAAGATCGGCAAGTTTCCAATAATACTGGTCGGGACGAAATACTGGAGCGGACTTATCAAGTGGATTAAAGAAGAAATGCTTAATGAAGAACATAATATTCATCCGGATGATTTGAATATATTTACACTGGTTGATACTTCGGATGAGGCTGTAAATTATATAGTTAAATTTTACTCAAGATATCTTCTCAGCCCGAACTTCTGATCAGACCTTACTTAATCTGTCCATTTCCCTGCCGGCGTCTCTGCGTTTGAGAGTCTCGCGCTTATCGTATTCTTTCTTTCCTTTGGCTATTGCTATCTCAGCCTTTGCAAGACCTCTGTCGTTTACGAAGACTTTAATTACAATAATGGTAAGCCCTGTTTCTTTGACTTTCCTTTCAATTTTTTTTAATTCACGGGAAGTAAGAAGTAATTTTCTTTCACGCAGAGGATCATGATTATTGAGATTTCCCCACCAGTACTCTGTAATATTCATTCCCCTTATAAAGAGTTCACCATTGCTGAAAAAGCAATAAGAGTCAGCAATCGTGGCTTTACCCAGCCTGATAGATTTTATTTCTGTACCCGTCAGTTTAATTCCTGCCACGTACTTTTCAAGAAACTCATAATCGTGAGAGGCTTTTTTATTCCTGATAACAATATTTCCTGTTCTGCCTTTCATCAATAAAGGATGTTTTTTTTCAGTCCATGTAGGAAGAACGAGGAGTTCATAAAAAATCATATTTGGATGCCCGGCAAAATTAAGTAAATTTATGGTATATTGTTTTACCTATCTGAATCATTAATTGAATGGCAGTGGAATTGAATTCAAATTATGATTTTTTAGTCATTACAGGACCAACCGCTTCGGGAAAGACATCCCTGGCCGTTGCTGTTGCCAGAGAGCTTGAAGGTGAGATCATAAGCGCAGATTCGCGTCAGGTTTACAAGGGAATGAATATAGGAACAGGGAAGGATTATAGTGAATATTTTATTGAGGGAAAGCAAATACCTTATCATCTGATTGATATAGTCGATCCAGGGTATAAGTATAATGTATTTGAGTTTCAACGTGATTTTTTCAGGATATATTCAGATCTTAAGGAACGAAGAATATTTCCGGTGGTCTGTGGTGGCTCTGGGATGTATGCCGACAGCATAATTAAAGGGTATAAAATGTTTGAAGTATCACCCGACAGTGGGCTCAGGGCGGAACTTGAGAAAAAATCGATGGGTGAACTGAAAGGGATCCTTATTACATATAAAAGCCTTCATAATATTACTGATTTTGATACAA
>CAYUQR010000036.1:28236-32060 GCA_964446825.1 uncultured Rikenellaceae bacterium
TCTTATAATGAAATGGTTAATGAACTTGAAATTGCCATACATCAGTTTGCCAAGAGACAAATGACATGGTTCAGGGGAATGGAGCGAAAAGGAATAAAGATAAACTGGATCGATGGGGAGCTTCCAATGGAAGAGAAGGTGGCGAAAATTATTGAATTGTTAAAGTAGGTTTGTAGGGAAGAGTCGCGACTCTTCCCTACAAACCTACGAATAAAATCATTTCAGGTATTTGTCGAGCCATTCGAAAAATTCTTTCTGCCAGATGACTGAATTCTGCGGTTTTGTAACCCAGTGGCATTCATCTTCAAAGAAAAGTAACCTGCTGGGGATGCCATGAAGTTGTGCTGCCTGGAATGCTTCAAGACTTTGGGTGTAAGGTATTCTGAAGTCATTTGCTCCGGTAATAATAAGTATAGGGGTTTTCCATTTGTCAACCATCAGATGAGGTGAAAATTTATAGCTTTTAGTATTTTCCCAATAGGGTCCCCCATACTCAAAATTCGGAAACCACATCTCTTCAGTTGAACCGTATTCGCTTACAAAATCAAACACTCCGGCATGAGAAATAAAAGTTTTAAATCTTCCGTTGCTCACTCCTTCAAGGTAATAAATTGAAAAGCCACCATAACTTGCGCCTACTGCGCCAAGCCGGCTGGCATCTACAAAAGGTTCTTTGGCCATGGCGTCAGTGGCGTCAAGATAATCCTGGATGTTCTTTCCTCCCCAGTCCCCTGATATCTCTTCTTTCCATTCCTGTCCAAAACCTACCACACCCCTGCGGTTCGGAGCAAATACTATATAGCCTTTTGCTGACATCATCTGCATATTCCATCTGTATGACCAGAATTGATCAAGAGATGATTGCGGACCGCCTTCGCAGAAGAGAAGTGCCGGATATTTTTTTGCAGGGTTAAAGTCGGGTGGATAGATCACCCACATCTGAAGGTCTTTCTTATCGGTGGTTTTTATATATTTCTCTTCGACTTTTCCCATGTGTATCGATTCATAGATAGTTCTATTTATTGAACTTATCTGTTTAACCTCACCCGTAGCCATATCAACAACCGATAATTCGGGAGCCATCGACATAGATACCAGACCTGATACGAGTACTCTTGATTTAAGATTAAGAGGGCCCATATTATGAACCCCTTCAGTTACTTTATCTACGCTTATGCCTGAGAGATCGGTTTTAAATATCTGCGTTGTGCCCAGATAAGAACAGGTAAAAAATAAAGTTTTATCGTTTGACCAGTTTATATTATCAACATCAAAATTCCACTCTTTTGTAATCCATGTTCTTTTGTTCTCTTTTATGTTGTAAACAAAAAGCCGGTTAAGGTCTGCTTCATATCCATCTCTCTCCATGCTCTGATATGCAATACTTGAACCATCAGGTGAAAAGGCCGGACATTTATCATACCCCATGTTGCCTTCGGTTATGTTAACCTCTTTTGAATCGGACACTTCATACAAATAAATATCGCTGTTTGTGCTCACCGCATCCGCCTTTCCAAACAATCGTTTGGATGTGTAAGCAATATATTTGCCGTCGGGACTCCAGGATATTTCACTTTCATCAAAGTATGGAGAAGTTGGAGATTCAAATCTCTGCCCTTCCATAATATCTTTCTCATTTGTCACGGAGTTCCTGTTAAATGAGGCAACAAATATATGACTGTATGAATAGTCGCTCCAGTAGTTCCAGTGTCGGTACATCAGGTCGTTGATTATCCTGACTTTCGCTTTTGGGAGGTTATACTTTTCATTAGCGGTTTGATCCAACTTTACTCTTCTTGTAAAATATATTTTATTATCTGTAGGAGAGATACTGAATATCTCAAAATCTGACAAACCTGAAACGACCTGCTGTCCCGAACCATCTGCATTCATAGAATGCAGATTGCCATTATTTACATAGGCGATTGATTTACCTGCATCGAACCATTGCGGTGAGCTGCCTCCATCTGTAGTCAATTGAACAGGATCGCCTCCGGCAGTAGATAATTTATAGATGTTAGTTCTTCTTGCTTCACTCTGAAGGTCAATATCTGTAACTGTGTAAAGAACATTTGCACCGTCGGGCGACAGAGCGAATGACCCAAGTCTTCTGAATTTCCACATTATTTCAGGAGTCATTACTCCACCAGATTTCTCTTCAGGAGTAAGTTGGTTATTTATCTGTGTGAGAGCTTGTGTGATCACCTGAGCTTTTTGTTTGCACGAAGCAGATAACAAAAGCACCAGAAGAAATACCGGGAATAGATATTTTTTCATGATATGATAATTATTTAATGAATTATTGTTTTATAAGGGCCTCAGATACTTTGGCTTTTAGTTCGTCATATAATTCAGGATTATCTTTCAGGATCTGTTTTACTGCATCACGCCCCTGTCCCAGTTTGGTCTCACCATAACTGAACCATGATCCGCTTTTTTTAATAATATTAAAATCAACACCCAGATCAACTATTTCTCCAAGTTGCGATATTCCCTCTCCATAAAGAATATCAAAATCAGCCTTCCTGAAAGGTGGGGCAAGTTTATTTTTTACAATTTTAACCCTGGTGCGACTTCCAATAATATCTTCGCCTTCTTTCAGCTGGCTTGTTCTGCGGATATCCAATCGTACTGATGCATAGAATTTTAACGCATTACCTCCGGTAGTCGTCTCTGGATTTCCAAACATTACCCCTATTTTATCTCTCAGCTGATTTATAAATACACATGAGGTATTTGTTTTATTGATATTTGCAGTCAGCTTTCTCAATGCCTGCGACATCAGCCTTGCCTGGAGTCCCATCTTAGAGTCACCCATTTCACCTTCAATTTCAGCCTTGGGAGTAAGCGCAGCCACGGAGTCAATCACAACTATGTCGAGTGCTCCTGATCGGATCAGGTTATCTGTAATCTCGAGAGCCTGTTCTCCGTTATCCGGCTGGGAGATAAGAAGATTTTCAATATCAACACCCAATTTTTCAGCATAACTGCGGTCAAAAGTGTGTTCTGCATCAATAATTGCTGCTATTCCACCATTTCTTTGCGCTTCAGCTATAGCATGGATGGCCAGGGTAGTTTTCCCGGAAGCTTCCGGACCATAAATTTCTATAACTCTTCCCCGTGGAAGTCCGCCTATCCCAAGGGCTGCATCAAGACCTATCGAACCGGTAGATATTATCTGAATATTCTCAATGGCATGATCGCCAAGCTTCATGATAGTCCCTTTTCCAAAATCCTTCTCGATTTTTCCCAGAGTTACTTCAAGAGCCTTCAGTTTTTCTTTGTTTATTTCTTTTCTTTCTTTACTCATATTATTGGGTTTACTGTTTATACATGCTGAAAATTTGTTCTGAATGGCCTGCAGTATCGACTTTCGGGATTATTTTTTCAATAAGCCCTTTTTCATCAATAATAAAGGTTGTTCTTATTACACCGAAATAGGTCCTTCCATACATTTTTTTCTCACCCCATACCCCGTAGTCAGTTAATATTTTTTTTGAGGTGTCGGCAATTAATGGAAAAGGCAATGAGAATTTTCCTGCAAATCCCTTATGTGATTTTTCACTGTCGGGACTTACTCCGATAACGGCAAATCCCTTTTTATTCAGTTCATTGTAATTATCCCTGAGGTTACATGCTTCTGCTGTGCACCCCGAAGTATTGTCTTTAGGATAGAAGTATAATATTAACTTTCTACCGGCAAAATCACTTAACTTTATTTCATTGCCATTTTGGTCAATACCTTTGAAGCCGGGGGCTTTATTTCCTGCTTTTAATTGTAGCATGTTTGTTTATTTTGTTATTATGGGTAAATTTACGAAGTT
>CAYUQR010000037.1:0-31523 GCA_964446825.1 uncultured Rikenellaceae bacterium
AATTTAATAAGCTTGGAGTTATGGCAAAAGAAAAATTTGACAGGTCGAAACCGCACGTAAATATTGGTACAATTGGTCACGTTGACCATGGTAAGACCACTTTGACGGCAGCGATCACTATGGTCCTTGCCAAGAGGGGTCTCTCTGAAATCAGAGAT
This sequence comes from uncultured Rikenellaceae bacterium, assembly GCA_964446825.1. Lineage (GTDB taxonomy): Bacteria > Bacteroidota > Bacteroidia > Bacteroidales > VadinHA17 > LD21. Next base: position 159 of record CAYUQR010000037.1, read on the forward strand.
TTTGACTCAATTGATAATGCCCCGGAAGAGAAGGAGAGGGGTATTACCATTAATACTGCTCACGTTGAATATCAGACGGCTAGCCGTCACTATGCGCACGTTGACTGCCCGGGACACGCTGACTATATTAAGAACATGGTAACAGGTGCCGCTCAGATGGATGGTGCAATACTCGTTGTTGCTGCCGATGACGGCCCGATGCCTCAGACACGTGAACATATCCTTCTGGCACACCAGGTTAACGTTCCTAAGGTGCTGGTTTTTATGAATAAAGTAGACATGGTTGATGATGAAGAGCTTCTCGAACTTGTTGAAATGGAGGTTCGTGATCTTCTGAATTTCTATAAATTTGATGGTGATGATGCTCCTGTTATCCGTGGTTCTGCACTTGGTGCAATGCACGGTGAAAAGAAGTGGGAAGATAAAGTGATGGAACTGATGGATGCAGTTGATTCATATATTCCTATTCCTCCGCGTGAGAATGAAAAACCATTCCTGATGCCTGTTGAGGACGTGTTCTCAATTACCGGTAGAGGTACCGTTGCAACAGGTCGTATCGAAACAGGCGTTGTTCTTACAGGTGATGAACTTGAACTGATCGGACTTGGTGCTACCAAGCGCAAATCAGTTTGTACTGGTGTTGAGATGTTTCGCAAGATACTCGACAGAGGTGAAGCAGGCGACAACGTAGGTCTTCTTCTCCGTGGTGTTGACAAGAAAGAGATCAAAAGAGGTATGGTTCTTGCAAAGCCAGGTTCAATAACTCCTCATACAAAGATCAAAGCAGAGGTTTATGTTCTTAAGAAAGAAGAAGGCGGACGTCACACTCCGTTTCATAATAAATATCGTCCTCAGTTCTATGTTAGGACGCTTGATATTACTGGTGAGATCACTCTTCCTGAAGGAACAGAAATGGTTATGCCGGGTGATAATGTTACAATCACTGTTGACCTTATCTATCCTGTTGCTATTAATGTCGGACTGCGTTTCGCTATTCGTGAAGGAGGCAGAACTGTAGGCGCCGGACAGGTAACTGAGATTTTGGAATAACGGTTTTGGATATATGTTTTTTGTACGGTCCGGTCCGACCGGACCGTACAAAACAAATACGGGTGTAGCTCAGTTGGTAGAGCACTGGTCTCCAAAACCAGGTGTCGGGAGTTCGAGTCTCTCCTCCCGTGCAAAATTTTTAGTACTATGAATTTAAAAGGATATTTCAAGGAATCATTCACAGAACTGGTGCACAAAGTAACCTGGCCGACATTCAGCGAACTCCAGAACAGTGCAGTGCTTGTCATGGTGGCTACTCTGATATTTGCAGTTTTAGTTGCCGGCATGGATTTTATCTTTAGCCATGCAATGAAGTTTATTTACAGTTTGTTATACTAAACATTAAGCAGTTCCAATGAGTGAGAATATAAAGAAGTGGTACGTGCTTCGGGCTATCGGTGGAAAGGAAAAAAAGGTTAAGGAGTATATCGATAGTGAAGTGGTACGTCTGAAACTCGAAGAATATGTCTCACAGGTTCTTATCCCGACCGAGAAGGTTTATCAGATAAGGGCAGGTAAGAAAATAAGCAAGGAAAGGACATTTTTCCCTGGTTATGTTCTGGTTGAAGCTGTTCTTATTGGTGAAATACCGCATTTATTAAGGAATGTGCCAAATGTAATCGGATTCCTTGGCTCACAGGATGGTGAGCCGGTTCCGCTCAGAAAATCTGAAATTAACCGTATTCTCGGAAAAGTTGATGAACTGAATGCAAGCGATGAGGAATTGAATGTTCCATTCTTTGTTGGCGAATCGGTTAAAGTTATTGATGGACCATTCAACAGTTTTACGGGAATTATTGAAGAGGTGAATGATGAAAAGAAAAAGCTTAAGGTGATGGTTAAGATCTTCGGACGAAAAACACCACTTGAGCTAAGTTTTATGCAGGTAGAAAAGGAAAATTAACAGAAGATATTGGCGGTTGTAATATTCATAATGCTTCCTGAATAACTGCCAAGCTCTCGCAATAAACACGCAAATTTTAAATTATGGCAAAAGAAGTAGCTGGAATTATCAAGTTACAGATTCGTGGCGGAGCAGCTAATCCATCTCCTCCTGTCGGTCCTGCTTTAGGATCGAAAGGTGTGAACATAATGGATTTTTGTAAGCAATTTAATGCGAGGACTCAGGACAAAGCTGGGAAAGTGATACCGGTTGTAATAACTGTTTATGGTGACAAGTCATTCGATTTTGTTACTAAAACACCACCGGTTGCTGTTCAGCTGCTCGAAGTTTCTAAAGCGAAAAAAGGTTCGCAGGAACCTAACAGGGACAAAGTTGCATCAATATCCTGGGACCAGGTTAAAACAATTGCTGACGATAAAATGGAAGACTTAAACTGTTTTACGCTTGAGTCTGCTATGAGAATGGTTGCTGGTACCGCCAGAAGTATGGGAATAACCGTCAGAGGTGAATTTCCTGTAAAATAATTAATTAGGAGAAAAAATGACTAAACTTACCAAAAATCAAAAGTTTGCTCTTGAAAAACTCGATAAGAACAAACTTTATACATTGAAAGAAGCTTCCTCTTTGGTTAAGGAAATGACCAAAACCAAATTTGATGCTTCAATTGATTTAGACGTAAGGTTAGGTATAGATCCGAGGAAATCCAACCAGATGGTTCGCGGTGTCGTTTCACTCCCTCACGGAACAGGTAAAGAGACACGTGTACTCGTGCTCTGTACACCCGATAAGGAAGCTGAAGCACAAGAAGCCGGTGCTGATTATGTTGGTCTTGATGACTATGTCGAAAAGATCAAGGGGGGTTGGACTGACATGGATGTTATAATAACCATGCCGTCTGTTATGGGAAAGGTCGGTCAGTTAGGGAGAATTCTCGGTCCGCGAGGACTGATGCCGAACCCTAAAAGTGGAACTGTTACCATGGAAATTGGTAAGGCTGTAAAAGAAGTGAAGCAGGGTAAGATTGATTTCAAAGTTGACAAGAGCGGAATCATTCATGCCTCAATAGGAAAAGTCTCATTCGAACCAAATAAGATCGTTGACAATGCAAGAGAGTTTATCTCAATTGTAAACAAACTTAAACCCGCTGCAGCGAAAGGTACCTACATACGTAGTGTATTCATATCCAGCACAATGAGTCCGGGTGTTAAGATCGATCCGAAAGGTCTTGATGATTAATTAGTTAAGTAAAAACTGAAGAAATAATGAGACGGGAAGAAAAAAATGCTATCATAGACAGCCTTGCTGGGAGATTAAAAGAGTACAGCCACTTTTATCTGACTGATACTGCTCAGCTTAATGCCGCTGATACAAGTGACCTAAGAAGAAAGTGTTTTGAAAACGATATTAAACTTATTGTTGTTAAGAATACTCTCCTGAAAAGAGCACTTGAGCAGTCTAATGGGAACTTTGAAGAACTGTACCCGGTTCTTAAAGGTACTTCGTCCATCATGTTTACACAATCCGGCAATAGTCCTGCAAAACTGATCAAGGAGTTCCGGAGGAAGCATGATAAACCTGTACTTAAAGGTGCATACGTTCAGGAATCAGTTTACGTGGGAGATAATATGCTCGACACACTCGTTTCAATAAAGACAAGAGAAGAACTGATAGGTGATATAATAATGCTTTTGCAGTCACCTGCCAAAAATGTTATATCAGCACTCCAGTCAGGTGGAAATAAAATTCACGGTGTTCTTGAAACACTATCAAAAAGAGAAGAAAAGTAAAATATAATCAAATTAAAAATCGATAAAAATGGCAGATCTTAAGAAATTTGCAGACGAACTGGTTAGCTTATCTGTTAAGGAAGTAAACGAACTGGCTAAAATACTGAAAGAAGAGTATGGCATTGAACCCGCCGCAGCTGCAGTTACCGTTGCCGGACCGGCAGCTGGTGGCGAAGCTCCTGCTGCAGAAGAGAAATCATCATTCGATGTTATTCTCAAAAATGCAGGTGGTCAGAAACTCCAGATAGTAAAGCTGGTTAAAGATATAACCGGTCTTGGTCTTAAAGAAGCTAAAGCAGTAGTAGACTCTGCTCCCGCTCCGGTAAAAGAAGGTATATCCAAAGATGAAGCAGAAGCAATTAAAGGTCAATTAGTAGAAGCTGGAGCTGAAGTTGAACTTAAATAAGTTACACCTGATTGATGGGTTATAGGTTTAGTCCCGGTTTTTCGGGACTAAGCCTTTTCGTTCTTTAAATTATAAGTTCACTTAATCTTTTAATAAATGTCCTCAAAAAATACCGAAAGAATAAGTTTCGCATCCAGAAAAAAACAGATTGATTACCCTGATTTTCTGGAGATTCAGTTGAAATCATTCGGTGAGTTTTTTCAGCTTGGAACTACTCCCGAAAACAGGAAAAGAGAAGGACTTTTTAAAGTCTTTACTGAAAACTTTCCGATAACTGATACCAGGAACAATTTCGTTCTAGAATTTCTGGATTATTATATTGACCCTCCTCGCTATACAATAGAAGAATGTATTGAACGCGGACTTACTTTCAGCGTTCCGCTAAAAGCAAAACTAAAACTTTACTGTACTGATCCCGAACATGAGGATTTTGATACAGTTATCCAGGATGTATATCTTGGTACAGTTCCATATATGACTGATCGTGCCACGTTTGTTATTAATGGCGCTGAAAGGGTGGTTGTTTCACAGTTACACAGGTCACCCGGGGTCTTCTTTGGTCAGAGCATACATGCAAACGGAACTAAGCTTTATTCTGCCAGGATAATTCCTTTCAAAGGTTCCTGGATAGAATTTGCCACGGATATTAATAACGTGATGTATGCATATATCGACAGGAAGAAAAAACTGCCGGTAACAACTCTTCTCCGCGCAATTGGTTTTGAGAGCGATAAGGAGATCCTCGAGATTTTTAACCTTGCTGAAGAACATAAAGTATCAAAAACAAATATCAAGAAACTCGTAGGACGTAAACTGGCTGCCAGGGTACTTAAAACCTGGATCGAAGATTTTGTTGATGAAGATACCGGCGAGGTTGTGTCAATTGAAAGAAATGAAGTAATACTCGACAGAGAAACGGTCATCGAATCTGAACATGTTGATATGATAGTCGATTCAGGCGCAAAAGCTATTCTTTTGCACAAAGATGATACTTCTCTCTCCGATTATGCAATCATATATAATACTCTTCAGAAAGATCCATGTAACTCCGAAAAGGAGGCAGTTATCTATATCTACCGTCAGCTGCGAAACGCTGAACCACCTGATGAGGCTACAGCACGCGATGTGATCGACAAACTGTTTTTCTCGGATAAACGATATGATCTGGGTGAAGTGGGTCGTTACAGAATCAATAAGAAACTGGGGCTTAATACCGAAATGGATGTTAAGATCCTCACCCGTGAAGATATAATCAAGATCATCGGATACCTTATTGAACTCATTAATTCCAAAACAGATATCGATGATATCGATCACCTGAGTAACAGGAGAGTGCGTACTGTTGGTGAACAACTTTATGCTCAGTTCGGTGTAGGCCTTGCCAGAATGGCACGTACAATACGTGAAAGAATGAATGTAAGGGATAATGAGGTGTTTACACCGGTCGACCTGATAAATTCAAAAACACTTTCATCGGTTATTAACTCTTTCTTTGGAACAAACCAGCTGTCGCAGTTTATGGACCAGACCAACCCGCTGGCTGAAATGACGCATAAGCGCCGTATGTCAGCTCTTGGGCCCGGAGGCCTTTCGCGCGAAAGAGCAGGTTTTGAAGTTAGGGACGTGCATTATACTCACTATGGACGACTTTGCCCGATAGAAACACCTGAAGGGCCAAATATCGGTCTTATCTCCTCATTGTGTGTCTATGCCAAAATAAATTCACTTGGTTTTATTGAGACACCTTACCTCAAGGTTAAGGATGCCCAGGTTGATTTCAGCGAAACTGGCATAGTATGGCTGAGTGCCGAGGAAGAAGAAGAAAAAATGATAGCCCAGGCTAATGCTGCTTTGCTTGATGACGGACATTTTGAAAACCCGAGGGCAAAATGCAGATACGAAGCTGATTATCCATTCGAAGAGGTAAATAAGGTCGACCTGATGGACGTTGCTCCAAACCAGATTGCTTCAATTGCCGCATCGCTGATCCCGTTCCTTGAACACGACGATGCCAACAGGGCACTCATGGGTTCTAACATGATGAGGCAGGCTGTTCCGCTTATTAACCCTGAAGCTCCGATAGTGGGCACAGGCCTGGAAGCACAGGTGATTAAAGACAGCCGCATACTCTATACCGCAGAAGGCGACGGAGTGGTCGAATTCGTCGATTCAAATGAGATAGTAGTAAGGTACACCCGTACCGATGAAGAGAAATTCGTAAGCTTCGATGATGATATAAAGCGTTATACACTTCCAAAATATAAAAAGACAAACCAGAATACCTGTATCAACCTTATCCCGGTAGTCAGAAAAGGAGAAAAAGTAAAAAAAGGACAGGTTCTGACAGAAGGTTACGGGACAAAGAATGGTGAGCTGGCCCTGGGAAGAAACCTTAAAGTGGCATTCATGCCGTGGAAAGGATATAATTTTGAGGATGCTATCGTTATATCTGAGAAAGTTGTGCAGGAAGATTATTTCACTTCAGTCCATATTGACGAATATCAGCTTGAGGTGCGCGATACAAAGCGTGGTCTTGAAGAACTTACTTCAGACATTCCAAACGTTAGTGAGGAAGCTACCAAAAACCTTGATGAGAATGGCCTTATTAGGATTGGAGCTCATATCAGACCCGGAGATATACTTATTGGTAAAATCACTCCAAAAGGAGAGTCTGATCCTTCACCGGAAGAGAAACTGCTTCGCGCTATCTTTGGCGATAAGGCAGGCGACGTTAAAGATGCATCCCTTAAAGCAGGTCCGTCACTGGAAGGTGTTGTCATCGACAAGAAACTGTTTACCAGGGCTGTTAAGGACCGGAAAGCCAAAGCTGTTGAAAAACCACTGCTTGACAAAATAGAAACTGATTTCAACAGAAGTATTGATGAGCTGAAAGCAAGACTCGTGGATAAGCTTTTCATTCTTGTAAATGGCAAGACTTCACAGGGTGTTAAGGATTACCTGAATGTTGATGTGATACCAAAAGGAAGTAAATTCACCTTAAAACAACTTCAGGAAGTTGATTTCATGAATGTTAATCCTAACAAATGGACCACTGATAAGAAGAAAAACGATAGTATTAAGCAACTTCTCCATAATTATATTATTAAATTTAAGGAGATTGACGGTGTCTACAAACGTAAGAAATACAACATTACTATCGGCGACGAACTGCCTGCAGGTATTGTGCGTTTAGCCAAAGTATATATTGCCAAGAAACGTAAAGTTAAGGTAGGAGATAAGATGGCAGGACGTCATGGTAACAAGGGTATTGTTGCCAGGATAGTGCGTGCTGAAGATATGCCTTTCCTTGAAGACGGTACCCCGGTTGATATTGTTCTGAACCCTCTGGGTGTTCCTTCAAGGATGAACCTGGGACAGATTTACGAAACTGTTCTCGGCTGGGCCGGACAGAAACTGGGTCTTACCTTCTCGACACCTATTTTCGATGGTGCAACTATTAATCAGATAACCGGATATACCGAAGATGCAGCACTTCCGAAATTCGGGAAGACATACCTTTTCGATGGTGGCACCGGCGAGCGATTCGACCAGCCTGCAACTGTTGGAGTAATTTATATGCTCAAACTTGGGCATATGGTTGATGATAAGATGCATGCACGTTCTATCGGACCGTACTCACTTATTACTCAGCAACCACTCGGTGGGAAAGCCCAGTTTGGAGGTCAGCGTTTTGGTGAAATGGAGGTTTGGGCGCTCGAAGCATTCGGAGCAGCTCATATCCTTCAGGAAATACTGACAATAAAGTCTGATGATGTTGTTGGCCGCGCAAAAGCATATGAGGCAATTGTAAAAGGTGAACCAATGCCTTTACCCGGCATACCGGAATCACTTAATGTTCTCCTGCACGAGCTGAGAGGTCTCGGACTTAGCGTAATACTTGATTAAGTAATTCGCGAGGTAAGGAATTTTTAGTTTTAGTATTAAAAAATATTCAGCATATGTCATTCAGAAGAGATAACAAAACAAAGACCAGTTACTCAAAAATCTCGATAGGACTGGCTTCACCTGAAGAAATTCTTGATCGTTCAAGTGGTGAAGTACTGAAGCCCGAAACAATAAATTACCGTACCTATAAGCCTGAGCGCGATGGGTTATTTTGTGAGAGGATTTTTGGCCCGGTAAAAGACTACGAGTGCCATTGCGGAAAGTACAAGAGGATCCGTTATAAGGGAATTGTATGCGACCGCTGCGGTGTTGAGGTTACAGAGAAAAAGGTACGTCGCGAAAGAATGGGGCATATTTCCCTCGTTGTGCCTGTTGCTCATATCTGGTACTTCCGTTCATTGCCTAATAAAATAGGGTATCTTCTCGGCCTGCCGACCAAGAAGCTCGATTCAATAATATATTATGAGAGATATGTTGTCATCAACCCTGGAATAAAAGCTGTTGATGGTATAAAATATCTCGATTTTCTTACAGAAGAGGAATACCTCGAAATTACTGAATCGCTTCCGAAGGAAAACCAGTACCTGGAAGATAATCACCCTGATAAGTTTGTAGCTGATATGGGTGCCGAGGCTCTTTATAAACTTCTCAGCCGTATCGATCTCGACGAGATGTCTTATTCACTTCGTCACCGGGCAAATACAGAAACATCGCAACAGCGTAAAAACGAGGCACTTAAGCGTCTGCAGGTTGTTGAAGCATTCAGAGATTCCAAGTCGGTTAACAATCCGGAATGGATGATCATAAAGGTGGTTCCTGTAATCCCGCCGGAATTAAGACCCCTGGTTCCTCTCGATGGCGGACGTTTTGCAACAAGCGACCTGAACGACCTTTACAGAAGGGTTATTATCAGGAACAACCGTTTGAAAAGACTTATAGAAATAAAGGCTCCTGAAGTAATTCTTCGAAATGAAAAAAGGATGCTCCAGGAAGCAGTGGATTCATTGTTCGATAATTCAAGGAAGGCAAATGCCGTAAAAACTGATGCAAACAGGCCCCTGAAATCTCTCAGCGACAGTCTGAAAGGGAAACAGGGTAGATTTCGCCAGAACCTGCTTGGAAAAAGGGTTGACTATTCAGCACGTTCAGTTATTGTTGTGGGTCCCGAGTTGGGATTGCACGAATGCGGTTTGCCAAAAGATATGGCAGCAGAACTCTACAAACCGTTTATTATACGTAAGCTTATTGAACGCGGTATTGTAAAAACAGTTAAATCTGCCAAGAAGATCGTCGACAGGAAAGATCCTGTGGTCTGGGATATCCTGGAAAATGTACTTAAAGGTCATCCTGTTTTGTTAAACAGGGCTCCTACACTCCACAGACTAGGTATACAGGCATTCCAGCCAAAACTTATTGAAGGAAAAGCCATTCAGCTTCATCCTCTGGTGTGTACAGCTTTCAACGCCGACTTCGATGGTGACCAGATGGCTGTTCATCTGCCTCTTGGAAATGGTGCAGTGCTTGAAGCCCAGATGCTTATGCTTGCTTCACATAACATCCTTAACCCTGCTAACGGAGCCCCAATAACTGTTCCTTCTCAGGACATGGTGCTTGGTTTGTATTACATTACCAAGGGAAGAAAAAGTACTGCCACAGAAAAAGTAAGGGGAGAAGGGCTGACTTTCTATTCGCCCGAAGAGGTTAACATAGCATATAACGAAGGTCAGATAGATCTGCATGCTTTTATAAAGGTAAAAGTAAACGACAGGAAAGATGGTGAGTATATTAATCATATTATTGAAACTACTGTTGGAAGAGTAATATTCAACCAGTATGTTCCTGTCGAAGTTGGCTATATTAATGAGATACTTACCAAAAAGTCGCTGCGCGACATTATAGGTCGTGTTCTTAAACTTGCAGGCACAGCAAAAACAGCTGATTTCCTCGATGCAATAAAGAATCTCGGGTTCCATTCTGCATTTAAAGGCGGTTTGTCTTTCAACCTCGATGATGTCATCATTCCTGAAGAAAAGACAAAATTTGTTGATGAAGGTTATGAGCAGGTCGAGGAGGTTTTGAACAACTATAGCATGGGATTCATTACCAATAACGAAAGATATAATCAGATAATCGATATCTGGACACATGTTAATGCAAGGCTTACCCAGTCGCTGATGAAGCAGCTTTCAAACGATAAGCAGGGATTCAACTCTGTTTATATGATGCTCGACTCAGGTGCAAGAGGCTCAAAGGAACAGATACGTCAGTTATCCGGGATGAGGGGTCTGATGGCCAAACCTCAGAAATCGGGAGCTACAGGATCTGAGATTATTGAAAACCCTATTCTTTCAAATTTCAAAGAAGGATTATCGGTTCTGGAGTACTTCATTTCAACACACGGTGCACGTAAAGGACTTGCCGACACTGCTCTTAAAACAGCTGACGCAGGTTACCTTACACGTCGGCTTGTTGACGTTTCGCAAGATGTCATAATTAATGAAGAAGACTGTGGAACATTGAGAGGCCTGGTTGCTACTGCAATAAAAAAGAATGAGGAAGTTGTCGAATCGTTGTACGAACGAATTCTTGGACGTACCACTGTCCACAATGTATATCACCCTCTTACAGGAGAGCTGATTGTTGAATCGGGTGAGGAACTTACCGAAGAACTGGCTAAGAAAATAGAAGATTCACCGATCGAACAGGTTGAGATCCGTTCGGTATTGACATGTGAATCTAAAAAAGGTGTTTGTGCAAAATGTTATGGACGTAACCTGGCAAACGGACGCATGGTTCAGAAAGGTGAGGCAGTCGGCGTGATAGCTGCTCAGAGTATTGGAGAACCCGGTACCCAGCTTACTCTTCGTACTTTCCATGTCGGAGGTACTGCATCAAACATAACCACTGAATCGAGGCTTGTTGCACGTTATGCTGGTATTGCCGAGATAGATGAGATAAGAACTGTACCTAAAAAAGACATCGAAAAAGGAGATATTGATATTGTAATTGGCCGTCTTGCAGAACTTAGAATTGTTGATAAGAAAACCGGCATCGCCCTTACAACGCATACAATACCATATGGTTCAAAACTTTATATTAAACCGGGACAGGAGATTGAAAAGGGTAAACTTATATGTGAATGGGATCCTTTTAATGCAGTTATCATTTCTGAACTAGCCGGGAAAATAGCTTATGATTACCTTATTGAAGGGATAACTTTCCGCGAAGAATCTGATGAGCAGACAGGATTTAAAGAAAAAGTAATTATTGAGAGCAGGGACAAAACTAAAAACCCTGCCATCAAAATTCTGTCTCCCAAAGGTGAAGAATTAAGGTTATATAACCTTCCTGTGGGATCTCACCTCGTAGTTGATACCGACAAGATGGTTGAAGCAGGTGAAGTACTTGCAAAAATACCTCGTGCAGTAGGTAAATCTGGTGATATAACAGGAGGTCTTCCCCGTGTTACCGAATTATTCGAGGCACGAAACCCATCAAATCCGGCTATTGTTTCTGAAATTGACGGAGAGGTTACTTTCGGGAAGATAAAAAGAGGAAACAGGGAAATTAGTATCAGGTCAAAAACCGATGAAATAAAGAAATACCTTGTACCTCTTTCAAAACAGATACTTGTTCAGGAAAATGATTACGTTAAAGCTGGTATACCGCTTTCAGATGGGGCAATTACCCCTGCTGACATTCTTGCAATAAAGGGACCAACTAAAGTACAGGAATATATTGTAAATGAGATTCAGGAAGTCTACCGTTTGCAGGGTGTAAAAATCAATGATAAACATTTTGAGATAATTGTTCGTCAGATGATGCGTAAAGTTGAGATCGTTGATCCGGGCGATACAAAATTCCTTGAAAGACAGGTAGTCGATAAGCTTGAGTTCATGGATGAAAATGACTGGATATACGGAAAGAAAGTTGTCGTTGATGGCGGAGATTCTCAGACACTCCGCCCCGGCATGATCATTTCTGCCCGCAAACTGAGGGATGACAACTCGGTACTTAAACGTCGCGACCTGAAAATTGTTGAAGCCAGGGATGCTATTCCAGCTACTTCGAGCCAGGTTCTGCAGGGTATAACAAGAGCTTCGCTGCAGACAAAGAGTTTCTTCTCAGCTGCTTCTTTCCAGGAAACAACCAAGGTATTGAACGAAGCTGCAATTCTGGGAAAGGTTGACAGACTCGAAGGATTGAAAGAAAACGTTATTGTAGGTCACCTCATTCCTGCCGGAACTGGTCAGCGTCAGTATAATAGTATTATTGTCGGTTCGCTCGAGGAATATGAAAACCTGGTCGGTGTAGATCAGGAAGCTGAAGCGGAAACCGAGATTTAATTTTTAACAAATAAGGCTATGACAGATCCTAAAAACCCGTCGCAAATTAGCATTGAACTCAATGAAGAGGTAGCTCAGGGAACATATTCAAACCTTGCAGTGATAACGCATTCTGCTTCTGAATTTGTCATCGATTTTGTCAGGATTATGCCGGGAATACCCAAGGCACAGGTCAAATCGAGGATAATTGTTACTCCTGAACATGCAAAAAGACTTGTTGCTGCACTTCAGGATAATATTGCGAAATATGAATCGGTACATGGTACCATAAAAGAGGTGCAGGGATCAGGACCTTCCATGCCACTGAGTTTTGGTGGTCCTACCGCCCAGGCCTGATTTTGTTTTTAACTCCATATAGATAAGCCGCCATAATTATGTTTTGACGGCTTATTTTTTTGTAATAACTGAAATAAAGGTTTACTTTGTGCGTTGAATAATTGTAATTGAAAAAGTAAGACCTGAGATGAGAGGATACCTGATAAGAAGACTTTTAGTTGTATTTATAATCTTTGCTCCTGTTTTTTCTTATACGGGTTGCAAGAAACAGGCTAAATGCGGCTGCGATGGTGACGTTCTCTTCAATCTGGTAGGACAGCCTGCCTATGTTTATTTTAATGATACAGGAACCAGTATTTACTTCTACCTTACTGTTGATCCATATTCACAATATAATTTATGTAATCCGGCAGGAGTGTTTCCAAACCTGGCCAATTATAAATCAGGCGATATACTTAACGTCACGGGAAGCGCATACTGGAATTGTAATTACGTAATGCAGGCAAGCAGTTCTGCATATCAGTCCTATTACAAGGTTTATGATGTACATGGAACTGATATTAGTGTGAATCCTTACGGGAAAAAATAATCACTCTTTTTACACTATTTTAAATTATTCATTATCTTCTCAGGAAGATTATCGCTTCTTTGCCTGTTACTTATGTAAAATTCTGTGACATTTTTGTATATTTCTGAAAAATTGAAATATGTATCAGGAAAACATATCTTTTGCAGGAGCAGGCAGAGTAGCATATGCTTTGTGCAAAGAGTTGTTTTATGCGGGCTGGAAAATTGATAGAGTTGCTTCAATAACTGAGAGTTACGGCCGCTCTCTGGCTGTTGCATGTGAGGCATTTTGGTCCTCGGACCTTCAGTTTCCTGACTCTACGAATGTGATTATTGTTGCAGTCCCTGACCATGAATTAATAAGTGTATTGAATAAACTAAAATTCAGTCCAGGAACATTAATAGCACATACGGCCGGTAGTTTTGGAATGGATGTTTTTCCTTCAAATATTACGCACAAAGGCATTTTTTATCCATTGCAGACATTTTCCAAAGACAGGAAAATCAACTTCACTGATCTTCCTTTCCTGCTGGAATCGTCGGATGATGAATCATCAATAGTTCTGAAAAATCTGGCGGAATCGATTGGTGGGAAAGCATATTTTGTTGATGCTGATCGCAGAAAAATGCTTCATCTTGCTGCTGTCTTTGTCTGCAATTTTACAAACCATATGCTGACAGTGGGACAGGACATAGCGAAAAAAGCAGGATTTTCTTTGGAAGTGCTTGAACCGCTGATAAAAGAGACTGTGTTAAAAGCTGCGGAAAACGGACCTGAAAATTCACAGACGGGACCTGCTGTACGAAATGATCACAATACAATTGAAAAACATATGGAATTATTATCTTTCTCTCCGGAATTACAAAAGGTATATGATGATATGACATGGTCTATAATTAATTACTATAAAAAGTCATAACGGATGTCAAATTTTAAAGAAGACCTTGTCAGGGTCAAAGCATTTGTTTTTGATATTGATGGTGTATTATCCCTTCAGACTATCAGTCTGAATGCATTTGGTGTGCCGGGAAGGACAGTAAATCTTCGCGATGGATACGCAATTCAGCTTGCTGTCAAAAAAGGTTATAAAATTGGCATTATTTCCGGCAGCAGGTCAAAAGAATATCAAAAGAGGCTGAAACGACTGGGAGTAACGGATATTTATCTCAACAGCCGCACAAAAACCGATCATTTTAATAATTTTATAAAAAAGCATAACCTTAACGAATCTGATGTTTTATTCATGGGTGATGATATACCGGATTTTGAAGTAATGAAAATAGCCGGCATTCCTGTCTGCCCTTCTGATGCAGACAGTGAAATCAGGCAGCTGGCTTCATATATTTCAGATAAGAAAGGGGGAGAGGGTTGTGTAAGGGATGTTATTGAACAGGTGTTGAGACTGCATAATAACTGGATGGATACTGACGCATTTAAATGGTAGTTTATGAAAGCATTCATGAACCTTATCAGATGGAAAAATCTTCTCATAGTCATTTTAACGATGGTGCTTATGAGGTATGCTATTATCGCTCCTCTGATAAGCAGGATTGGTGTTATTCCCCTTAATGATTCGGGCCGGGAGATACCAATGACTCTTCAGTTCCCCTGGTATTATTTTGTTTTGCTTGTATTGGCCACAGTTCTTATTGCAGCAGGCGGCTATGTAATTAATGATTATTTCGATATTAAGACTGACCTTATAAATAAAGGTAAGGTAATTGTAGGTACTAAAATACCCAGACGCAAGGCAATGATGTGGCATAATATTCTCAATATCATTGGTGTTCTTATAGGTTTTTATATCTCGTGGAAAGCAGGTTTTTTTATGATGGGAGTACTCTTTCTTCTGGCATCCGGATTGCTATATTTCTATTCAGCAAGCTATAAAAGACAGTTCCTGATAGGAAATATAGTCGTGGCAATTCTGACCGCGACGGTCCCAATCCTGGTTGTTCTGTACGACTGGCCTGCCTTATACAGATATTACACAATAAATGCCACATCATTACCCCCAATTAACTTCATTTTTTATTGGGTGGCAGGCTTTGCCCTTTTTGCTTTTCTTACAACATTAACTCGCGAAATAATAAAAGATATAGAAGATTTTGAAGGCGACATTGCATATGGAAGAAACACAGTGCCTGTTGTTATTGGTGAACTTTCTGCCAAAGTAGTATCGATATGTCTTATAATTATTACCACAGTCCTGCTTTATCTTACCTGGTACTTTTTTATTAACGATAAAATAACTCTTATTTACATTTCTGCAGCTATTGTAGTACCTTTTCTGCTCACTATTTATAAGGTGATTACGGGCAGTAACAGGGAACAACTTCACTATGCAAGCAGTATAATGAAAATTGCAATGCTTACGGGTATTCTTTATTCAGTTGTGGTAAAAGTTATTCTTTCCTGGAATCTGTTATTAAAATGATTGCCGATACGCTGAATAAATACCGGATAATCCTTGCTTCACGATCGCCCCGAAGGCAACAGTTGCTTCAGGAGGCAGGCCTGAAATTCGATGTTATTATTAAGGATTATGCCGAAACATGGCCTGAAGGATTAAATGGTGAAGAAATAGCCAGGTTTGTTGCACACGAAAAGGCTGTCTGTTTTAAAGACGAAATATCAGATAACGACATTGTAATTGCAGCTGATACTGTTGTATGGTGCAATAATAAGGTGCTTGGTAAACCGATTGATTACGAAGATGCTGTCCGTATATTAAATGAAATTTCCGGTAATATTCATGAAGTTATTACAGGTGTCTCATTATTTTCCTTAAAAAAAGAAGTTAATTTCTCAGAAGCAACAAAAGTGACCTTCAATACTCTGTCTGCAGAAGAAATAAGTTTTTATGTAAAAACTTTTAAACCCTTTGACAAAGCAGGAGCCTATGGTATCCAGGAATGGATCGGTATTATCGGCTGCAGTCGTATTGAGGGATCATATTTTAATGTGGTGGGGCTGCCTGTAGAGAGGCTTTACAAGGAACTGCAGAATTTCATCACTTAGGATAAATGAATATAAAGTTCTTTATAATATCAATACTTATTCATAGTTACATAACACAATAAGGCAAATAATGAGAAATAAACTACTGACTACCTGGTTGTTACTTACTACACTTCTGGCACCTTCCTTAAGAGCCGACGAAGGAATGTGGATACCTCTTCTTATCGAGAAGTACAATATTAAACTGATGCAGGAAAAAGGCTTTAAACTAAGTGCTGAAGATATTTACAGTGTTAACAAAGCCTGTATGAAAGACGCTGTTGTTAAGTTCGGTGGCGGATGCACAGGAGAAGTTATATCATCCGACGGGCTGCTGATAACAAATCATCACTGTGGCTACGGTCTGATCCAGAAGCATTCTACACTTGAACATGATTATCTGACATATGGCTTCTGGGCAATGTCGCGAAGCGAAGAACTTGCAAATCCCGGCCTGTCGGTCACATTCCTTAAAAGGATGGAAGACGTGACTGAACAGGTTCTGAACGGGATTAAAGTTGGAATGGACAATAATGAGCGTGATGAATTAATAAATTCGAATATAGGGGAGATCATCAAAAATGCTGTGGCAGGAACCGGATATTCAGCTTTTGTACGGCCATTTTTTATGGGGAATCAGTACTTCCTTTTTGTGAATGAAACGTTCAGGGACATTCGCCTTGTTGGGGCTCCGCCCTCTTCCATCGGAAAATTCGGAGGAGAGACTGATAACTGGATATGGCCGCGTCATACAGGAGACTTTTCACTTTTCAGGATCTATGCCGACAGGAACAATAAACCTGCTGAGTACTCCAGGAATAATGTCCCATATAAACCGGCTTATCACTTTCCTATTTCATTGAAAGGGGTGAAGGAGGGTGATTTTACCATGGTTTTTGGATATCCGGGATCAACTTCAGAATATGTTCCATCATACCATATCGATATGATCAGGAATTATTTAAATCCAAAGCTAATAGCTATAAGGGCCAAAAAGATAGAGATTATGGAAGACGCGATAAACAGCGATCAGCTGATCAGGATACAATATTCTGCAAAAAAAGCAGGTATTGCCAATTCATGGAAGAGATGGATTGGAGAAGATCAGGGCCTGGATAAAATGTCAACCATTGATAAAAAAAAGGAATATGAGAAAAGACTTACCGATTGGATAGATACTGATACTACCCGTAGAATTAAATACGGAAATTTGCTTCCTGAATACAGGAAGCTGTATTCAGAACTCGAAGTATACAACTTCGTTAATAACTACACCAATGAAGTTTTTTTATACGGTGGCGCGGAAGCAGTCGGTTTTGCCAGAAATATAAAGGCGCTCGCGGACCTTGTTAAGGAAAAAAGCTCTGTTGAGAAGATAGAATTGATGAAGATCAATCTTATTCAGTCAGGTAATAACTTCTTTCAGAACTATAATTTAAATACTGATAAAAAACTTTTTGCGGCGGTAATGACTATGTATGGTGAGACTCTGGATACTAAGTGGCAGGCGCCTGAGTATTTAAGACTCAAGAATCTTTGCAAGAGAAATTTTGCTTCGTTAGCCGACAAATTATACAATAATTCAGTTTTCACCGACCAGGTAAAGTTCGATACATTCGTTAAGAAATTTAACTCTGCAAGTTTGCCAGGATTAAATAAAGATCCTTTTTATATTCTTATTATGAATGTTAATGATTTTATTACAGCTAATGTCAGACCTGAGCTGAAACGTCTTAACGATGATATTAAAAATCTGAATACTGCGTATATGTCTGCCCAGATGGAATTCGAAAAAAACAGGGTATTCTATCCCGATGCAAACTCCACACTAAGGATTACATATGGAACCGTTCAGGGGTATTTTTCGCGAGATGCGGTTTATTTTACCTGCTATACAACATTGAAGGGAATTATGGAAAAGGACAATCCCGCAATTTACGATTATGATGTTCCTGCAAAGCTTAAGGAACTATACATGACTAAAGATTATGGCCCCTACGCTCAGGAAGGCGAATTACCGGTATGTTTCATTGCTGACAATCATACCACAGGCGGTAATTCAGGCAGCCCCGTGATAAATGCTGATGGCCAGCTTATCGGAATTAATTTCGACAGGGCATGGGAAGGCGTGGCCAGCGATCTTGCTTTTAATCCCGATCAAAGCAGAAATATAAGTCTCGATATCAGATATGCTCTTTTCCTGATTGATAAATTTGCAGGTGCAGGTTATCTGCTTAATGAGATGACGATTGTGGAATAACTCCGTAATCAATCATCAGAACCTTATCGTATACTTCACCTTTACTCTGCCTTCATATTCTTCTGCCTGAAATCTGTTAAGGGGATCGATAACAGGAGAATTGAAAGTCAGGAATATCTCTCTACCTGGTTTGATTATCCATTGAAATCGCGATTGCCATCCGATTTTTTCGCTCTGGTTTTCATATTGCATGAAATTATACCAGGACAGGTCAGGACTGAAAAGAAAGTTCAGGTTAAATCGATATATCTGAGTAGTAAAGCTTCCGTCGGGCAGATTTACCCATCTGCGATCAGATTCTACCCCCATATATATGGGGACTATAACTTTATATCCTGCCTGCATAAGCCAGTCTGTTCGTGTTCCTGAGTAGAAATTTCCCAACCCGACAGCAGTTGAAGCCCATAAATTTCTTCGTTTTGCTGAAGTAAGGGTAATAGTATGCCTCCAGAAATGATATTTATCGGAAGGGATAATAAAATTACTGAAAATATTGAAATCATTTTCAAGAGCTTCATACTGGTATTGAGATAATAAGGATAGAAGGTCTCCACTGAGAAATATTATATCGGCAATATGAATGTCGATCTCCGATGTCTGAAGGACCCCATTCTTCAGGTTGGAGATAAATACATAACTAATACCTGACTTAACCTGCATCACAGGTGAATTTTGAGGACGTGGGCCGACACCCAGACCTCCATAGAAATCTCTGACATTTTTTCTGGGAACAAAACCAATTCCTGGAGTGAAGTTTTCTCCTGTCTGGAGATAACCAGCCCTGAAATTGAGAAGATCATTAGGATAATTGATCTCTGTACCGAATGATAAATCATTCCCGGTAAGCCCTTGAGTAAATGACTTCAATCCATACAGGTTCCAGGTGAGGTTTTTGTTTCCCGAGAACTGTGAGCTGGAAATTCGTAAGTCAATGCCAACCAGCGAGTTATTAAGGTCTGAAAAGGCATTGCCATTAGTTCCTATGAAACCTATTGAAGATTGTTTTCCAATGTTGTGAGATATCCTGGCTACTGTATAACCAGAGTTTCCCCACTCGTTGTCGTCTTTTATATGAAGGAGTCCAAGGTTCCAGTCACCGATTTTTCCTGTAAATTTCCCTCCATATTTAATTTTAACCGGATTACCATCCTCGTCAAGACCAATTCTTCGTGAAAAGAATGGTATCATCTGGGTACTCTGAGGATTATCACCATCTCCATTTATTCCAAAGGTGAAATAATTAGCACCGTCAAGAAAAAAATCGCGTTTCTCAGGAAAAAACAGACTAAATCGGGTAAGATTGATCTGTTTCTCGTCCACCTCCGTCTGGGCAAAATCAGTGTTTATTGTAATTGCTGCTTTTAGTGAAGGAGTAATATGATAGAATGCATCTATTCCTCCGTCGAGAACTGGTGTGGGACTTACTTCTTCCTTTTTGCTTATCCCGCTCGTAATGTAAGGCACTATATCAAGCCCAATACCCTGAGTAATACCTGTCAGACCTGTGATTAACCCTTCGTCAGAAATCTGAAATTTATTGGCATCAAGAGTTGTGGCAGGCCAGTACGATGCTTCTGATTTTCTTTTTATATACCTTATGAGCTTCAATCCCCAAGTACTGTTTCCTTTTTTGAATCCCATTGTTTTGAAAGGAATAATCATTTCTGCTTCCCACCCTTTATCAGTAATTTTAGCTTTTCCGTTCCATAAACCATCCCACGATTTATTAAAATCTTTGCCGTTTTCATTGACAAGGGCATCCCCAATACTTCCCCGGGGGCCAATCTGAAACCAATAACCGCTGCGTCCGTCGAGATAAGTATCGAATATAACCTGAATCCTGTCGTCATCGCCAAGACTTACATCTCGAGCTAACTCTTTGGCCGTAATGCCTTTGGGGTCGTCATAGCAACGTATTCCTACATATATATTATCATGATCGAACAGGAAAAGAAATTCAGTTTTTTCCGAAACAGGGTCCCCTGTATCTGGTTCACGCTGGTACAATTTATCAATGAGAGCAGCGTCCTTCCATTCTTTTTCATTTACGAGTCCGTCAATAACCGGAGGTGTTTCAGTGAAAACAGCTTTGATTTCAGGTTGTGCAAGAAGAGAAATTGAGCTTAAGAAAAGGATTAATAACGAAGATATCGATGAACGTAGCATAGAAAATATTATCAGACATTAAAGTATATTATAGTTCGATATTAATAGCTTTGAGGCATGATCTGGAAAAGGAGGGCAATTTAAGAAAAATCCTACCTGTTTTTCTAAGAATTATAAATTGTTAACTTACAGTAGAAATTATTTACGATGATCAAGATTGTAGCCGACGATAAAATTCCGTTTCTGAAAGGGGTGCTGGACAATTATACTGAAATTAAATATGTTCCTGGCAAACAGATCACAAGGGAAATGCTGAAGAATGCGGATGCTATACTGGTACGAACAAGAACAAAATGTACAGATAGTCTGTTACAGGGCACAGGAGTTAAGTTTATTGGCACTGCAACTATCGGATTTGACCATATTGATACTAATTTTTGCGAAAAGCATAATATAATCTGGACCAACGCACCAGGATGCAATTCTTCATCTGTTCAGCAATATATTGCAGCGGCATTGCTTAAGCTGCAGAAAGATAACAATTTCAGGCTCGTTGAAAAAACCATTGGTATTGTGGGAGTAGGGAACGTAGGATCAAAAGTTGAACAAATTGCCAGGGCTCTGGGTATGAGTGTACTTTTAAATGACCCTCCCAGGGCCAGAAAAGAGGGAAATGATAATTTTGTATTCCTTGATGAAATACTGAATAAATCAGATCTGGTAACTCTTCATGTGCCTCTTAATATAGTCGGAGAAGATGCAACTTATCACCTTATGAATAAAAAGACTTTTAAAAAGATGAGAAAAGGTGCATGGTTCTTCAACTCATCACGGGGGGAAGTAACTGAAACAACTGCATTGATGAAGATGCTGGTGTCGGGAAAGTTGGGAGGTGCTGTTCTGGATGTATGGGAGAATGAACCGGATATTGATATCGGGCTTATGGAAAAAGCATTTCTTGCAACTCCTCATATTGCAGGTTATTCAGCTGATGGTAAGGCTAATGGCACTGCAATGGTTGTTAATTCATTATGCAGTTTTTTTGGTATCCCTCTTAAAAACTGGTATCCTGAGAACATCCCCGAGCCTCCTGTTTCGCTTATAAAGATCCAGGGTGCTGGAAAATCTGATGAAGAAATAATCATGGAAGCTGTTTTCCATACTTATAATATTGAGAAGGATGATCTGAAACTTCGTCGTTCACCTCAAAATTTTGAAAAGCACAGGGGTGAATACCCGCTTCGGAGGGAGTTTTCATCATATTCACTGCAACTCAGAAAATGCCCGCCCTCATCCTTGAAATCCCTCAAAGAGATGGGATTCAAAATTTTATAACATCATGTCGGAACATTTTCAGTTGCCAGAGCATATTCCTTCACCTGGAAAACAAATGCCTGCAGCCTGGTATCGAGCGATACAGAATCCTGCCCATCGTAAGCAACATTAATAAAGGGGATGTTGTTATGGTCCTTCCTGAAGGAATCGCTAACCGAGGCAACCAACGTTCCAGGCATGCATGTAAATGGCAGTATGGCAGCTATGCCTGCAATACCTTTTTTTGCGAGGGCAACGGAGGTTCCCATAGCAATAGGAGGATCACCATCATAAAACTGACTCACATATTTATTGCATGAACTCAGCATTTCGTGAAGAGATACATCTTTTGCATGGTCAGTAAATTTTTCAATTCCCCGAAGTAAAGATTCTGCGATTACTTCCTGTCCAAGGCCCTGGATTTTCGATTTAACGATTCCTTTCTTATCATTCTTCCATATGCTGTCTCTTGTGAAACGGTGCGTGGAATAGGAAACCCATTCTGAAAACGGAGCTACTACAACCTCAACACCAAGTTCTTCAAGCTTGTTTGAGAGGTTCCCGTTGCACGGAGCATTATCACGCATAAATATCTCACCTATCACGGAAACGACAGGTCTTCTCACGCTCCTGTCAACTTCAATTTTCATAAAATCTGAAGCAATTTCCACCAGTGTTTTATGAAGTCCTTTTGTTCCATTCTCAACACATTTTTCAAGTTGCCTAAGGGAAATTTCATAGAGTCTGTCTGATTCTCCTTTGTTGATCTCGTAAGGTCGTGTTTCCCTGTGAATTTTATGGAGGTAATCCGCAACCACAAATCCTTTCCAGGCATTGATCCTGAACTTCTGTCCATGCTCGCCTGCAACATCCTCATATGATGTATCATTTGAAGGTGTTATAAGTTCAGCTTCCTTAAAACCAAGTCTGTCAAAGAGGATCCTGTGAAACTGGTTATATTGTCCGAACCTGCATGGACCATTATGATCAGGCATGAAGAAACTCATTTTTGAAGGATCGGCTCCCGGTTCAGTAAGCTTTTTTAGGAAACTTCCGGTTGTGCATATCATAGGATAACACTCTTTTGATGATGTGTATTTCCTCCCTATAGCAATATCTTCCTCTGTCTGTTTCGGGAGTACTTCGGACTGTATCCCGCAACTGCGGGCAGCAGCCGCTATCATATATGCAGAATCATTCATATACGGGAAGTACAAAACTCTGTCTTTCTGCGGAGAGGATGGACTTGGACGGGGCCTGAATATTTCCGGATCCTTCTTTGCATTTTTCTCAGCACCACTCAGGCTATCGAGAAATGCCTCAATACGAGTTATCATTCCTGCGTCGGCAGAATGCTCATCCACCTCAAGGTGAAGAAAAGGTTTCCCTTTAAGCTCTTCTGTAACATAGTGCCAAATGAATGAATCGGGGCCGCACCTGAAATTGCTTATATAAACTGCATGAAGATCTTTATTCTTTGCTACCATTTGTGCTGCCGCTATAATTTTTTGTCCGTTTGGCCAGTACATGTTCCGGTAGTTTGTGAAAATATTGTATGGTGAAAGATCGAGCATGTCGAGAGGAATCGGCATGACATTCTGGTTAATAAGCTTTTCTACAAGTCCGAGGTTGAGATGCTGATCTGTACTATTGTATGGTCTTCCCAGAAGAACTACCGGACGGCAGTTCCCGGGAATGGAATTCATTACTTCGCTTCCATATTCGACCAGTTGCTTTTCAAATGAATTCTGTATCTCGTCTGACTTGTAAATAGCTTTCTTTATTTCTGCTTTGGAGATTCCGAATTTTTCACTGAAATACTTCGTCATCTCGCCTATGAGAGCCCTTTCAAAATACCTGAAATGAAGAGTTGGAATCAGGAGTTTGGATTCATCAACTTTTCCCCGAAGTGCTGATTTAATCATGAAAGGATATGTCTGAATCCAGGGGCAATTGCAATTTGATGTTTTATTTCCCTCCTTCTGTTTTCCATTTACAATGAAAGGAAGGAAAATATAGTCGGCACCTCTCTCAATCAGATCAATTACATGTCCGTGCATCAGTTCAACAGGAAGGCAGGTCTCTGTTGTAATTGTTTCGATAGCCCTTGTTACAAGCGATTTATCTGATTCTTTGGAAATCATAACCGTAAAACCAAGTTCTTCAAAGAAGGTCCTCCAGAAAGGAAATTGCTGGTAAAACACCATTAATGCTCTTGGAATACCTATTGTAGTTGATCTCGAGGGTTCCTTTTCCGAAAACCCTTTCATTAGCATTTCGGTTCTTTTTTTAAATAAATTAGGGATATTATTGGCTACTTTTTTCCTGTCATCAGTTTCATATTTTTCACACCTGCCTCCATAATAGAGGGATTTG
The DNA here is from genome assembly GCA_964446825.1 of uncultured Rikenellaceae bacterium. GTDB lineage: Bacteria > Bacteroidota > Bacteroidia > Bacteroidales > VadinHA17 > LD21. The sequence continues at coordinate 24,458 of CAYUQR010000037.1, forward strand.
TTTTCCCCGCTTATTTTTACACGGCTGATTTCACAATGATTTGTGCACCCCTGGCAAATAAATCTGTTAACCTTATAAGTTGCATTTCGGACATCAAAACCTTTGAATCTCGTTTTTTGTCCTTCTTTCATGGAATTCTTGGCAAGTATTGCAGCGCCAATGGCACCCGTCACATCAAAATGCGGAGGTATAATAATCTTTTTACCAAGAACCTGTTCGAAAGCAGCTACTACTGCCTTATTGTTGGTTACTCCGCCCTGAAAGAATATCTTTTCTCCTATTCGTCTGTCTCCTACAACCTTTTGTAAATAGTTGTATACTATGGAATATGCCAGGCCGCCAACGAGATTTTTGTTACTGGCCCCCTTTTGCATGAATGAGTTAAGGTCAGATTCCATGAACACTGTACAGCGGTCACCAAGCTTAACCGGGCATTCAGAATTCAGTGCCATACAGCCGAATTCTTCAACTATGTTAATATTAAGTTTTTCGGCCTGTTCTTCAAGAAATGATCCGGTGCCTGCAGCACATACCTTATTCATCTCAAAATCCACAACAACACCATTCTCAATGCTTATGAACTTGGAATCCTGTCCTCCTATTTCAAATATTGTATCTACCGTGGGATCAAAATCAATTGCCGCAGTAGCCTGAGCCGTTATCTCATTAACTATTTTGTCGGCGCCGATAAAATCGCCGGTAAGATAGCGTCCCGACCCGGTTGTACCGGCTCCGACAACAACTATATGCTCTCCGACCTCATTATAGATTTCCGTTATCCCTTTCTGAATTGCTTCAAGGGGTTTACTGGCAGTGGGGAGGTAGCGGCGGGCAACCACTCGGTGTTTATCATCGATCAAAACAACATTGGTGCTCAAAGAGCCTATATCAAGACCAAGGAAAACGGGAATTTTCTCTTTCCCGTTTTTGGCAAAATGGACTTCTTTTTTATATTCCGCATTGGATTCTATAAGTTGAGGGAGGCTGATAAAATCAGAGGTGGCACCGGCCAGGTATTTTTCAAGTTTTGAGAGGCCGGGTAAATTATTCATAATCAAGCTATTGGCGTGTGCATAATAGACTGCGCCTATTGCTCCCATAGAGGCATGGTGGGGAGAGATTATCAGTTCTCCGTCAGTGAGATTCAATATCTCCCTGAAAGCCCTTATCATACCAGTGTTGGCAGCAACTCCTCCGGAAAAGAGAACTGGTTTTTTGATCTCTTTGCTTCTTGCAACATTGCTGCGGAAATTTCTGGCCAGCGCAAAGCAAAGACCGGCTACAATATCATGAACAGGTGTAGCAATCTGCTGATGGTGTATCATGTCACTTTTTGCGAATACACTGCAGCGTCCTGCTATTCTGGGAGGATTGGCAGATTTAAGGGCCATGTTGCCAAATTCAGTCTCAATGGCTATTCCAATTCTTTTTGCCTGCTGATCGAGGAATGAACCGGTTCCTGCAGCGCAGATACTGTTCATTTCAAAATCGACCAGCCTGGAATGTCCGTTTTTCGGATCTTTTTCCAGGATAATAAGCTTTGAATCTTCCCCGCCTATCTCAATAACAGTCTTTGCTTCAGGGAACATAATCCCGGTGGAAGCTGCCTGAGCAATTATCTCATTGACAAACACACCTCCGATAAGCCTTGATGCAAGCTTGCCACCTGATCCTGTAAGCGCGATACCTTTCAGACTTTCGGATGAATATTTATCAAGAATAAAAGATAAACGGTCTTTAAGAACATTGAACGGCTTTCCATGGATATAGTCATAATAATCTTCAAGAATATTATGATGTTCATCGATTAAAACAGTATTTATTGAAACTGATCCGATATCAAAGCCAATATAGTAGCTATATTCTGGTAAGTTAGCTGATAGATTTTTATTAGCCATAAAGAGAGGTTCTAATGAAGTTCTAGCCAGGTACAAAAGCGCTCCTGCCGGGAGGTCCGCTTTTTTCAAATGTATGCAATTCTTTAATAAGAATCAAATAAATATGCTTATGTTAATTATCATGTTTTCAGATAATAACATTGCAAGTTCATTTTATTCTATTTTCCTGTTTATACCCATTCTTCCATAGAAAATGCAACGCAATCGGCAGCCAGGAGCAAATCAGAACCGGCAAAATATGAGGCGCCAGGATTAATAAGGTGCATCTGGACAGGCCATTGCCTTAGCTCAGATGGTTGATTCTGCAAATGATTATTATTTATAGTTTCGGGCCTCTCAATAACCATAGCGCTTGCTCCGGGGCAACCCCCTCCATTGTGCTGCTGATGATTATGAATTATATGTTGAGGCTGATGTTTAGGTTGAATTACCTGATATGGCTCAGCCTCTCTTGTCTCAATTGTGATGGCACCTTCAGGACAATGACCTATACAGGCACCGAGTCCGTCACACATAAGTTCACTTACCAGTCGTACTTTTCCATCTATTACCTGTAAAGTTCCCTCATGACAACTGGGAACACACTGTCCACATCCGTTACATAATTCTTCATCTATTTTTAGAATATCTCTTTTCATAATGTAATTTTTAAATTGATTCCGTAACAAATTTGGAAAATTGGAACATATTAAATTGTAACATTTGTTACAATTTTGTATATTTATAAAAATATCTTCAATGGATTATACACAACTTATTAATTCGCCTGTTTTCAGGGGATTGAATAAGGAGGAGCTGGAAGAAATGCTCCCGCAAACCGGGTATAAGGTAAAAAGGTTCCATGCCGGTTCAATGATAACTCAGGCTGGCGAACCTGTTAATTCGCTGATGATTGTACTTTCTGGTGTTGTAAAAGGCGAAATGGTTGATTATGAAGGTAGGGTAATAAAAATTGAAGATATCCCTGCACCGGGAGCTCTTGCTTCTGCTTTTTTGTTCGGCAAAAAAGCTATATTCCCGGTAAATGTCATTACAGTGACAGATGTAAAATTATTTATTGTTAGAAAATCTGAATTGCTGAAACTTCTGATGCAAAACGACAGGATTCTTACCAATTTTCTTGATATGATATCAAACCGGTCTCAGTTCCTCTCAGAGAAAATCAAATTCTTAAATTTCAAGACAATAAGAGCTAAGCTTGCATTTTATATACTGCAGAAAGCTGGCAAAAATAACAATTCAATTCATCTTGATACGACACAAAATGAGCTGGCTGAATTTTTTGGTGTTGCCAGACCATCTGTTGCCAGGGCGCTAGGTGATCTTGAAGATGAGGGGTATGTTATGGCAAAGGGAAAGTTTATCAGGATTCTGAACAAAGAAGGACTGGCAGATCTCACAATTGATTAATATGATATTTCTTTTTATAAAAACAAATCCGGACAAGCAATCCGGATTTGCTGCCAAAGTGAGCAGTATTATTTTTAGTAGTCCCTAATTATTTTAGTCTTTATCGACTTTTTTGGTTACAGGAGTATTTTCTAATACTTTGCCGTTTGCATCAATAACAACTTCAATAGCTGACTTGTCTTTTTTCAGGGCAATTTCAAATCCTTTCATTTCAGGATTTTCAATAATTGACATTTCACCGGTTTTATAACCTGCAAATTCCTTAGCCAGTGTTGCTGTAACAGCAGCCGGGAGGTCTTTTGAAGATATCTCTGTTTCGGTTTCGAGCCATTTACCCTTAAGATCAAATGATGATGACATATCTTTACCATTCATCGTAAATTCAGCTTCCCATTCATTAGCTGATTCATTATCCCACTTAACAGATTTTGCAGTTGCAAACTTTTGTGTGAAAGCTTTAATGACCGCTTCAGGCGCTGTTTTCTGGGCGCAGGCTGTAATGCTGAATCCAAGCAGAAAGACAGATAAAATAATTAAATTTTTCATTTCTTGTTGTATTAAGTAATTAATTAATACAAACATAATTTATGATTCTGTAAAGATATTGTATTTAATGGGGGCATTCAATTAGTATAAAAAATTTATTATTTGATTTATTTTTAATTAAAACTGGTTATCATAATTTAGTTTAGGTTCTTTCTTCCTGTTCTGATTACCAAAAGTATAAGTAAGTCCTGCATATATTATTCTGGCACTTCTTTTCCTTACTACAGTCTGAAAAAGTTCAGGTGTATTTAATATTGAATTGTTTCTCAGTGAGTTAAATATATCTGATACTGTAATGATTAGTGCGCCTTTCCCTTTTAAAAACTCCTGTCTGAAGCCTGTATTCATTACAAATGAAGGGGACATCTCTCCCTGCGGCGTAAGTCTCCTGGCTCCATAGTTTGAAGTGATTTGAATAACTGTTGATGTGGATATATTTATACCAGCGCTCAGATTGGCACTCCAGGTTATTATTGATTTGTTCTTATAGTATCCCAGACTGGAAGCATCTATAGTATTATAAAATGTATTTGTACTCAGGTTAATTGTTACTACATCCCTAATATTTGAAGTCAAAATCAGTTCGAGTCCTGCTGATTGGCTTTTGGTGAGATTCTGGAGTGAAGTAAGCAGCACTGTATCATTTATATAGTTTGTTATACGAGTCATTCCGTTGTACATATATCTGTAATATATGGTCGACAGGAACGTAATATTTTTGCTTTTATACTGGTATCCCATCTCCACCGAATGAATATCTTCAGGTTTCAAACGCGGATTGCCTTTCCTAAGGTTATATGGATCCTGGTATTCGGGAAAGGGGTTAAGATCATCCTCTTCAGGACGTTGTATCCGATGACTGTAATTCAGCTGGAATTCATCATGTTCTGTCAGCTTATAATCAAGATGAATAGTAGGATAGAGCCTGAAATAGTTGCTGTTAATGATTGTGTCGGTTGTAACCTGGCGAGTATTTATTAGAGCCTCTTCTGCACGTAATCCACCTAAAAACCCGAATTTCCCAAGCTCTTTTTCAAAAGTTCCATAAAGAACATGAATTCCGGAGATATATATGAATCGATTCGACTTTAGAGTATCTTTCTCCCATATACTGGAAGAAGTGTTAAGTGATTCTCCATAGTAATTCATGTCACTGTGCATATATTCAAATACATAACCGGCTTCAATCTTTGAAGTTTCAGACAGAGGGTTTATATATTCAAGGGTCAGTTGCGATTCATTATCAGTCTTTTGGAGCAGAGTATTATCGAAGGAAGCAGGTATAGAAGGAATCCGGAAAATATTACTATAATGATTATCTTCCTTTTCAAATGACTTTGATGTTACAAAGTCCAGATTTAACTCATGACCCTCTTTTTTAAAATTATGACCTGCAGTAGCTCCAAATTCCAGATCATTTTCGGTTTGGGGACCAGCATCGATTCGGTCATAATCCTTTGTCATTGTTTTGTTGCTGTCAATAGATTTGTAGGTGGTTGTCTGATGCCTGTTAAAATTTCTTGTATCATAGCTGGCTGTGATACCTGCTGTATTGTTATCATTAATTTCATAATCGATACCTCCTGAAATAATTTGTGACAGGGGACTGGAATGATCATAAATATTTATTGTTGAATAGCTTATTGAATCATTTAAAAGATCTGTTCTGGTCCGGGAATCATTTGTTAGTCTTATCCTGTCGTCCTGACGAATGCTATAGCTCCCTGACAGATTTATCTTCCCAGGATTGTAATTTGCCGCAATGTTACCATTATACCTGTTTTCATTTCCAATATTTACACTTGCAGTGCTGTTAAACCCTGGTAAACGGTTCTTTTTCATGACTATATTAATAATACCGGCAGTACCATCAGGTTTGTATTTTGCAGAAGGATTGGTAATTACTTCGATCCTTTCAATTGTGCTCGCGGGTATCTGCTGGAGAACTGCTGCCCTGTTCGCCCCCATTAGAACTGAAGGTTTTCCGTTGATCAGGATCAATACGTTTGATGACCCACGCAGGCTTACCACACCGTCGATATCAACTGTGACAGATGGAATGTTCTGCATTAGATCACTCACAGAGCCTGTTTTGCTTGTAAGGTCTTTTCCCACATTGAATACTTTTCTGTCGATAGTGTTCACATATGTTGATCTCTCCCCTTCAACAATAACCTCATTAAGAGAACTTGTGACAGCAGAAATAAGCAGAGTGCCCAGGTCTATATCTGGATGTGTGTCATCAATATTAAAGACCGGGGTAACCTCGTTTCTAAAGCCTATAAAACTGTAAATAACTATATATCTTCCATATGGAATATTACCTATTTTAAACTTGCCTTTTTTATCGGTGACGCCTCCCTGTACAATGCTGCTGTCTTTTACAGATCGTACAGTAATTGTAGCAAATTCAAGAGGATTTTGTGACTCTTTTTCACGTACTATACCAGAAACAGCGCCTCTATTTTGATTCTGTCCATAAATATTGCTGAAGTTAAAAATCAGAAAAAGGAAGAGAAATAATGAGAATACTCTAACACGGTGGAGGTTATTACCTGCCATCATTTTTCGTTTAACTGGTAGACTAATTTAAATAGTTAAAGATATTTTACGATTCTGTAAAGACTTTGTATTTAAAAAATTACTATGAATTTATGCCTGTCATTCTCATATTTATAATTTATTTCCCATTTATTGACAGAGCATATTTCATTCACAATTGAAAGACCAAGTCCGTGAGATTCAGATGATTTATCAGCTTTGTAAAACCTCTCAAAGAGTTTTTCAGGAGGGACACTCAAAGGGGTGCCAGAATTTGTTATCTCAAACCTGTTATTGTTAAGTATAATATAAATAGTGGTTGAAGTAAGGCAGTGCCTGATGGCATTGCCGAGCAAATTCATTACCAGCGATTCAGCCAGGATTAAATTTGTTTCAAGAAATACTTCACTGGAAATATCCTTTTTAATTTCCAGCTTTTTTTCATTAATAATGTCTGCCAGCATACTTTCTTTTTCTTCAATGAGTTGCGAAAAATTTACCTGTTTTTTATCTGGAAATTGATCATTGGCAATTTTTGTCAGCAATAAAAGTATCTGGGTTAGTTTGGAAACTTTCAGGGTATATGAATATGCTGATGACAGAAGTTCAGCCTGACCTTTTTTAAGTTCAGGATCCTGCATTAAGGTCTCAAGTTTTGACTGAATTACTGC
>CAYUQR010000038.1:0-4038 GCA_964446825.1 uncultured Rikenellaceae bacterium
ACATTTCAGCCATCAAGAAGGAAGAGAGCAAACAAGCATGGTTTCAGGGAAAGGATGTCGACGCCTAACGGCAGGAGAGTTCTCGCTTCACGCAGAGCAAAAGGCAGGAAAAAATTATCTGTTTCCACTGAGCTTAAATTAAAAGGATAGAACATATAATACAATATTTTCATTAAGGTGTCCGGGAAGGGCACCTTTTTTTATTGATCATCCCTCAGGCACCTTAATCAGTGTCGGCATTTATCTTAAAACTTTTCGATTATTCTTAACTTTACCGGCAATTATAAATAGTCATGAACGATCTTCATAAACATATTACCGATAATGACCTCAGAAATATTGCCAATAAGATAACAGGCAATACACGTGTCACCCCTGAAGAAGGACTGTTATTGTTTACAAAGTCCGACCTTGCATTGCTCGGGCTGCTTGCAGGAATTGTCAGAAGAAGACTCAACGGCAATGATGCCTATTACAATCACAACTTCCATATAGAACCAACAAACAAATGCATATATAATTGCAGGTTCTGTTCATATCACAAGCCTGAGGGTGATCCTGAGAGCTGGGAATACAGCCAGGATGAAATGCTTGAAATGGTAAGACGATTCGACAAAAAAGATGTTACTGAAGTTCATATTGTAGGTGGTGTCCATCCCTCCTATGACCTGCATTACTGGGGGGCACTCATAAAAAAAATTAAAGAGCACAGGAATGATCTGCATGTAAAAGCCTTTTCAGCCATTGAACTTGATTATATGATTAACAAGGCCGGTTATTCATTAGAAGAAGGGTTGAAGATTTTAAAGGAATATGGCCTGGATTCAATACCAGGAGGAGGAGCTGAAATATTCGATGAAGAACTGAGGAAAATGATCTGTGATGAAAAATCTTCATCAGAACTGTGGCTCACAATTCACGAAACAGCACACAAACTTGGTATCCCGTCAAATGCTACCATGCTCTATGGCCATATTGAGAATTATTCTCAGCGCATCGACCATCTTGAAAGACTAAGGATTCTGCAGGACAAGACAGGCGGCTTTAATGCTTTCATCCCGTTAAAATACAAAAAGACAAATAATAGTATGTCTTATCTGGGAGAAGTTAACCTGATCGAAGATCTTCGAAACTATGCTGTATCAAGAATTTATCTCGACAATTTCCCTCATATAAAGGCTTACTGGCCAATGATCGGGAAAGAGAGCGCCCAACTGGCACTCTCGTTTGGTGCTGATGATATGGATGGAACAATCGATGACACTACAAGGATCTATTCAATGGCTGGATCGAAGGAGGAAAGCCCGGCCATGTCAACAGACGAACTATGCCGGCTTATCAGCCAGGCCGGATACACTCCAGTTGAAAGAGATTCGTTTTACAGGCCAGTTGTCCACCACCACCAATGAAGGTGGGCTTATACTCCAAAAGTACTTAATAGTCCGGCCGGATTTCATCCGTATAATTTTATAAGTACCTTTACGTTATTATTAATGTTCAATTTACAAATATGACCTTAAAAGACTTTATCCTGAGCAGAGTATTTCTTAAAAATCTCGGAATTGCCATCATAATCGTTATTGCTTCGATAATGTTACTCCTTATCTGGATGAGCCTTTACACACGACACGGCCAGGCAAGGCCTGTACCTTCCTTCATCGGATTAACTAAGGAACAGACTGCCGAACTGGCAAAAAAGAGCAAGCTCAGATATGAAATTATCGATTCAGTTTATACAACAGCTGTGCCGCGCGGATGTGTTGTAGAGCAGAACCCCGAACCTGGTTTTAAGGTAAAAAAATGGAGAAATGTTATACTTACCATTAATGCTTTTTCCCCTGAAATGGTAGCAGTCCCAAACCTTGTTGACCTTCCGATAAGGCAGGCATTGGCTTTGATAGAAAGTTCCGGGCTTAAAATGGGTGAATCAAGATACAGGCCTGATCTCTCTATAAATGTTGTTCTTGAACAATATTACAGTGGGAAGAAGATCAGTGAAGGAGATTCATTGCAAAAAGGCTCGGTGATAGACCTTGTTCTCGGAAAAGGGTTAAGTAACCAGCGGGCCCCGGTGCCTGATCTTTTGGGAATGCTATTGGACCAGGCAAAAAATCAGATTCTTATCTCATCTCTCAGCCTTGGGACCTACGTCTACGACAATACTATCCTGAATGCCAGTGATACCCTTAAAGCGTTTGTCTATAAACAAAATCCTGAATACCGTGAAGATGCGACCATCCAGCTTGGATCAGCCATATATCTCTGGTTAACAGTTGATTCATCTAAACTACCTACCGACTCAACAATGATAAACACCGATACTATCCCTGCTGTCAGCAAGTTAAACGGACCATCTAAACAGAACAGATGATCAGAAAATTGTTTCTATATTTTATTTTTATTTTTATTTCCCTGGTTACTTCAACAGCACAGGAGATAGTTACCGGTCTGCAATCAAATTCGGTTATTTTATCTGAGAGGAACAGGCATCTTTTCAAAAAAGATATAGCAGTCCAGGACACAGTTGACCTGCCATTCTTTGATGATTTTTCGGGACAACCGGTTTTGCCTGACAACAGGTGGTGGCTCGACGATTATGTGTATATTAACAACACTTATTCCGACCATCAGATTACAAAAGGTATCGCCACTTTTGATGCGCTGGATAACACAGGCAGTTTATATGCCACGGCATCCACATCTGAATTTGAAGCTGACCACCTGACATCCAGACCTGTAAATCTGAACTATGCAACTTCGGATAACATTTGGTTAAGCTTCTTTTACGAACCGGGAGGGCTTTCTGATCATCCTGAGGAAAATGATTCGCTTACATTGCAATTTTATGCACCTGATGAGGAAAAATGGTATTCTGTCTGGAAAGTTAACGGCAGTGCTGATACCAGGTTTAAACCTGTTATAATACCTGTAAATAATTCCAGGTTCCTTAAGAAAGGATTTCAGTTCCGGTTCATTAACTATGCCAGCATCAGCCCAAACCTGAGCGATCCTTCCATGGTAGGAAACTGTGATATCTGGAACCTCGATTATATTCGCCTTGACCTTAACAGGAATGCAGCTGATACAGTTTTTGCCGATGTGGCTTTTACTCTTCCTCTTCGTTCTCTTCTCAAAACCCAGGAGGCAATGCCATGGAAACAGTTCAAACAGGTTTTTCTTCAGGAAATGGGTTCTTTCATTCCGGTACACTATCGCAATAATGACATTATTACCAGAAATGTAACAAGAAACTTTGAGATATGGGATATGTATAAGAATTCCCAGGCGCTGTTTTTTACAGCCGGTGCTACTAATATAAGTCCGCTAACAAGTATTGATTACGATGCAAATCTTGTTTATACTTTTGATACAGATAACCCCGATTCTGCTCTGTTCAGGATTACCTGTTCCCTGAAAACTGATATTTTCGATCCAAAAGAAAACGACACCATGGTCTACTACCAGGTCTTCAAAAACTATTTTGCCTTTGATGACGGCTCATCTGAAGGAGGATACGGGATAAACGGACAGGGGTCAAGAAACGCTATGGTTGCCTGCAGGTTTCAGTCCTATCAGCAGGATACGATAAGAGCGATCCGGATTTGCTTTAACGACAGTTATATGGAAGCCAATAAGAGAGCATTCGACCTGATGGTTTGGGACGACGATAACGGGATACCGGGAAATGTTCTCTATACACTTGAAGATGTAATGGTGGAACAGGGTGACATGATCAACGGTTATTATTCCTATAAACTTCCTGAAGGGGTGATGGTTAACGATGTATTTTATGTTGGATGGAGACAGCGAACTGAAACATTTCTTAATGCTGGTTTTGATGTGAACACAACAAACGGAGACAGACAGCTTTACTGGCTAAACGGTTTCTGGAATCAGTCACAGGTAAACGGCAGTATAATGATACGACCAGTTGTCGGTGATCCACTCCTTGTGGCCGGAATTAATGATACATATTACAAAAATAAAAACACCATCAAAATATGGCCTAATCCGGCAAATCAGTTTATTAACATTGAT
>CAYUQR010000038.1:4138-6377 GCA_964446825.1 uncultured Rikenellaceae bacterium
TAAAAACACCATCAAAATATGGCCTAATCCGGCAAATCAGTTTATTAACATTGATGCCGGAGATCAGTCATTTGCAGGCTCCGCTTTTATTAGTATTATTGATCTGTCGGGACGTGAACTTATTAAAGTTTCGTACAGTGAACAGGTAAATATATCTTCCCTGCAAAAGGGGGTATACATCCTTGTTATAACCCTGAATGGCAAACCCTTAAGCTATACCCGGGTAATTAAAACAATGTAAAGACAAATAATGGCCGAGGAAGAATCAGAAGACCAGCAGGAACTGTTTGAGCATTACAGGTTTAAGTCAGATCCTGGACAGTCACTGCTAAGGATAGATAAATATCTGTCGGACAGGCTTGAGAATACTTCAAGAACCTGTATTCAGAATGCCGCCAATGCAGGTAATATACTGGTCAATAACAGACCGGTCAAGCCTAACTATAAGATTAAACCCGGAGATATTATTCAGATTGTTCTTCCAACCCCCCCAAGAGAAATTGAACTTATTCCCGAAAATATACCTCTGAATATTGTTTATGAGGATGATGATGTACTTGTGGTTAATAAGGAACCCGGTATGGTAGTGCATCCGGCATATGGAAACTATACAGGCACCCTTGTAAACGCCCTGATGTGGCATTTCAAGGATCTTCCTCTTTTCAACACCGGTGAAACAAGGCCAGGACTGGTTCACAGGATTGATAAAAACACTTCCGGAATACTTGTTGTTGCAAAGAATGAATATGCCCTTAACAGACTTTCCAAACAGTTTTTCGAACGCACTACCGACAGAAGATATAATGCCCTTGTATGGGGTATACCTGATCCTCCGGAAGGAACAATAACAGGCAATGTAGGCAGGAACATAAAAGACAGGAAGATAATGCAGGTATTCAAAGACGGCAGTGAAGGGAAACCAGCAGTTACACATTATAAGGTCCTTGAGGATCTTGGCTATATCTCGCTTGTTGAGTGCAAACTTGAAACAGGAAGAACACATCAGATAAGAGTACACTTCAGTTATATAAAGCACTCCCTGTTCAATGACCAGGAATATGGTGGCGATCAGATACTTAAAGGAACAACTTTTACCAAATACCAGCAATTCATTAAGAACTGCTTTAAGATATTACCGCGTCAGGCACTTCATGCAAAATCGCTGGCATTTGATCATCCCGTGACAGGAAAGAGGATGTCGTTCGACTCGGATTTGCCGGATGATATGCAAATGGTTATTGATAAATGGAGGAAATATATATCCGGCAGAGATTCTTTATTGTAAAATTCTGTGGATAACTCTGAACAAACGAACGCAGAACAAACGAAGTCAGAATTCAGAAATAATTCAATTTTCTTACTTCGCTGTTCGTTTGTTCTTCATTCTTAATTCATTGGTTACCAGCTGCCACCGGCTCCGCCACCACCGAAGCTTCCGCCTCCGAACCCGCCGAAGCCGCCTCCTCCGCCGCCGCCACCGGAAAAGCCACCCCAACTGCCGCTCTGTCCTCTGCCAGAACCCATCATACCCATAAGCATCCAGAAAGGCAAGCCCCCGGTACTGATGTGTTTATTGTTTGAACCACCTGATCCTCTTGATATTAAAAAAATGACAATGACTAATATTATAACAAAGATGACTCCTGATCCATCGTTTTTGTTCTTTTTCACCATTTTACCGAAATCTGCGGCAGAAAACTCACCTCTTGCGAGTGACATAAGTGTGTTTGTCGCATCATTCAGCCCTGTAAAATAATCCCCGGCTCTGAATGCAGGAAGGATCTGATAATCAACTATCTCACCACATGTAATATCAGGGATTACTCCTTCCAGTCCATATCCGGGTGCGATCTGCACCTCGCCTTTTGAATCGTTGGTCTTAGGCGTAACAAGAATAAGTACTCCGTTATTCAGTCCTTTCTGGCCAATACCCCATTTTTCAGCCAGACGCTGTGCATAGTCAGCTTTCTCATATCCATTCAACGTAGGAACAATTACAATTGCGATTTGTGTGGATGTTGAATCGTTGAATAAATCAAGCTTATGTTCCAGAATATTTACATCTTCCGGCTTGAGCATGCCTGCAAAATCGTTTACCAGTCTCTCAGGAACAGGTTTGTCGGGAATGTCCTGTGAGAAGATTCGTGTCATGGACACTGAAAACAACAACACCAGTAAAGTAAATATATACAAATAACCTTTTCGCATTATAATTATTCCCCTTTTAAATTATCGAAAG
>CAYUQR010000038.1:6477-12405 GCA_964446825.1 uncultured Rikenellaceae bacterium
TATATACAAATAACCTTTTCGCATTATAATTATTCCCCTTTTAAATTATCGAAAGAAATATCATCAGGCAATTCATTAACATCATCCTGTCTGTAAGGAAAGTGCTTCTGCAGTTGTTTCCCGGCAAGAATTATCCCTTCTGAAAGACCTTCAGTGAATTTACCTTCCCGGAAATTGTTACCCATCTTTTCACTTATCTCATTCCAGAAACCTTCCGGCACTTTGGCATGGATACCTGAATCACCGATAATAGCAAATTTTCTGTTATCTATAGCAAGGTAAAAAAGAACACCATTCTGTTCGGCTGTTTTATGCATTCCCAGTTTTTTGAAGACCCATGCAGCCCTGTCAAGAACATCACCGGTAAATGATGTTTCTATATGAACTCTTATCTCGCCTGAGGTTTCTTTCTCAGCCTCTTTTACGGCAGCAAGTATCTGAGCCTGTTGTTCTTTTGTAAAGAACGATGAAGCTTTCATAATCAGATAATTAATTATAACTAGAACTTAACTTCCGGTGCTTTTTCGGCTCCTTCTTCAGCCTTGAAATAAGGCTTTGACTGGAAGCCATACATGCCGGCTATAAAACTCTGCGGAAACCTCCTGATATATGTGTTATACGATCTTGCCACTTCATTGAATTTTCTTCTTTCAACATTAATCCTGTTCTCGGTTCCCTCCAGCTCAACCTGAAGATCACGGAAATTCTGAGTTGCCTTGAGCTCAGGGTATCGTTCAACAACGACCATTAGCCTGCTCAAAGCCGATGATAACTGACCCTGTGCCTGTTGGAATTGCTGCATATTCTCTTCAGTCATCTTTGTAGGATCAATCGTAACAGAAGTGGCTTTTGACCTTGCTTCGATAACCTGCGTAAGAGTGGTCTGCTCAAAATTGGCAGCACCTTTTACAGTATTGACAAAATTCGGTATCAGGTCAGATCTGCGCTGGTATGATGTTTCGACATTACCCCACTGGCTGGTAACCGATTCCTGCATGGTAACCATGCCATTATATACTCTCGTACCCCATAGTACAACTGCAAGTACAATAAGTGCTAAAAAAGCAACTACTATGATTGAAATTAAACAACCCTTTTTCATTTTTATTTTTTTAAAAATTTTAACAAAGGTAATATATCTACAGATCATTCACCACCTCATCGTTATATTAATTTTTGGTTACATTTTTTCAACCTGGCTTCACAATTAAATATCTCTGTGTTTCTCCTTTAAGATTCCAAAAATGACTAATTTAGGATCGAAAAACTGAACAAATAATGAAGACCATAGCTATTGTAGCAGGGGGAGACTCCTCTGAATATGAAATATCTGTAAAAAGTGCCAACGAAGTAAGTAAATCATTATCCTCCAGGTATATAGTTTATATAATAATGATACGTGGCACAAACTGGTACTGGGAGGATAATAAAGACCATTACCATAACATTGATAAAAATGATTTCAGCCTAATCACCGACGAATACAGAATAAAATTTGATGGCGTTTTCATTGCTATTCACGGCACACCAGGTGAAAACGGACTTCTGCAGGGTTATTTTGATATCCTGGGTATTCCGTACACAAGTTGTGGAGCATTCTGTTCGGCACTCACATTTAATAAACAGGCATGCAAGCTGTTCCTTAAAGAATATAAGATCCCTATGGCTGATGCTATACTAATAAGGAAAGGTGATAACCTTGACCCGGTTGGCATAATAAGACAAACCGGACTGCCTTGCTTTGTGAAACCTAATGACAGCGGCTCAAGCTTTGGTGTCACAAAAGTGAAGAAAAAAGAGGAATTGCTGTCGGCTATTGAGATTGCTTTTAAAGAGAGCAACGAGGTATTGATAGAGGCTTTCATGAATGGCAGGGAGGTTGCATGTGGTGTAGTCAAAACGAAAAATAAAAGTTATGTTTTTCCTGTGACCGAGATAATAAGCAAAAATGAATTTTTTGATTTCGAGGCAAAGTACACCACGGGTAGGTCTGAGGAGGTGACTCCTGCAGAAATGCCAGCAATAATAACAAATGAGATACAAAGATTAAGCTCACTTATTTATGATCTTCTTGATTGCAGCGGAATTGTGCGTGTAGATTTTATTGTAACAGGAGAAAAACCATATTTTCTTGAGATCAACACAGTTCCGGGTATGACCAAAGAGAGTATTGTGCCGAAGCAGTCAGTCTCTGCCGGTCTTTCACCTGAAGAACTCTATTCACTGGTGGTCGAAGATCTGTTTGAATAAGGCCGTTGCGCCTATTTTTCTTTAGCCATTTGCAGAGCGGCGGTGGTAGTGTAGTATTTCGTAATCATACCCGGCACTTCCCATTCCGGCAATTTGCCCTGCTTCAGATACTCAAGAAATTTTGCCATAACCTGGCCGAAATGAGCCTCATGGCTGACCCTGTATCTGTCAGGAACATTTATCACAAAAGAGTTTCCCCCAACTGCCTCTGCCTCAAGACTATCGTAAGGCAGCGATTCTAAAATACGTTTCAACTTTGCAGTAAATTCGTTTGTAATGTCGCCTTTAACATTTTCAACATAAAGAGTAGGAATGAATTTTTCCGGAGCACCCTGTCTGATCACCAGGTCACATTTTGATCCGTGCATCACCGAGTAGTGCGTATCGCCACCCCCGGGAGGTGCCTGATACTTCCATTCAACCGATACTTTTGCAAAAACTCCCTTTATCTGATATACCATTTCACCATTTGAATAAACATAAAGTTTACTGTCTTTTATATCTTTATTAAGATACCCTGGAAAATTATCGAGGCCGGTGACACTCTTAAATTCATCTTTTGATATTATTGTTGGCCAATGGCTTGCTTTAATCATTTTAATATCCGAAGGATTAAGTATCTGTTCCGGGAAACATTCCCACTGAACAAGGTCAACCAGGTGTGTTGTAACATCAACAATACCTTCTCCCTGCTGGTCAACATCGAAATACCAGGCAGGACGAAGCAACGGGATACCCGAAACAATCTTTGAGAAATGATGCACACTAACTTTTGTGACTGCAGGCGCTTCCTTGCTCCCTGTTGTAAGGACACCAAAAAGCTCAGGTTTTTGAGAAAGAAGTTTTTGCAAGATAGTAGTCACTTCATATCTCTCAGTCATTATATCGTATAACAACACGCCTTTCTCCTTAGCTTCAGCAAAAGCACTTTCAAGTGCTGGAAAATCTTCAGGCCTGATTATCATCGGTTTATCTGCCAGAACATTCAACCCTGCATCAACAGATTCTGTAATATACTCAGCCTTTTTCCTGTTATTACCTGCTAAAATAACAACATTGCCGGCCTTATCGGAAAGCATTTTTTCAAAGAAATCAGGCCCGGTATATACTATTTCATTCCAGGATGTTGGATCTTCAGCCCGGGTGTTGTACAATCTGATTCTGTCGAGATGCTGCTGGCAATCGGGACCTACAGGTGCATAAACACGAACATCGGGAGAAACCTGGGAGTACATTGTCTTCTGGACCAGTGCGGCATGAAAATGGCCTGGGTCGACTGTGATTAACCTGACCTGATAAGATTTTTCCATTGAGGCATTTGATTTATCCGGTTGCTGTTTTGAGCCGCCCGAACCACAGGAAACTGCAATGATTACAAACGGCAGAAAAAATAAATGTAGTCTTTTCATTATCGCTGATTTAGATCCATTCATATAAAACTGATCCGGACAACAGATCAATATAAATTTTCTAAAACCTGTTAGAATCAATAGGATCGCATGTGCAAACAAGATTACGATCGCCGTAACCATCGTCAACACGACCCACGGATGGCCATAACTTATTCTCAATTATCCATTTAACAGGGAAAGCTGCTTTTTGTCTGTCATAAGAATGATTCCATTCATTAGCAGTAACCACCCTGACTGTATGAGGCGCATTATGAAGGACATTATCTTCTTTATCAGCCTTCCCTTCTTTTATTTCCTGTATTTCGTTCCAGATCGATTTCAGGGAACTGATGAACCTGTCCATTTCCTGCAGAGATTCTGATTCCGTAGGCTCCACCATCAGTGTTCCATGTACCGGGAATGAAAGAGTTGGAGCATGGAATCCATAATCCATTAACCTTTTGGCGATATCGGATTCCGTCACTCCTGTTTCCGTTTTAAAATTCCGGCATTCGAGTATCATCTCATGTGCAACAAATCCTTCTGTACCGGTATAAAGAGTCTTGAACCAGCCCTTTAAGGAAGCCGAAATATAATTTGCATTCAGAATGGCAAGTTTTGTAGCCCGTGTTAAACCGTATGAACCCATCATCATAATATAGGCATGAGAAATTGTCAGAATATGTCCACTGCCGAAGGGTGCTCCCGCTACAGCCGAAGTTCCATGGCTACCACCTGTTCTTACCATCGGGTGAGAAGGAAGAAATTCAGTTAACTTGTCATTAACCAGGATTGGCCCCATCCCCGGGCCGCCTCCTCCATGAGGTATGGCAAAAGTCTTGTGAAGATTCAGGTGACAGACATCAGCCCCGATATGTCCCGGGTTGGTCAGTCCGACCTGTGCATTCATATTAGCACCGTCCATGTAAACAAGACCACCGTTTGAGTGTATAATAGCTGTCATTTCTTTTATGGCAGCTTCAAACACGCCATGAGTCGACGGATAGGTAATCATTAAACATGCCAGATTATCCTTATTTGCTTCAGCTTTTTTCCTGAGATCGTCAATACTTATATTACCTTTCTCATCGCATTCCACAACAATTATCTGCATTCCGGCCATAGCAGCACTGGCCGGGTTCGTGCCATGAGCAGAAGCCGGGATCAGAGTAATGTTCCTGTGTCCTTCGCCCCTGGTAAGATGATATTCGCGAATCACCATTAGCCCTGCATATTCGCCGGCTGCACCCGAATTTGGCTGAAAAGAAATAGCAGAAAATCCGGTAATTTCCTTCAGGGCTTCTCCCAGTTCCCTCATAATCTGATAATATCCCAGGGCCTGGTCTTGCGGAACAAAAGGATGTATATTGGCGAATTCAGGCCAGCTCATGGCGAATAAAGAACTTGCCGGATTAAGTTTCATTGTACAGGAGCCAAGAGATATCATACTATGAGTTAGTGAGAAATCCTTTCTCTCCAGCATCTTTATATATCTCATCATCTCTGTTTCGCTGTGATACCTGTTAAAGGTTCCCTCAGTTAAAAAGTCGGACTTTCGAAGGAGCTTATCGCTAATGCATTTACAATCGCAATAGGTAGTAATTCTTCGTGCATCTTTCCCCAAAGCTCTGGAAAATATCCTGACAATTGTGTTTATCTCTTTAAAGGTTATAATCTCATCTGTACTGATAATCACCGTACTATCGTCGGGATAATAAAAATTCATTTCCGCTTCAAGAGCAAGTGACCTGATAGTTTCACATGATACCTTACCCCTGAGACTGATTTTAATGGTATCAAAGAACATTGAATTTTGTATACTGAATCCCATGTCTTTAAGGGAGTGTGCAATTGTGCAGGCAGATCTATGAATATGGCTTGCGATATCTCGTAAACCTTCAGGTCCGTGATACTGTGCATACATGCCCGACATCATTGCAAGAAGAGCCTGTGCTGTACATATATTTGAAGTTGCCCTCTCCCTTTTTATATGTTGTTCCCGTGTTTGCAAGGCCATCCTCATTGCATTATTCCCCTGTGCATCTATTGATACTCCGATTATCCGGCCCGGCATACTCCTTTTCAGTTCATCTTTCGTGGCAAAATATCCGGCATGAGGACCTCCAAAACTCATAGTAAGACCCATTCTCTGGCTTGATCCTACAACAATATCAGCTCCCCATTCACCCGGAGGCGTAATCAGAACAAGACTCATGAGATCGGCTGCCACTCCCACCAGGACTCCTGCAGCATGAGCCATATCAGTAAATGATTTATAATCTCTTAT
>CAYUQR010000038.1:12505-29517 GCA_964446825.1 uncultured Rikenellaceae bacterium
CCACCAGGACTCCTGCAGCATGAGCCATATCAGTAAATGATTTATAATCTCTTATCTGTCCTGAGGCAGCAGGGTATTGAATTATTGCACCAAAAAATAACTCATTAAATGAAGCTGCCGTGTATTTTCCTGTAACCAGTTCAATGCCAAGTGGTTTTGATCGTGTTTTAATGACTTCTATGGTCTGTGGAAATATGTCATCATCCACAAAAAACTTATTTGCTCCTTCCTTCACTGCTGCTCTGCACCGTGCATTATACATCATTATCATAGCCTCTGCTGCTGCAGTTGATTCATCGAGCAATGAGGCATTTGCTATCTCCATACCGGTCAGTTGAATTATCATAGTCTGGAAATTCAAAAGTGCCTCCAGCCTGCCCTGTGATATCTCAGCCTGGTAAGGAGTATAGGTGGTATACCAGGTAGGATTTTCCAGTACATTCCGGGTAATGACTGATAATGGAGCCACACCATAATAGCCCTGACCTATAAAAGAGCGGAACATTTTATTCTTCTGCCCCAGGAACCTGATGTGATTGAGATAATCGTACTCACTCATTGCCTCAGGAAGCTGCAGAGGTTTTTCGAGCATTATTGATGGTGGAACTGTTTTTTCTATAAGTTCATCGAGCGATTTCACTCCTATAGTGTTTAACATATGCGGTAACTCATTGTCGCGCGGACCGTTATGACGGTTTACAAACTTGTCTGAAGACATATATTTGATAATCTTTAATTAATATATTTCGTTTGAAAAAAATTTATAACTTATATTAACAGCCTTAAAATCAATCAATTTACCTCATCCTCAACGCTGAACTACTGAAGTTGGAAAGCGAAAGAGATGGAGAGCAAATCTGGTACATACAATTGTCTGCTAAATTAGAGTATTTATATTAAGAAAAATAGGGATTTGATTTCAATTCAATATCAATGGTTGTTTCATGACCATGCCCTGGATATACGACGGTTTCAGGTGGTAAAACAAACAATTTAGTTCTGATACTATTTATAAGAGTATCATAATCACCTCCCGGCAGATCAGTTCTTCCTATGCTTCCTGCAAAGAGTGCATCGCCTGTAAAAACGCAGCAATCTTCCTCGGAATAGAATGCCATACTTCCTTCTGAATGACCGGGTACATGAAGAGCAACCAGCTCTGTTGTTCCAAAAGTGATAATCTGATTATCTTCAATAAACCCCCCGGGCTCAGGGGGATCATCCATATCCAGTCCAAAAAGCATCGCATGTTGTACAGAATTCAGTCTGTTCATTTCATCTTCCTTTCCGGAGAGAGTTTTAAGGTTATATCGTTCAAGTATGAATTTGTTTCCAAATAAATGATCAAGATGACAATGTGTGTTTAACAACAGAACAGGATTTATCTTCTTATCATTTATAAACTTCTCCAGCCTGGCAGATTCCTTAATGTTGTAACATCCGCAGTCTATTATTGCGCAATCTCCTGACTTGTCGACGAGTATGTATGTATTTACTTCGATAGGCGAAAAAACAAACTTATGTATTTCCATAATCAATTATTTTCCATTGACAATTCCTTTCAGCATCGGCACAAAAATAAAATTACCATGCTCGGAATATTCAAAACTACCTGTTTCGCTTTTTTCAACAACAGTCATAATCTGTGAAGATGATGTCCCCAGCGGAATGACCATCCTTCCTCCTGTCTTGAGTTGCTGAAGTAATTTCAATGGCACCTCACGTGCTGCAGCCGTTATCACAATGCCATCGTAAGGGCCGTACTGAGGTTTGCCTTCAAACCCGTCACCATAAAAGAAATCCACTGAATAACCAAGTGACATCAGGGTCCTCTGGGCTTTTAAATAAAGCTCCCTGAACCTCTCAATAGTATATACTTTTGCACCCATTTCAGCCAGTACAGCTGCCTGGTAGCCCGATCCGGTACCAATTTCAAGAATTTTATCTCTCTTTTTAACCTTTAGTAGAGAAGATTGCACAGCTACAGTGTAAGGTTGCGAGATTGTCTGACCCGAAGAAATCGGGAATGCCTTGTCAACATAAGCATGAATTAGAAATGCCGGATCCATAAAAAGATGCCTCGGCACTGCGTCAATAGCCCTTAGTACTTCTTCATCGCTGATTCCTTTTTTTCTGAGTTCTGTCACAAGCTTTTTCCGCTTGCCCTTAGCTTCGAATGAATCTGTCATTGAAATTCCTGAGAAAATAATTAATGCCACAAAAGTATAAAAAATGTGAGATTGCTATAGTGATAAATTAAACTCATTTCTTTTTGTATATTTAAGCTATGAAATTTAGAGAACAGCTGCTAAATATAATTAAGATGGTAATTGACTATACTATTGCAATATCTTTTTCAATCCTGCTTTCGCCTGTAATTCTTATACTTAGCATAGCAATTAAAATGACTGGCAAGGGACCGGTGATCTATTCTCAAAAACGGATCGGTAAATCGGGAAAAACCTTCACAATGTACAAGTTCAGATCGATGCATTTTGGAACCGAAGAGGGTCTGCCCCTGCTAACCGGAAAGAAAGACAGACGAATAACTGCAGTCGGTCGTTTCATGAGAAAACACAAATTTGATGAAATCCCTAATTTCATTAATGTTCTTAAAGGCGAGATGTCGTTAATTGGACCCAGACCCGAGCAGAAACATTTTATTGATCAGATTATGCTCAGGGCGCCTCAATACCGGAAACTTCAGAAGATAAAACCCGGAATAACATCCTGGGGACAGGTTAAGTATGGTTATGCTTCCAATGTTGATGAGATGCTTGAACGACTTGAATATGATATTTATTATCTTGAAAACAGATCTTTGTGGTTCGATCTGAAAATTGCGGTCTATACTATTGGTATTATTTTTAAAGGGGAAGGAGTATAAGACACTAGGCGCTAGGCGCTAGGCGCTAGACACTAGGCGCTAGACACTAGGCGGTTGATGGTATGCGGGTTGCGATGGGCGGATAAGATTGATTCAGTTCAGAGCAATCCTGGCTAAAGGTTTATAAACAGGCCCTTTCGGGAGCAAAATACTTTCATAAAGTATCACTTCATCGACAGCTACTTTCTGAAATACCATATCCTTGTAATTATCGAGAAACTTTTTCAGTGCCTCCTTATCTCTGAAATATTTAATACGGCCCAGGGTAAGATGGGGACTAAAAGGGCGTTCTTCAATTCCATGACCTGATTCCCTGAGTCCTCCAATTATAATCCTGTTTAGGTCCAACAATCTTTCAGATGTATCAATCCCTGTCCATAAAATGCGGGGATCATTTATATTTTTAAATACTCCTGTTCCCCTAAGTGTGAGTTCAAATTTTACTATGGTTTTACATAAAGCATTTAGCATCGAAATGATATTTTTTATCTTATTCTCCTCAGTATCTCCAAGGAAAGCCAGGGTAATATGTATATTATCATTAGCCGTCCATTTGATTCCTTCACTGCTGAACTCTGACTTCATCGATGAAATCATCCTGGAAAGCTTATCTCCAACCCCTATCTTTACAGCAATAAATATCCTCTTCATTCCCGGTCCGGAGCCTGTCCCCTTTTTATAGCCTGCCTGCATCAATTTCATTTATTATCAGTTCAATCAAAGCGTCTTCACCAAACGGATCATATTCATCTTTCAGGTTTGTGCCAAAAATACGTGCAATCCCCTGCCAGAATATGGCCGTTATTTTACCACGATAATCCCTTATAAGCGTGTACGAAGTATTCTGGGTTTCCCTGTCAATAAGCTTAATCAGTAATCTCCCCTGAGTGATTGTCATTTGACGCATATCGCCTTCATATTTTCCAAATACATCTTTTTCAACATTCTTTAGATAGGCCCTGCGACCCTTATCATCAGGTATTTTTTGCAGTTCAGCATTCACCTGTTCAATCCTGCTTCTGACAATCAATGCATAGGGATAAACTCTTTTTATATTATAAACCAGTCTCTCATACCTCCGGTAATCCCTGGTTTTTGTTTTACTGGGAGGCGCAACAACAGTTACTTCCTTAATTGCAACTTCAGGCAGTGTTACACCGTTTCTCTTAACATTCTGAATAAGATATTCTTTCCCTGATAAAGTATCTGCCGGATGTTTCAACGTATCTTTTTGCCCCGAGATACTGGTTATAAAAAGGAAGATTAGCAATATGGTAAATATCAGCTTCACTAAAGGAATATTTCTGTAAATGTATCAAATAATGGGCCAATAAGTAAACTGGCTCAAAAGTTACTTAATGCTTCTTTATATTAAATTGATCTACAATTGCGCATTTATATGGTTCTGAATTGTCTGAAACATTTTTTTGCTTTTAACTTGTTTTAGGTTTAAATTTGATAGAGTATAATCTTCAGCTGAAAATCTCAATTAATTAATCTTAAAATATTATGGCAAGCATTATCGAAGGTTACGAGTACGATATTTTTATCAGCTACCGCCAGAAAGATAATAAGTATGACGGGTGGGTAACTGAATTCATCGACCACCTGAAAAGGGAAATTGAAGCAACTTTCAAAGAGGATGTTTCAATCTATTTCGATGAAAATCCGCATGATGGTCTCCTGGAAATCCATAATGTGAATAAAAGTCTCGAGACAAAGCTTAAATCGCTGATCTTCATACCAATAGTTTCACAAACTTACTGTGATCCTAAAAGCTTTGCCTGGCAGAACGAGTTTTTAGCATTTAACAAATTAGCATCTTCTGACAAGCTTGGCAGAGATGTTAAACTGGCTAGCGGAAATGTGTGCAGCCGGATAATACCTATAAAAATCCATGATCTTGATGACTCTGATACTGAGCTGATAGAACGTGAGACAGGTTGCAGGTTCCGGGCAATAGAGTTTATTTACTCAAGCGCTGGTGTTAACAGGCCGCTGAAACCTGATGACAATCCTGACAAAAATCTCAACAAGACCTTTTACCGCGATCAGATAAATAAAGTAGCCAATACTATAAAAGATATAATTTATGGTCTGCATCCTGATCCCAGAAAGCGGTCAATAAAATCATACCAGAAAGGAACTTTCCAGGACTATGCAGAAAAACAGACAGGAAGTCTCAAGGGAAAAGCTGCTAAGGGCAATGGGAGAAAAAGAAAAACGATACTTTTTTATGGATCTCTTGGCCTGTTTCTTGTTTTATTAGCAATGATATTCATTATTCCAAAATTTATTAATAAAACAAAAACGGATATTTCAACAACTGACATTGTCAGGAAATCAATTGCCGTTCTACCTGTATCCAATTTAACCGGAAATCCCGACCTTCAATATATTGCTGATGGAATTCAGGATGATATTACAGGAAAGCTTGGGACTATTAGCAGCTTTAATGTAAGACCAAGGTCATCAACATTGCAATTCAAAGATTCGAACACAATGGTCCAGGATATGGCTAAGAAGCTCAGCGTGAATGCTCTTGTTGAATCATCGATAAAAGGATCAGAAGGTAATCTTCAGATTGAAGTGGGGCTGGTGCAAGCGTTTCCTGAAGAAAAATATATCTGGAGGTCCTCATTTGTTCAAAGCTGGGAGGAGATTGGAACCATTTACCGCGATATAATCAATCATATTGTTGATGCGACAAAAATAAAGCTTACATCCCAGGAAGCAAAGAATCTTTCAATAGTTCCAAAGCATAATCCGGAGATCATTAAAGCCTGTTACCGTGGCCGAGAATACATGAGAAGGCATACCGCCGAAGATTTTGAAAAAGGTGTTAACAGTTATAACGAGGCAATTAAAATTGACCCTGCAGATCCGTTGCCATATCTTGGACTTTCACTTGGTTACAGCAATGCAGGACATTCATCTCCTCTTGGTGAAGATGCGATTAACAAGAGTAAAACTTATGCTCTCAAAGCACTCGACCTCGATTCCACCCTGGCAGATGCATGGGTTGTACTTGCTACCCATTATTTATACACAGAATGGAATTTTTCTGCTGCCAAAAAATCAGTAACTCACGCTCTGGAAATAAATCCTAATATAGCCTCAGCTCATTATACATATGGCTGGATTCTTACCCTGACCAATAAAACCGATGAAGCGACTTCCGAAATGAAGAGAGCCATTGAAATTGATCCTACAGACCTTACAAGCCAGGACTACCTTGCCTGGTTGTACCTTTACTATGGACATTACAATGAAGCAATAGCTGAAGCAAACAAGTCTTTCCTTCTCGATCCGAATGATCCGCTTGCTTACTACCTGATCGGCTCATCCTACACAGAATTGGGAATGAATTTTGAAGCAATTGAAGAGCATAAAAAAGGACTGGCAATCAGTCCCGGTTACGAAAATGGCCTTGCTATCGCCTATGCCAAGGCCGGAGAGCGAGATAAGGCAATGGAAGTAGTTAAAGAAATGGAAAAGTACAACGATACATGGTGGTATGCCTGGGGACTGGCTGAAGTTTATTCAGTAATGGGTGAAAAAGAAAAGGCTATCAGAAATCTTGAGACAGTATACAGGCTCCATGGTGATTTCCTTCCATGGATGGTTTCAGACTTATATTTTAAACCGATTCTAAACGAACCAGGTTTCAGGGATATTGTTCAAAGGCTGAAAATTCCTGTTTAATATATAATTGTCAATCTTTATATGTCGAATACTTTGGGATCACCTCCCATTAGGCTATATTTGTTAAAAGCTTTAATATGGCAATACGGGTGGAAGATCTTGATGATCAGACAAAATACAGGCAGCTCCTTTCTGTTTCCTATAAAGATTTAGTTCCGTTTATATTTGAGTATTTGATGAAAAGATCGAGGCTGATCACAATCTTCTGGGCAGTCTGCCTTATATTTCTGGGTCTCGCGCTTAAAGTAAGATTTAATATTGCAGGCTATTACCCTCTGGCCAAAATACTCACACATTCATCACTCGGATTGATAGTATTTCCTGTTCTGTGTATACCTGTGCACGAATCTCTGCATATAATACCCTATTATATTTCCGGAGCAAGAAATATAAGGATTGGTATGGATCTCAAACAATATATATTTTATGTTACAGCGCACAGGTATGTCGCTTCACCCCTCCAGTTCAGGATTGTTGCCCTGACACCTTTCCTGCTTATTAGTATAGTACTTACACTTCTTGTTTTCATCCTTCCCGGGTTATGGAAATGGAGTCTGTCGCTTTTCCTGTTTGTACATACTACAATGTGTGCAGGTGACTTTGCTCTGCTGAACTTCTATTTTCTTAACAGTAATAAGAAAATTTACTCCTGGGATGATGCCGACAAGAAAGAAGCATATTTCTACGAAAAGCTTTAAAATTTCTCTTTTGCCAGTTTCAGTACATCATCATCTTTAACAACAGGCCTTATCCTGAAAGAATATTCGTATTTCGTGCCAAGAAGACGATATTGCGGATGGATTAGCGCTCCCCACGAATTATCTCCCCCCACTCCCATCTGACCAAGATCAACATTCAGATTTACAAGGTCGCGTGGTTTAACATCTATTGTATGAGTATTGGCAGTTTTAGCATCTTTCCTGTACTGTGATATTTTCCCCGGCGACTCAAAATCATCATGAATATTATTCAGAGCCGCGAAACAGATAAGGGGATCCCCGCTTACCATAATGCCATTTCCGTCATCGTCAGTTAAAGTAAGCCAACGAGTATCGGTTTTATAACCATTTTCCTGGGGTCTGATATAAGGAGTATACTGGTCGGCCACAGTACTTTCATAAAGACCCACTTCGGCAGAAGTTTTTCTGTCAGTATAATTTTCATGAGGTCCCCTGCCAAGCCATGTCAGGTTTGTATACTCCACAGGAAGTTGCATCTGCATACCCATCCTGGGTATTTCAGGAATCTTTTCAGATAATTTATTGAATTGGTTTTTAACTATTACATCTCCTGATCCATAGATGGTATATGAGCTTGCATAGCCTGCAATTTTTTTACCTTCTGTGTCCGGGATATCATAATTAAAGGTTACCACTACCTTTCCAAGTTCAGGCTGACTGATATTTGCTTTTGTAACTATTGTTCTTTCACCGGCTTTTTTCCAGACTCCCAGCAGCTGGTCCATATCATATCCGTAGTCATTATCTGTCGGGGGTCTCCAGAAATCAGGCTCCGGACCTTTTTTGATCAGTTCCCTGCCTTTGTAATTGTATGATTCAAGTCGGCCTGAAACCAGGTCAAATACAATCTTCATATCTACACCGCTTACTTCCAGTTTTTTGCCAATTGTCTTGGTCTGCAGAACAGCCAGTCCGTTTACTTTTGCAAATACCGGCTTGCCTTCTTCAGGTAATTTGAACTGAGCAGTTGCATATATATGATCTTCCGGCACATAATTCCATGCGTCACTTCTTGATACTCTCAGATTTAAAAAATACTCAGTTCCGGGAGCCGGTACTATTTTATCGAAAGGTACAGTTACAACCTCCTCAGCTTTTGGCTTCAGGTCGGGGATCTTAAGTTTGCCAGACTGAAGGACATTCCCATCGGCAACGATCTCCCAGTCAAAGTGGAACTCATTCAGGTTAGTGAAATCATACTTATTTTTAATTTTAATTGTTCCTCTGGTCAGGTCAACAGGTTCGAAACCAACGTACTGGTAAACTCTATTAACTTCATTCAGACCCGGATGTCCTGTTCTGTCAGGCCATACAAGGCCGTTAATGCAAAAATTGCCATCGCTGGGGATTCCCATGTCCCCGTAATCCCCACCATAAGCCCAATACTTTTCACCATTTTCACTTGTTTTTAGAAACCCCTGGTCTACCCAGTCCCAGATAAATCCTCCCTGTAGTTTCGGATACCTTTCAATAACATCCCAATAATCCTGCAGGTTACCCGTTGAGTTTCCCATTGCGTGAGCATATTCAACCATTATCATTGGTCTGTCGTTCTTTGGGTTCTTTCCATAGGCTTCAAGTTCTTCTATTGGTGCATACATATCGCACCAGATATCAGTATGTCTCTCCGGAGCGTTAGTGCTCTTCTCGGCACGTTCATATTGTACCGGACGGGTTACGTCCCTTTTCTTAATCCATTTATATCCGTTGAGAAAGTTATGGCCATCACCCGCTTCATTACCCATAGACCATATTATTACCGAAGGGTGGTTCTTATCTCTTTCTACCATCCGGCGCATTCTGTCGAGATGAGCAGCTGCCCATTCAGGTTTATCGGCCAGTGTAATATCTTTATCGTAACCCATTCCATGAGATTCAATATCAGCCTCATCCACAAGATATAATCCATATT
Source organism: uncultured Rikenellaceae bacterium (assembly GCA_964446825.1). Classification (GTDB taxonomy): domain Bacteria; phylum Bacteroidota; class Bacteroidia; order Bacteroidales; family VadinHA17; genus LD21. Next base: position 21,750 of record CAYUQR010000038.1, read on the forward strand.
TATCGCACATTTCGTACCAGAACTCCTGCTGTGGATAATGTGAAGTCCTGACTGCATTTATATTATGGCTCTTCATCATCCTGATATCCTTCATAACAGTGCCTTCATCAATAACATGCCCTGTTATATCGTTATGCTCATGAAGATTGACACCTTTGATATATATTGGTACTCCATTAACAAGAAGCTGAGAATTAACTATTTCCACTTTCCTGAAGCCAATTCTGGTACCTACGCTTTCAAGCGATTTCCCATTCTTGTCTGTAAGGCTTAATACAAGTGAATAGAGATCAGGTTTTTCAGCCGACCATTTTTTTATACCCGGCAGATCTCTGGAAATATCAATTTCGCCTTTCCCCTCTGCCAGTTTTACATCTTTTGTCTCTGTAAAAAGCTTCTGATCACCATCGTACAAAGATGCGCTGACAGTATAATCGCCATCTTTCCCCTCAAGGCCTCTAATTTTTGCATTAACCTTAAGTAACCCATCATTATAGTTATGTTCAAGACCTCCGACAGCAAAAAAGTCCCTGATGTAAGTTTTTGGCCGTGCCTGAAGGAAGACGCTTCTCTGTATGCCGCTCAAACGCCAGAAATCCTGATCTTCAAGATAGCTGCCATCGCTCCACCTGTATACTTCTACTGCAAGTGAATTCTTTCCCGGTTTAAGATATTTTGTAATATCAAATTCTGCGGGCATCTTACTATCCTCGCTGTATCCCACAAGTTTTTCATTTACCCAGACATAAAATGCAGAACTTACAGCCCCGAACTGCAGAAAAACTTCTTTGCCTTTCCAGTCTGATGGAATCTTAAAATATCTTTTATATGATCCTACAGGATTCCAGTCGTGAGGAACAGAAGGAGGATTTTTTTCAAATGAATATACCGGATTAACCGATCCGGGGACATTCAACTGTTTTATCTGAGGATTTGAAGAGACCTCCATGTTCTTGGAATTGCGTGAATTATAAATATCCTCATATGCCCAGAACGGATAGACTATATTCGTATAAACAGGAACATCATAACCTTCCATCTGCCAGTTCGAAGGTACCCTGATATCTTTCCAGTCGCGTGTGTCATAATCATCCTTAAAGAACCAGAAAGGCCGTTGATCGGGAGTTTTAACCCAATTGAACTTCCAGAGACCATCAAGTGAAAGGTAGTCTGGAGATTGAGTTTTTACTCCTTTAAGAGCACTTGTTTCATCGGGGAAACTGAAGAAAGTGGCATGAGGATCTTCGCGGTTCTGGTTAAACATTTCAGGATTTTCCCAGTCACGCGGCTCCTTTTCTGTGAAAGGCACACCTTCATACTTGCTCATCTTCTTACATGCTGTAAATGACAGTGCGATCATAAGGATATAAAATGATATTCTCTTCATAGCATATGGAGTTTATAACGGACCTAAAGTTAATAAAAAATGATATTAAAGCAATCTCCCATTTTTGAACAGGATGAAAGTTGAATGAATGAATTGATAAGTTTCAGCTGGCATTTAACATCTTTTCTAAAGCAAGAATATCCGAGGGTAAATTAATATTTGTAAATGCTTTCCCTGTCCTTTCGGAAATACTTAATTGCTGATAAATGACATTGATGGTTTTGAAGAATTCCCTTACGGCATAATCGTTATTCCCCGAAAGATATTCTTCAAGATCCCCAAGGATAATGCTGTTGTATATTGCATGCAGAGGTTCAATAAGTTTGTCAACCCGGGGAATCAGTACATCGCAGCTGTGCATCCTGTAAAATTCTATCTGGTTGATAATTAACGCTTCATCAAGCAGTGGCATATCTCCTGCAAATACAAAACAGGCTTCTCCTGAAGAAGCTTTCAATGCAGCATGAATACCTCCAAGTGGTCCTGCTTTTTTAAAATGATCACTCACAATAAGATGATTGCCTAATTCCCCGAATTCCCCGGGAGTATTGGTTACAATTATGATCTCCCTGAAAATTTTTCCGATAGTGTCGATCATCCTGGAGATTATGCTCCTGCCATTGACAGGCATTTTGGCTTTTATCTGGCCGTTGAAACGCTTATTTGCTCCGCCTGCCAAAATTACCCCCGAAATATTATTTTCCATTAAAACAATCCGCTTATTACTCCATTACTTTCAAAGTCAGAATCCTTTTTCATAAACTCATTCAGGATTCAACACGTAATATGACTTATTAAATTGAACTATTTTCCATTTTTTTTTGTAAATTGAAGCTTTATCATATACGCCATTAACAAAAGTAGAAAATTATATTCCGGCTACACCGATTATAGATAAAAAATACAAAAAACCGTCAGCTATGGATAAAAAAATCACCACCCTGTATAACGATTACAGACAAGGACAAACAAGTCGTCGCGATTTTATCAGTAAACTCGCAATTATCGCAGGAAGTACGGCAGCTGCGCTGGCCCTTCTCCCGGTGCTGGAAGACAATAGCCTGAAAGCAGCTTCTGCTGAGCAGGATTACCCGGGTCTTATGACTGAATTTATTAATTACCCTGGTGAAACGGGAGATGTGAAAGCCTATCTTGCTCATCCCCTTGCAGGTAATAAATTCCCGGCAGTAATTGTAATTCATGAAATTTTCGGTCTTAATCCACATATTCTGGATGTCACACGCAGGATTGCCAAAGAAGGTTTTTTGGCGATGGCTCCTGATGCTCTCTCTCCTCTGGGCGGGACACCCGAGAATGACCAGGAGAAAGCCGTATCGCTTATAAGAGGACTGGACCAGGGACAGACGGTCAAAAATTATGTTGCAGCCGTTAAATTTCTCAAGACCAATCCCCTTTCAACGGGAAAAGTGGGATGTACCGGTTTTTGCTGGGGAGGAGGTATGACAAACCAGGTAGCAGTTAACTGTCCTGATCTGGATGCTGCAGTCCCATATTATGGAATGCAGCCTTCTGCCGAAGATGTTGCAAAAATAAAAGCACCTATAATGGCTCATTACGGAGCCAACGATCCCAGAATTGATGAAGGAATACCTGCTTTTGAAGCAGCGCTTAAGAAATATAAGAAGGAGTATCAGATATTTATCTACGAAGGTGCTGGTCACGCATTTAATAACGATTCCAATCCCGATCGTTATAATGAGAAAGCGGCTAAGCTTGCATGGTCAAGAACAATAGCATTCTTCAAAGAAAAGCTTGGCTGATCGGGGTTCACCCCTTCTGTGTTTTCCAGACCTCGGCAACCGCCTCCACAAAAGGACGGCAATGGTTAAAGAATTGTTTATATCCGCTGCATAAATAGTTTAATCCCGGTTGTCCATCGGGTGTTTCTATGAAGCGATTCTTAGGACACTCCCCGTTGCACATTGCCTTCACTTCACAATCCAGGCAATACCGGGGCAGAGTAAGTGATTTGGAGGCACCAAATTCTTTCTGCCTTTTACTATCAAGAAAGAAAGTCAGTGTATTATTCCTGATATTACCAAGCTTGTGTTCATTATCAACATAGTGATCGCATGAATAAAAATCACCTGAGAACTCAACAACGGGAACTCCACCACAATTCTCCCTGAAGATGCAAAGTGTATGATCCTGGTTAAAGGCTGTTCTAGCAGCCTCTTCAAAAATCTGAACTTTAATTTCACCAATATCTTTTTCAACCCATTCATCAAAAATTGCACTGAGAAAAAAACCGAATTTATCTGAGGGTACCGATTCAGGTGTTACTTCAGAAATTGAACCCTCCTGTCTTTCAACCAGCGGTAAAAATGTAAGGTACATGGCCCCAAGCATTTTGAAATAGTTGTAAACCTCAAGTGGATGTTTTACATTTTCTGCATTTACAACACAAAGGATCTCTGGCAGAATACCATGTTTTTTCAATAATTCAAAACCATTTACGACCTGTTGATGCGTACTGCTGTCATCCACAGTACGACGATGGATATTATGCATATCAGCCGGACCGTCAATGCTCAAACCTATAATAAAGCGTTCATCTGCAAAAAATTTACACCAATCATTATTGAGAAGGGTTCCGTTGGTTTGTATTCCGTTGAAAATATCCGAACCAGCCGGTTTATGTTTATTCTGATATTTAATTACTTTCCTGAAGAAGTCGATTCCTGCAAGCAATGGTTCCCCTCCATGCCATGAGAAATTTATCTTATTTTCGGTTGAGGCTTCAAAATGTTGAATAATATATTTCTCAAGTACTTTGTCAGGCATCAGGAACCTTGTACCGGCCGGGTACAGTTCTTTCTTTTCCAGGTAATAACAATAACTGCAATTCAGATTGCAAACCGCCCCTACCGGTTTTACAAATATTTGAAATTCACGTGATTGTTCTTTCATTAATCTTCTTAAGCAATAGTTTTCTTTACATTTGTTTTCAACTATCCCATCTTATTATATTTTCTTTTCCTGATTCAGGTAAACTCATTCGTATCCTCCAGGCCAAAGGGAAATAGTTATTCAGCCTTGTACCTATATTTTTAATGAAACCCATATTTATACCATTGTAAGTTAATATATTCCAGCCTTCCAAAACATCATTTACGGTAAAATTATCACGACTCAGATATGTAAGGGCCGTTTTATAATCTGTTTCCGTCTTCGGGAATGCTCTTTCCCTTAAATGCACGGATAAAGCCAGGTCGTGAGTTGGCAGATAATCATTTTTCTTTACAGCAGAAACTCTTGTACCTGCTTTTATAATCCTCAGATTATTAAAAAGATGAAGATAATCATCCATCATACAGGGAACTGCAATTAGTTCATCTCCCCATCTTATAATATTCTCTTTAGAAAAGTCTGTCCACTTATTCAGAACTTCAATGTCCTTCCTGACCGGCTTTAGTTCAGGTTTAAACTGTTGTCTTTTGTGAACTGACTCCTGTTTTCCTTTTTTCCTGATGACTGAGATAAAGAACCCTTCACCTTTTACCTTACCTGGGTGAAATCCATACCCGTATATCCCCTGGTAATCAATTTCTGTAATACCTTTAAATTCTTCAATATCCAGCTTCAGGCACTCTGCTTCATTCTTATCAATAAACCACCTTATGTTTTCTTCATTTTCACCAGGATTAAATGTACAGGTACTATAAATCAGTATTCCATTTGTCCGCAATGATGGCCATACATCCATAATTATGCGTTTCTGCCTTGCTGAACAGAGTAAGCTATTGTCAAAAGACCATTCCTTTATTGCAGCTGGATTCCTGAACATACCCTCTCCGGAACAGGGAGCATCAGCTACGATGATATCAAAATATCCGCCCAGTCTTCCAAACGCTGAAGGGTCGTTCTGCGTCACAAGAGTGTTTCCCAATCCCCATTTTGTAATTGTCTCAGCCAGTATTGTTGCTCTTGACCTTATGACTTCGTTGGCCACAAGCAGGCTGTCACCGCCGATAATTTCCGAAATATGAGTACTCTTGCCTCCCGGGGCTCCACATAAGTCAAGAACTTTAATCCCGTTAAGAGAACCTGCAGTTTGCCTTATCGCCTGCTCGAGGAACATTCCTGATACCTCCTGTGGATAATAGCAACCAGCATGAAAAAGCGGATCAAGAGTGAAGGATGGTTTCCTGTCGAGGTAAAAACCTGTACTGCACCAGGCAACACGTTCTGCATTCAGGGGTTTACTTTTCCACTTTGAGGGATTTATCCTGATACTGACAGGAGACGGCTGCTCCAGGGCTTTAATAAGCTCCTCTGCATCAATATATTTTTGATCGTAAATCCTTTTTATAAATTTTTCAGGAAACATGAAACAATAATTTAAAGTACAGCAACCTCATTTTGATTTAGCCTGCATTATGCATACAGAAGATAAAAGACAAAAGTAAAAAGATAAAAGTCAGGCATTTACAAACTATATTTACTATTTTTTTGTACAAGATATTTTAATGATTGTTTTTCATAATGTTTTGAACCCTTTGTCTTTAAACTTTTGTCTTTTGTCTTTTTTGAAGTTTATGAATTAATCAGATTAGGTTCCTGTTATATTTCCTCCAGAGAAAGAAAACCGGAATACCCAGAATTACTATACCCAATCCCGGAAAAGTATAGTTCGGTTTATATATCAGAAGAATAATCATTATGGTAACAATTATGAGAATATAAATAGCAGGTACCACAGGGTAGCCAAAAGCTTTGTAGGGTCTTGGAATATCGGGTCGTTTCACCCTGAGAATAAAGATAGAAAGTATGGTAAGTGTGAAGAATATAAGAACAGCAAAGATCACATAATCGAGCAGATTCCCATATGTTCCTGAAAGACAGAGCAATATTGACCAGACACCCTGTATAATTATTGCAAAACCCGGAACACCCTTTTTGTTTAATTCTCCGATTTTTCTGAAAAAGAGTCCGTCTTTTGCCATGGCATAATAAACACGCGGAGCTGCCATAATAAGGCCATGATTGCAGCCAAAAGTACTTATCATAATAAATATTGCCATAATAACAGCAGCATAATCTCCAAACACCACACTCATTGCAGAGGTTGCTACCCTGTCGTCTGTTGCATACTGGATCCCGCGGCTGAGAACATCGGTACCCCCAGGAGAGCCTGACAATGGCAGAATTTTAATATAAACATAGTTGGTAAGGATATATATTACTGAAACAATCAGAGTGCCGAAAAAGAGACTTAAAGGGACATTGCGCTTCGGATTGACCACTTCCCCGGAAAGATATGTAACGCTATACCATGCATCTGACGAGAATAATGAGCCTACCAAAGCCGTTCCAATAGCAGCAATAAGAGAAAACCCGACAAGTGGGATAACCTGGTTGCCCGGCCCCACCTGACTTGCCTTCCAGAAAACCTCTTTATTAATTTCCCAGGAATTTATATTTTTTGTAGCCAGAAATCCGATAAGAACGAACCCTAATAATGCGATGACCTTTGTTGATGAGAAGAAGTTCTGAACAGTTTTCCCTGTAACTATACCCCTGGTATTGAGCCAGGTCAGGAACGATATCATGCCTATTGCAATTATCATTGTGCTTTTTATCTTAAGCGGACCTGCCTGAAAAAGAATATTATTTTCTGAAACCCAGGGGAAAAGAACCCCTGAAAATTTCGCAAATGCCACAGCAACAGCTGCAATAGTCCCACATTCAATAACAAGGAATGTGGTCCATCCAAACAGAAATCCTATAAGGGGATGATAAGCTTCCTTCAGGTAGACATACTGACCTCCGACATGCGGCATCATTGAGGCCAGCTCACCATAACTTAGTGCTCCGATAATTGTTAAGATACCCGTAATCAGCCATACTACCAGCAACCATCCGGGGGCTCCCACATTCCTGGCAATATCTGCGCTGACAATAAAGATACCTGAGCCAATCATTGCGCCGGATACGATTGAAATACCGTCAAATAGGTTCACACGCTTCTGAAGGAGATGCTTTTCTGTTTGCATACGGGAAATATGTTAGTTTTTAATAAAAATAAACAAACAATTTAAAAATGATCTTTAAACTGAGCTATTGTTTGAATTTTGCTTTTTAACAATTAACTCAAATATATCAATAATTACTGATTCGTTTTATTTCTATATAAAAGTGCTGCAAAGCTGCACAATCTGAATAACCGTGGGTGTAAACCCACGGACAACAGTAAACTAAAAGTCTCAACCCTGAAGGGGTTGAATATTAGACCGGAATAATGAGTTCGTTATTCAACCCCTCCGGGGTTGCCAGTGGGCTTTCACCTCTTTACCGTGGGTTGCACCCACGGTTATTGAAATTTAACCCCTTCAGGGTTAACAGATCATTTCAAATCAA
>CAYUQR010000038.1:29617-31071 GCA_964446825.1 uncultured Rikenellaceae bacterium
ACCCACGGTTATTGAAATTTAACCCCTTCAGGGTTAACAGATCATTTCAAATCAAAAATTCAAAGAACACTTATATTTTATTTATTATCAATAATGCATAAACATTTTTATACAGTTAATGCATCACCAGTGTATATCAACAAATACCAATGGAGATATAATTTAACTGGTTTTAATAGGCTTATCTTTTCTGCGGTCTTTCTTTACTACTATTTTTTTGTGACGGGAAGCAGGAATAAGGTAAATTTGTTTTTTATTATCAGTAAAATTTTAAAGAAAATAATAAAAACCCTTTTATAAATATTATAATATAAAAACTGATGAAAAAATTATTTCTTTTTGTTGCAATGATCTTTCTGTTTGCAGGCTTATCAGCACAAAAGTTTGATCAGGTTGCCATGACTCCTCCAATGGGATGGAACAGCTGGAACAAGTATGCATGCAATGTAAGTGAAAGTCTCATTATAGGGATGGCTGATGCCATGGTAAGTTCCGGAATGAAGGATGCCGGTTATGAATATATTGTGATTGACGATTGCTGGCAGGTTTCACGTGATGAGAACGGGGAGATAGTGGTTGATAAGGATCGTTTTCCCCATGGAATGAAATATGTAGCAGATTATGTTCATTCAAAAGGTCTGAAATTTGGAATCTATTCCTGTGCAGGAAGCCTGACCTGCCAGAGACGTCCGGGCGGATTAGGTCACGAATACCAGGATGCGCGGACCTATGCCAGATGGGGAGTTGATTATTTAAAATATGACTGGTGTAATTCCAGCACACAGGATGCTAAATCGTCTTATACAAATATGCGCGATGCTCTCTATGCAGCCGGAAGACCCATTGTATTCAGCATATGTGAATGGGGCTCAAACAAACCCTGGGAATGGGCCGGTAAGGTTGGAAATCTGTGGCGTACAACAGGCGATATAAGCGATTCATGGAACAGTATGATCAATATTTTCGAACAGCAGAAGGACCTTGCCAGATATGCCGGACCGGGAAGATGGAATGACCCTGACATGCTCGAAGTAGGTAATGGAGGCATGACAACAGAGGAATATAAGACTCATTTTTCATTGTGGTGCATGCTGGCTGCACCCCTCATAGCCGGTAATGATCTCGCCAATATGACTCCTGAAATAAAATCGATATTAATGAATAAGGAATTAATTGCTGTCAATCAGGATACTATGGGGAGACAGGGTGTATGTTACAGGGATAACGGTGATTACCAGATATGGATTAAACCACTGGCTAACAAAGACAAAGCTGTATGCCTGCTGAATAAGAGCGATGAAAAGAAAACGGTCCTGGTCGATTTTGAACTTCTTGCCCAGACAAGCAGAGGAAGATGGGGTTTTGGAGCTGATAAGGAAATAAAACTGGGAGATTTCATAATAAGGGATCTTTGGGACCATAAGGATCTTACACTAAAAGACCCTGCCACATAT
>CAYUQR010000039.1:0-2901 GCA_964446825.1 uncultured Rikenellaceae bacterium
CCATTCTCCCATTCTCCCATTCTCCCATTCATTCTTCCCTTACCTGTAACCTACAAGCGAAAGAAATCCCTCTCCAAGGAACTGAATTGCAGGCCAGATTGGGAAAAAATTAATTTTTGTAATAACGGTTCCAAGAATCAGACCGAAAAGAAGCAGGGAACCGTACTTATATAGAACATCATACAGGGTCGGGAACTTTCTTAGCTGGTAGTAAAGCAGGTGAGAACCATCAAGAGGAGGAAGGGGTATCAAATTAAAGATAAAAAGCCCCCAGTTTATATATATAGCATAGATAAAGATTTCATATATAATCTTTGTACCTGTATTATGATAAGCCGGGGTAACTGATGCAAAGATTGAGAATATTACTGAAAGGATCATAGCCAGAAGAGCATTGGATAGTGGTCCGGCTACTGCTATTTTCATTACATCATACTTTGGATTATGCAGTTTCTGTTCATTAAACTGAACTGGTTTAGCCCAACCGAATCCGGCAATCAGGATCATTATAAAGCCCAAAAGATCAATATGTTTCAATGGATTCAGAGAGACCCTCCCCTGGTCTTTAGATGTAGAGTCGCCACATATATGCGCAACCAGGGCATGAGAGAATTCATGTACTGTCAGTCCTAAAATAATTCCCGGAAGAAATTCTAAAATGCGTACAAGATCAAAGTTTCCCATTTAATCTCTTATTAACTGGCTGGTAAAAATCATCACTGGTCAGTCCGCATTTCTGTATCATTTCAAGAGCATACTCTGCTCCGGAAAAGTTGGAATCAACATTATTGGTGCCTATGGTGAATTTTACTCCTGCTTCTTTTGCCTTTTCTATAAACTTAGCCGAAGGAATTTTAAACCTGTTGCTGATTTCAATGGCAATGTTATTGTTTTTTGCCGCCTGAATTACAGTATCCATTCTTGCATCTGTCCAGAAATAATCATATCTGTCGGCCATCTGGTCAGGTAAATATGTCGAGTTAACATACATATTTATGGGTTCAGTATTAATTATATTTACAATAGTATTTACAAGGTAGTCCATAAATTCCTGTTCATTATCAATCCATGTCTCATCTTTTATCCAGATACGGTTTCTCCTTCCTTTTGCATCAGTGAAAGTCATTGCATCGGTAAAAATATAATCGAATTTATCAAGCGATTCTTTTGAGAAGATATTTACCCACTCTCTTCCTTCGGCCTGCATTCCCATGAAGAACTGTGGATAATCCTTATATGTCAGAACAACTGAATCGATCTGGCTGTCAGTATGAACAGGGAATCCCAAACCGCAATTTACAGCTATACCATATTGTATATTCTCTTTTTTTGATTTCAAAACGGCATCCTGCATCGTAAAGCCACCTTTAAGGTGAATGTGCAGATCAGTTATCGGGAATGGCCTTTTGTCATTATTACAATTCACTAATAAAAATGTTGCAAGGATCAGAGGAAGAACAAAAATTTTTTTCATGATAAATATATTAAATCGGTTATTGATGGATTTTATTGAACATAAATATCGTTACTTTATATTGGGCTAAAGCTAACAAAAATGCAAACTGCATACAAAAAGGTTTTTTTATTTCTGCCAAAAATCTCTTACGTTTACAAAAAGAGAATATTTATGAAAAAGATACTTTTTATAAGTTCGTTTTTATTGTCTGTTAGCTTTGCAGGTGCTTTCTCGCAGTCAGAAAGCGATACCGCTGTTTACCTTCTTACCTGCGGACCAGGCACAGAAACATATTCAATTTACGGACACAGCGCAATAAGAGTTGTCATTTCCGATAATCACACTGATAATGTTTATAACTGGGGAGTATTCGATTTCAATACACCGCATTTTGTATGGAAATTTGCCAAGGGCAGGCTTGATTATATGCTTGATACTGAATCGCTGAAGAGTTTCTTACAGGGATATTTTTATGAACAGCGATATGTGTATTCTCAGAAGATGAATATTGACGCGGGTGAAACCAGGAAATTACTTTCGCTTATTAATGAAAACCTTAAACCTGAAAACATAAACTACAGGTACGATTTCTTCTATGATGATTGTTCAACCAGGATAAGGGATCTGTTTGAAAAATCAGTTGGCAGCATACTATTATATCCCCCGGTTGAAACAGGGAAGTTGCCGACATTCAGGGAAATGGTAGGTAAATATCAGAATCCTTATCCCTGGTTAAAATTCGGAGTTGATCTTATTATGGGATCCACTGCTGACAAAAAAGCTGCATTCAGGGACAGAATGTTTCTTCCAATCGACATGATGGACGAGTTATCCGAAGCGGTAATAAACAGATCGGGCAAAATGATACCTTTGTTGCAGAATCCGGTGACCGTCCTGGATTTTAATGCTCCTGTTGTAAGGCAGAATTTTTTTGCAAGCCCTTCCTTTGTTTTTACGCTCCTGATGATTGTAGTTATTATACTTTCTTCATTAATAAAGAATAAAAATGCCAACAGGATTATGGATCTGTTAATATATTCTGTTTTTTCGATTCTCGCCATGCTTATGATCTTTTTTAATTTTTTTACCGATCATCAGCAAATGAAATGGAACCTTAATATCTTATGGCTTAATCCGTTTATTCTGGTCTGCCTTTTAATGCTAATAATAAACAGGAGAGGAGCCTTATGGTACAGAATAGTATTTTATTTCTCTGCAGCTTTCGTTGTTCTCCAGTTTATTCTTCCTCAATCTTTCAATATCGCCATTATTCCCTTAATACTGATTATTCTTTTCAGAAGCTCCATCAGGGCTGATTTTGACTGGAATCCTATAACAATAGAAAGTTAGGCCTCCCTGTCGTTGCGTTATATCCTAACAAGGTACACCAGTACTGTAAGTAACAGCCCCTCTGTCAGCTGTGCTGACATCTCCCCCAGGGGGAG
>CAYUQR010000039.1:3001-23880 GCA_964446825.1 uncultured Rikenellaceae bacterium
CCCAGGGGGAGTGCCCGAAGGGCGATGGGGTAAAAAATCAGTTCGATACAATAAATATCTTTAACAAAAGTTTAACACTCATTAACATCAATTTAGAACTAAAGAGCTTTCTTTTGCAACTGATTTTCTAAAACAAAATTGAAATAGTTATTGAATCACGTTTTATTATATTTGCTACTTAAATTTTTTAACCATGGAGCAAACTGCTGACATCAGAATTTTAAATGAGAAAATAGAAAAGGAGAGTGCTTTCGTCGACATCATAAGAATGGAGATGAATAAAGTTATTATTGGACAGAAGCATCTGACTGATAGCTTAATGATTGGTCTTCTGGCTAACGGGCATATACTTCTGGAAGGGGTGCCCGGCCTGGCAAAAACACTGGCCATTAAATCGCTTGCATCGATTATAGATGCAAAATTCAGCAGGATACAGTTTACCCCTGACCTTCTTCCGGCTGACCTTATCGGGACAATGATCTACAGCCAGAAAAAGGAGGAATTCATTGTGAAGAAAGGGCCGGTATTTGCTAATTTCATACTTGCAGATGAGATAAACAGATCCCCTGCCAAGGTTCAGAGTGCTTTGCTTGAAGCAATGCAGGAGAGGCAGATCACCATAGGCGAATCTACATTTAAACTTGATGAACCTTTTCTTGTTTTAGCTACTCAGAACCCGATAGAGCAGGAGGGTACATATCCGTTGCCTGAAGCACAGGTCGACAGGTTTATGATGAAAGTGCTGATTGATTATCCTTCCATCGAGGAGGAGAAACTTATAATAAGGGAAAACCTTGCGAAAGAGTTTCCAAAAACAAACCCGGTAATGAAGGTTGACGATATTAGCAGGGCCAGAAATATTGTCAGGGAAGTTTATATGGATGAAAAGATTGAAAATTATATTCTGGATATCGTTTTTGCAAGCCGGAATCCTGAAAAATACGGCCTTCCGAAATTTGCCAGTATGATTTCTTACGGTGCATCCCCCAGAGCATCTATAAATCTTTCCCTTGCTGCAAAAGCTTATGCATTTATAAAGAGAAGAGGATATGTCATTCCTGAGGATGTCCGTACCATTTGTCATGATGTTATGCGTCACAGGATTGGTCTTACATACGAAGCTGAAGCAGAAAATGTGGACCAGGATCATATTATATCCGAAATACTTAATATTGTTGAAGTGCCTTAGTATTTGTCTATGAAAATATTGCAGCTAACTACATTCTTCCTTTTTGTAAGTACGGTAACATTTAGCCAGAATCTTATTGGATATAAGGAAGATGAAATCAGGAAGTATATGAGGGAGAACCAAAAAGATATGAATTATGCATCAGTTACAAACAGCAGATTCAAATATCTGAAATATACTGATAATGATGATAATGAGACATTATTGTTTTTCCTGAACAATAGTTCGGTATGCAAAAGTGAGAGAATTATATGTGACTACAGCATAAAAGATCGGAAAATAAAAGAGTTTAACACCAAATATAAAAAAATTGACGATAACAGCTGGCTTGATGTCAGAGGCCGGAAAAATTATACCATTTATATAAAAGATGAACAATGGTCGTGCATTATAACTATAGTACAGACTAAATAATTTGTCGGAAAGTGGAAGCAACCGAATTATTAAAAAAGGTAAGAAGAATTGAAATAAAGACCCGGCGGTTAAGCAAACACATATTTGCAGGTGAATATCATAGCGCTTTCAAGGGACGGGGTATTGCTTTCAGCGAAGTAAGGGAATATCAATATGGCGATGATATAAGGAGTATTGACTGGAATGTGACCGCCCGTTTCAACCATCCTTATGTTAAGGTTTTTGAGGAGGAAAGAGAGCTCACCGTTATGCTGCTTATTGATGTAAGCGGTTCAGGCAATTTCGGGACAAGCACTGGTTATAAAAAGGATATCATGACTGAAGTTGCTGCAGTTTTGTCTTTTTCAGCAATATTCAACAATGACAAGATTGGAGTTATTTTCTTTTCCGATAAAGTTGAAAAGTTTATTCCACCGCAAAAGGGAAGGAGACATATACTGAGAATTATAAGGGAATTGCTGGATTTTAAATCTACAAGCAGCAAAACAAATCTCGATGAGCCTTTGCGATTTCTGACAAATGCCATTAAAAAGAGATGCACAACCTTTATTATTTCTGATTTTTTTGCTCCTGACTTTGAAGAGGCACTCAGAATTGCTTCCAATAAGCACGATATCGTAGCATTAAAAGTATATGATCCTGTTGAAAGGGCAATACCTGATATTGGCCTTATTAAAGTGGCGGATTCAGAAACAGGTGAAGAAAAGTGGATTGATACATCATCAAGATTTGCCAGACAGTCTTATGAGGAATGGTGGAATAAACATATTGAACAGGTAAAGAATATATTTAAAAGATGTGGAGTGGATTCAACAGAATTAAGGACCGACCTCGATTATGTTAAGCCGCTTATTATGTTGTTTGAGAACAGATGACAGAAATGAAGAGATTGGTTTTCAGTATATTTCTTTTTAATGCAGTTATTATAGCTGTGCATGGACAAAACGTAAATGTATCAGCATCATTTGATTCAACTAAGATATTTATAGGCGATCAGATTAACTTTACTGTAACAGTTGATCAGCCTTCTAATCAACAGCTTACGTTTCCAGTATTCAGGGATACTCTTTGCAAAAATATAGAGATATTGTCAGGGCCGGTTACAGATACTGTCCCAGGCAAAAGCGGAAACATTAAGATCATTCAGAAATATCTGATTACATCATATGATTCGGGATTTTATCAGGTTCCCCCTGTATTTGCCGAAATAAAAAATTCAAATGGAATAAAAAGGTTCTATTCTGATTATTCACGGTTACGAGTAATGCGAGTGAAAATTGCTCCGACTGATAAAACAGCAAAATTCTTTGACATTGTGGGACCTTACAGGGCCCCTGTTACACTCGGAGATATATTACCTTGGATACTTATTGCAGCAATAGCTGGAGTTCTGATATGGTATGTTATCAGATATATAAAAAACCGCAGAAAATTAAGGGCAGGTGAGGTTCCCGTTATTAATCCCGATCCGGCCCATATCATTGCCTTGAGGGCTCTTGAACACCTCAGAGAGGAAAAACTATGGCAGAAAGGTGAAATTAAGATTTACTATACAAAACTTACGGAGATCCTGCGTCAATACCTTGAAGACAGATTCAATGTCTATTCTCTTGAGCTGACTACAGATGAGACACTTGAGATACTGGCCAGAACAGGAATCAAGAAAGATGGCGCGTATAATCAGCTGAAAACAATTCTTAAGGGAGCAGATCTGGTAAAATTTGCAAAATATAAACCGGAACCATCCGAGAATGAAGAACATTTTCAAAATTCATGGGATTTTGTCACGATTACAAAGATGCAGGTAACGGATTCAGAGAAGGGTGAAGAAAAAATGATTACGGGGGAGGATAGTATATGAACGGAATAACATTTGCAGAACCGCTTTTCCTGTATCTTCTTGCAGTTGTACCTGCAATGGTTGTATTCTATGTACTAAAACAACAAAAAACGACAGCATCTTTAAGAATGCCGGCATTGAACCCATTTGCAAAAGCAGGAAAAACATTCCGGCATTATATAAGACATATTCTCTTTACATTCAGGACAATTGCTGTTGCGCTTATTATAATCGTGCTGGCACGTCCACAGGCAACCGACAGATTTCAAAATGTTTCTACAGAAGGAATTGATATTGTGCTTGCAATCGACATATCGGGGAGTATGCTTGCGAGGGATTTCAAGCCCGACAGGCTGGAAGCTTCAAAAAATGTAGCAACAGAATTTATATCGGGAAGGCCATATGACAGAATCGGGCTTGTAGTATTCAGCGGTGAAAGCTTTACGCAGTGTCCCCTTACTACTGACCATGCTGTTCTTATTAACCTTCTCAGGGAAGTACAGAGTGGCATGATTGAGGATGGTACGGCAATTGGAAATGGTCTTGCAACAGCTGTTAACAGGATAAAAGATTCAAAAGCTAAAAGCAAAGTTATTATACTGCTTACCGATGGCGTCAATAACAGGGGAGAGATAGCTCCGGCAACAGCGGCAGGCATTGCAAAAACGTTTGGAATAAGGGTTTATACCATAGGTGTCGGCACACAGGGTATGGCACCATACCCGGTTCAGACTCCTTATGGTATACAATATCAGGATATGCCTGTAGAGATTGACGAAGCAGTACTTCAGGATATTGCAAAGACAACCGGAGGAAAATATTTCAGGGCAACGGATAATACCAAACTATCACAGGTATATAATGAAATAGACAAGCTGGAAAAATCTAAAATTGATGTCAGACAGTTCAACAGAAAGGAAGAAAAATACTTATTACCGGCAATAATAGCGTTTTGCCTGTTAGTGCTGGAGATTATAATACGAAATACAATTTTAAAGAATCTTACATAAAGCAGGAGAGAATATGCAGTTGTTCAGATTTGCAAACCCGGTTTTTTTATACTTGTTGCTTCTGCTTCCGGTCCTGATATTATTGTACATCATAAATGAGATCAGAAAGAAAAGGGCACTGAAAAGATTAGGCAATACAGCCCTGGTAAATACCCTGGTGCCTGAAATGTCCAGGTCGAGGCCTGTAATTAAATTTATTCTGCAATTGTTTGCTGTAACAGCAGGTATAATTATGCTCGCGAGGCCGCAGTTTGGATCAAAGCTCGAAGATGTAAAGAAACAGGGCGTGGAGGTTATTATAGCTCTTGATGTAAGTAACTCCATGCTTGCTGAAGATATTCAACCTGACAGGCTTACCAGGGCTAAACAGGCAATTTCGAGGCTCGTCGATAATATGGACAATGACAGAATAGGATTAATTGTCTTTGCCGGTGATGCTTATACTCAAATACCCATAACAACAGATTATGTTTCTGCAAAAATGTTCCTGTCAACAATAAGCCCGGATGTGGTCCCAAAACAGGGAACCGCTATTGGTGCTGCAATTGATCTGGGGATACGATCCTTCACCCCTGGTGATACAAAAAGCAAAGCAATGATCATCATCACCGACGGAGAAAACCATGAGGATGACCCTGTTAAAAGCGCTGAAGAAGCGGCTAAAGCGGGAATAGTTATTTATACTATAGGTATTGGCTCAACGGAAGGCGTACCAATACCGATGGTTGTTAACGGCAAAAAGGATTTTCTTAAAGATGCCTCGGGAAATACAGTAATTACAAAACTTGATGAAGATGTGCTGAAAAAAATTGCGATGGCAGCCAACGGTACTTATGTCAGAGCAAGTAATTCCAATATCGGTCTCGATGAAATATTCAGCCAGATAAAAAAGATGAAAAAACAGGAGCTGGAAAGCACTATGTATACTGAATATAATGATCAATTTCAGATATTTGCAGCAATAGTACTTTTTTTAATTATAGTTGACTTCATTATAATGGAAAGGAAAAACAGGAGATTAGCTAATATACGATTATTTAAATTTAAAGTGTAATCTTGGTTATCATGGAGAAGTTAAGAAAAACAAAAATATTGTTCAGGTTTCCTGCAAGAATTCTTCTTACATTTATGTTTCTGATCTTTACTGTTTTAATAAACGCACAATCAGATAAGAAATATATCAGAGAGGGCAACAGGGAATATGCAAAAAATAACTTTTCAGAGTCAGAAGTATCATACCGGAAGGCTATTGATAAAAATAAACAATCGCCAAATGCAGTTTTTAACATAGGAGACGCTCTTTATAAACAAAAAAAATATGAGGATGCTGGTAAACAGTTCACAGAAAGCACAGGCCAGAATGAAGACAGAAACAAAAAAGCAGACGGGCTGTATAATCTTGGCAACTCACTTCTTCAGGCAAACAAGGTCGAAGAAAGCATAGATGCCTACAAAAGCTCCCTGAAGCTTAAGCCCGCGAATATGCAGGCGAAATATAATCTGGCATATGCCCAGGATCTTCTTAAAAAACAGCAGCAACAGAAACAACAACAGCAAAAGCAGGATAAAGACAAAAACGATAAGAATAAGGGCGATAAGGAGAAAAATAAGGAAGATCAAAATGATAATAAAAACCAGAAAAATAACCAGCAAAAGGATCAGAATAATACTGACCAGCAGAAACAGCAACCTCAGCAACAGCAGATTTCAAAAGAAGATGCTCAAAGACTGCTGAATGCCCTGGCCAATGATGAAAAAAAAGTACAGGAAAAGGTTAAGCTGGCAAAAGCTGTAAAAGAACATGTCAGAACAGTAAAAAACTGGTAAACTGAGAATTCAAAATGAAAAAGGCACTATTGTATTATATAGTTTTTCTAATATCGCTTACTGTTGCAGGCCAGGATGTGGTTTTAAAGGTTGAATATCCTTCCGTTGTCAATGCCGGACAACAATTCACGGTAATGTATACTGTGAATGCGGGAGGAGGAGAATTTTCAGCTCCTTCATTTAATGGTTTTTATAAATTAATGGGTCCCCAGACTTCCTACAGCTCAAGCACACAAATAATAAATGGCAGGATGTCTACCCAGACTTCCTATTCTTATGTATACTATCTTCAGGCTCTTAATGAAGGGAAATTTGCAATTCCTCCAGCCAGATTTACTTTGAAGAATAAAGAATACTTATCAGATTCATTAAATATAGAAGTTGTGGCGGGCGCCGCTCAAACACCTAACCCTGCAGCAAAGGGAGGAAAAACAAATAGTAATAATTCAAATGTTAATGAGTCATCAGGCGGCAATATTTTTATTACTCTTTCACTTAACCGCAAAGAGGTGTATTTAGGGGAACATATTGTAGCAACTGTTAAAATTTTTACAAAAGTAAATCTCTCAGGAATAAATGAAATTAAATATCCTGCATTTAACGGCTTTCTTAAATCGGATATCCCTACACCTCCGTTAACCTCCCTGCGTCAGGAAAATATTAACGGAACCATATATGGTACAGGAATTGTTCAGCAATTTCTGCTGTACCCGCAGGTTACAGGAGAAATAAATATTGAGCCTGTGCAGATATCAGTGCTTGTTCAGCAAAAATCAGGTCATTCTGATCCCTTTTTTGGGGATTTCTTTTCGCAATATGAGACTGTCCCCCGGGCTGTCGCCAGCATGCCTGTAAAAGTAAAGGTTAAACCTTTGCCAGGTATCCAGCCGGATGATTTTTCAGGCGTGGTGGGTAACCTCGATATAAAGGCGGCGCTTAATAAAGATTCAGTAAATGTCAATGATGCTATAAATTTCAAAGTAACTGTTTCAGGTAACGGAAACCTTAAGATAGCCTCAACACCAACCCTTAAGTTATCTCCTGATATAGAAGTTTACGACCCCAGGATTTCTGACAACATCAAGAATGGATCTGATGGAACATCCGGACAGAAAATCTTTGAATATCTTCTTATTCCACGACATTATGGAGAATATACAATTCCTCCCATATCCTATTCATATTTCAATATTTCTACAGGGAAGTACGAAAAGCTTACAACAAGGGAGTTTCATTTCTATGCAAAGAAAGTAAGCGATCAAAATGCCGGAATTACTGTATATGGAGGCGTATCTAAGGAAGATGTTCAATACCTTGGCAAAGATATCAGGTTTATTAAATCAAAACCCGGAAAACTCTTCAAAGCCGGAAACATTATTGCCACAAAACGTGCATTCTACAGCGCATATGCGTTCACCCTTTTTGTGTTTTTAATAGTACTATTCCTGAGAAGGGAACATATAAGGCGCAATTCTGATCTTTCTATTGTACGTAACAGGAAAGCAGGTAAAGTAGCTGTGAAGAGACTCAAAACAGCGTCAATGTGCCTGAAAAATGAACAAATAGATGAGTTTTATGAAGAAATACTAAAAGCTGTCTGGGGCTATCTCAGTGATAAACTGAATATTCCTGTTTCTGAACTAACCAGAACAAATGCAATTGCTTCACTTACTGAAAGAGGTGTTGATGATGAAAGAATAGCTCTGCTGAATAGTATTCTAGATACGTGCGAATACGCAAGATTTGCGCCGTCCGGGTCGGGTGCGGAAGCAGAGAATATGTATGAAGGAACATCACAATTCATTAAATCAGTTGAAAACTCAATTAGTTAAGAAATGAAACTGAATCTGAAATATATATTTACTATATTATTTGTTTCTTTATTTGCTCTCGAAGCTGTTGCCCAGGAGTCAAATACTGAAAAGTTCAATAAAGGAGTGACCTTTTTTACCTCGGGGAATTATAAGGAAGCTTTACAGGCATGGACTGAGATTTATCTGACGGGCTACCGTTCGGCAGACCTTGATTATAACATGGGAAACGCTTATTTTAAACTTAAGGATATTCCCGATGCCATATTATTTTACGAACGTGCTTACCTGCTGAATCCTGCAGATGAGGATATTAATTATAATCTTCAGATTGCCAGAACACTGATAGTTGACAGATTTCAGGAGATACCGGTGCTCTTTTTTGTGCGATGGTACAATTTTGTTTCGCTCTTTCTGTCTTCGAACACCTGGGCCAAAATCAGTATTATCTCTTTTATTTTGAGCCTGTTATTGTTGTCACTTTATATTTATACATCAGTGTACAGGCAAAAAGTTCTCGGGTTCTGGTTTGCAGTAAGCTTTTTCATTCTTTCAGGATCTTCTCTTGCTTTTACTTTAAGAAATAAATCGCTTGTTTACGACAGCCATAAAGCTATTATTACAATCCCACAGGTCAGTGGTAAAAGTTCGCCTGATACAAGCGGTACCGACCTGTTTATTCTTCATGAAGGGACTAAGGTTTCAATTGACGATGAAGTGGGAGAGTGGCTGGAAATAAGGCTCTCAGACGGTAATAAGGGATGGGTCCCTGTAAATAGTCTGAATATAATTTGATCCCTTTGCAACTTATTTGTTATATTTCAGGTCAGATTATTGTAAAACATTACTAATCTTTCCCGAGCATGAAAAAACTTATACTCATTCCTGTCATTATCCTGGCATTTGCAGCATGTAAAAAGACCGAATATTCACCGGAAGGCCCGACCGATGTAAGGGTGAGAAATTTGTCCGATCTTACTTTTGAAGAAGTCATTGTTTCTACTTCAGAATACCCTGAAGATATAGATACTCTTGGAACTATCGACAATGGAAGCGAATCTGACTACTATCGATTTACAAAAGCATATCCCAAGGCCGAAATAACCGCTAAAATAAATGTTGACGGAGCACTTTTGATATTTACAACCGGTCCGGAAGATTACACATATATGCAATATATAGGCCGTGACAGGATAACTTATGAAGTTTATATTTCGAATATGAGTAAAATGGAACTGAAAATAAATAATGTCGTTCTTGATGAGGCTTTGGTTTTAAAATAAAATTTAATTCTTCAGACAGGGTCTGAATCCTGCCTTTCTTTTTATCCTTTATATTGATAAATTTGCCATTATCAACTGATAAATGGAAGAATTTGTAACAGCATGTCCCAGAAACTGCTATAGTACCTGCTCATTCAGGGTACAGGTTGAAGATAATAAAATAAGAAGAATTCTTCCATTTCCGGGTAATCTTGCAACTCCTGAAGGCCCCTGTATAAAAGGCTTATCTTATATTGAAAGAATCCATTCAAAAGACAGGATCATTCATCCTCTTATAAGGACTTCATATGGAAAATTTGATCAGATATCCAGCGAGAATGCTTTAGATATAATAAGCTCCAGACTTGATCATTTCAGGCAAACATACGGTCCCACCAGTATTTTGTGGTACAAAGGAAGCGGAATGTCGGGTCTGACAAACGAAACAGGTTCTGTATTCTGGAGTGCGTTTGGGGGTGCCACCACAACATATGGAAACCTCTGCTGGCCGGCAGGCCTTGAGGCTGTCCGACTTACTCTCGGAGCTGTTAAACACAATGTTCCCTGGGATCTTGAAAATGCTAAAACAATCATTATATGGGGCAAGAACCCTGCCGAGACAAACATACAGGAGATTGCATTTATTGCCAGGGCGCGGGAAAAGGGTTGCAGGGTGGTGGTAGTTGATCCGGTAAGAACGCCTTCTGCCGATAAAGCTGATATTCTGTTCAGCCCCAGACCTGGCACCGATGCAGCACTAGCCCTCGCAGCAGCAAGTATAATTATAAACGATGGTTTAACAGATGATTCATTTATCAACAAACATGTAAAAGGATATGATGAATTCAGAAACTCTCTGAAAATCATCCCTGAGGAAGCAGAAAAAATAACAGGAATACCTGCTGAAAATATCCTGGAACTGGCTCATATTATTGGTGAAGGAAAGCCGTTAACTATACTTCCCGGCTATGGCTTGCAACGACATCAAAACGGTGGCCAGACAATACGATCCCTATTGGCTTTGGCTGTTATTACAGGGAATATAGGAAAACCGGGATGCGGGTTTAATTATGCAAATCTTCAAAGCTATATTTTTGATGCGCAGAAGGAACCAGTATCATATTATCCTGATCCTCAAAACGATTTGCCGTTCAGAAGAACCATCTCTATGGCAAAGCTTGGAGTTGACATGCTTAAGACTACTGATCCGCATCTGAAAGCCGCATGGATAGAAAGAGGCAATCCTCTTTTGCAGTCTCCCGATACCAATAGTGTTAAAAAGGCATTTTCAAAGCTTGAATTTAAGGTTGTTGTAGATCAGTTCATGACCGATACAGCAAAAGAAGCGGATATAATTCTTCCGGCAAAAGGCCTGTTTGAACAATCCGATATTATAGGCTCATACTGGTCGCCATATGTTCAGTTTAAACCCGCGATCATAAATTCACCTGGTGAAGTGCTGCCGGAGAACGAAATATATTATTACCTGGCAAAGAGATTAAAACTCAATGTAAGCACAACCCTTTTACCGGAACCGGGGAATCAGAACATTGAAAGATGGCTTACTCACAGAATTAAGGGATATTCAGATATCACTATGGATGATCTGAGGAATGGGCCTCTGCTGGCTCCGGGATTACAACAGATTGCATGGGAAGATATGAAATTTGAAACACCATCAGGTAAAATAGAATTATATTCCTCAGAGGCAGCTTCAAAATGGGGGATTTCACCCCTGCCGGAATATGTACCAGTTGTTCATGAAGGAAACAGGCATAAATACCCCCTTGTGTTTCTGACTCCAAATAAAAGTAACCGCATTCATTCTCAATTCGGTAACCTGAATATCATAAAGGACTCAACGGAGGGACCAGCAGTTGAAATATCCCCGGCAGATGCTCTGAAACGTAGCATATCGTCCGGGAATAAAGTAAGGATCTTTAATTTGACAGGCGAAGTTACAAGTATTGCCAGGATCTCTAACAGGGTTCCTGCCGGATCTATTGTTCTTCCGAACGGAATATGGATAGGTGAAGGAGGAGGAGGAGGAGGAGGAGGAGGAGGTAACTTTCTTATTGAATGCGCTGAGACTGATATCGGCTACGGGGCAGCCTTTCATGATAATATGGTTGAAATTGAAAAAATTTGTTAGCCATGGCTGAAGGATTCATTTTTGACCATAATAAATGTGTAAACTGCGGTGCCTGTGGTGCAGCCTGCACTCTTGAAAATGGATGGAGTGTACAGCCAAGAGAGATCTACACCTATAATAAAGATGCTCTGACATCGTTGCCGCTGATCAACTTGTCATTAGCGTGCAACCATTGTGAAACAGCTGTTTGCCTTGAAGGCTGCCCTTCGTCCTCTTTTTTTCGTGACCATGTTACAAACGCCGTAATTATTGATGACAGTAAATGTATCGGTTGCAGGTACTGCCAATGGAACTGCCCCTACGATGCTCCAAAATTCGATTATTCTAAAAGGATAATTGGCAAGTGTAATCTTTGTTATTCAGGCTTGATTGAAGGGCGATTGCCTGCCTGTACTTATGCATGCCCTACAGGAGCATTGAGTTATGGAGAAATTCCTGTTTCGGGGAATGACAACATATTCAAATGGTTGCCTGACAAAAAACTAAATCCGTCACTTAGTTTAACCGGGAAACAAAATGTTGTTCCAGTCAGGGTCATCCCTGAAAATATTTTTGAACCTGAAATTTCTTTATCAGGAGATATTAATAGTATTGTTACGGGTGAATGGATACTTGTGATGTTCACCTTCTTAGTTACTCTTTCGGTATCTTCACTGATTTCTTCCCTCTTCATGGGAAAATTTCCCGACATTTTATTTTTTGTTTCAACATTAATTCTGGCCGGAATAATTTCTCTTTTCCATCTGGGTAAAAAATCGAGGTCATGGAGAGCAGTGTCAAATCTGAAGACTTCTCCGTTAAGTCGCGAAATAGCTCTTTTCATTATTTATTCTTTGTTGTCAATATCTGCTGTGTCCTTTCATCTGCCTTTCTTAATGATAATATCTACATTTGCAGGCCTTATCATGCTTATTATTGTTGATACTGTATATATTTATGCTGATAAACGCAAAAAGATGATGTTTCACAGCGGACAGACATTCCTGAGCGGATTGCTTATTGTGTCGTTCCTGACGGCAAATGTGATTCCTTTTATTTTTATAGCCCTGATTAAATTGGTAACTTCGGTTAACAATATCCTGACACAAAAAATAAGTAGTGTTAATTTCAGTATCAGATTTCTCAGAATTGCGCTCCTTCTTATTACCGGAATAAGTCTTATCTCCGGTCTTAATAAAGGAGATACTTTGATTATTTCATTATTTTTGACCGGAGAACTGTTTGACAGGATAATATTCTATATTGATTTTGATCCGGATAATATCAATAAATTGATTTACAAAAACATAACTGAAGCAAAAGATGAAAAGAAAAGAGGTTAACAGTACGCGAATACCTGTTTACCGCGACGCTGGGTTTGAACTTTCTGATGCCGAGTCAACTGCCTCTGCTTTCAAAAAAGAGACAGAGAATGAAAGAGAACCTGATAATTATATTTACTCGCGCTACCGCAATCCAAATGTAGTTTCTGCTGAAGAGGAGATAATGAGACTCGAAGGTTCTGAATGGTCATTACTCACACAGTCGGGTATGTCTGCCATTGATACAGCTCTTTCAATTTTTCAACAGGGAAGAGAAATAAAACCATGGTTATTTTTTACTGAGATTTACGGTGGAACGATCTCTTATATCGATTCTGTTCTGAACAAAAGAAGAGGACTGGATATTCATTTTTTCACACCTGAAAACGAAAAGTACGATCTGCATGCATTTGAAGTGGAATTGGCCCGGCTAAAGCCTGAATTAGTTTATATAGAATCTATCTCAAACCCTATGCTTATTGTTGCTGATGTTTCAGTTATAACAGAAATAGCAAAAAAATATGGTTCAAAAGTTCTTGTTGATAATACATTCGCAACTACCTGGCTTTATAAGCCTCTTGACCATGGAGCAGATATAGTAATTCACAGTGCAACAAAATATTTTTCTGGTCACGGTAATCTTACTGCAGGCGTTATCTGCGGAAACGACAATGGGATTATGAGGTCAGCAATTGAATACAGGAAGTTTGTGGGTCACATGCTTTCACCTGATGATGCATATCGTCTTCAGACCCAGATTCAATCATTTGAACTGCGTTTCGCAAGACAATGCAGCAATGCTTTCATATTAGCAGAATACCTTGAAAGTTTTTCAGTTGTTAAAAAAGTATGGTATCCTGGCTTAAAAAATCATTCCACGAACTCTGTTGCAAAGAAGCTTTTTGGGGACAAGGGTTTTGGAGCCATGATAACTTTTGATTTTGACGGAGGAGATAATGATGAAAAGAGAGGCAGGAGAGATGCTTTTATAAAGAATGTCTCGGATAAGATCAAGCTTATTCCTACCCTTGGCGATCCAAGAACCATACTAATGCCTGTTGAATCAGTATGGGGCACAAAATATCCCGAGCCAGGGATGATCAGGTTATCTGTTGGATTCGAAGACTACAGCGAACTTAAAGAGAATATATCAAAGGCCATTTCTGAGGTTTAGGTTAAGGTTAAGTCGGAAGACGCTAGACGACTGCTCTTGATTCCCCTCCCTCGCCTTCGCGTAGCCGCTTCGGCGAAGCAAGGCTGGGAGGGGCTTGGGGTGGGTTAAAACAAACAGTAATTATAAATTATTCCCAGTTAACAGGCTGTATCCCATTAGCAACGAGGTAATCATTGCATTTACTGAAATGTTTGTTACCGAAAAACCCTCTGGCAGCTGAAAGAGGTGAAGGATGAACAGACTCAAGGACCAGATGCTTAGCCCTGTCAATTGATTCGCCTTTTTTCTGAGCATAGGCTCCCCAAAGAAAAAACACAATATTTTGTTTCTCACTGTTAATAACGCTTATTACCCTGTCGGTAAACTGCTCCCAGCCCCTTCTTTGATGCGATCCTGCCTGATGAGCTCTTACTGTGAGAGTTGCATTCAGTAACAGAACCCCTTGTGATGCCCATCTTTCGAGGTTTCCTGATAAGGGTCGGGGTATTCCAAGGTCCATCTCAATCTCTTTGAAGATATTGATCAGACTTGGAGGAAACTCAACTCCCTCTCTTACTGAAAAGCAAAGACCATGGGCCTGTCCAGGACCGTGATATGGATCCTGACCGATTATTACAGCTTTGATACTATTTAGCGGACAAAGATTAAATGCGTTAAAAATAAGACTGCCAGGAGGATATATAGTAGAGTTTCTGTATTCCTGTTTAATGAATTCCGTAAGCTTGATAAAGTACTCTTTCTCAAATTCATCATTCAGCACTGCTTTCCAGGTAGGATCAATCTTTACATCCATATAATCTTATTTTATCATTTCAGGCAATGCTAAGTTAATAAAATGTGAAATACATTAAAAGAGACGGGCTGCCGTAATACGACAGCCCATACCCGCGATTTCACCCTCACAACCTAAACTAAAAACTGCTTTAACTATACTGAAAATCCAAAACTTAAGAATTTTCAGTCAATTTAATTGCTTACGATCAAAATTAGTAAATATTTGAAGTAAGGCCTAATGAATTATATTAACAAAGTGAGGTAAATTATAAACATTTATTGTGATTAATGAATTTAATAATAACAGGAACAAAACATCAGCGACGGGGAAATTTGTACCATAATTACAATATACTAACTTTAACAAAAAAATGGCTATAGAGACTGAAAGGAAATTCAAAGTAAAAGCTGAATTCAGACACCTGTCGGTCAATCAGACTGAAATAACCCAAAGATACCTGTCAGTTGATCCTGATAAAACAATAAGGTTAAGAATAGCAGGAAAGCAAGCATTTATTACCATCAAAGGCCGACCTGCAGGAAAATCAATCTCGAGGAATGAATGGGAATACCAAATTCCTTTAAAAGACGCAGAAGAGATGATGAAAATCTGTCTGCCTGGCACAATAGTAAAAACCCGCTTCCTGGTCCCTTACAGTGGCCATACCTTCGAGGTTGATGTCTTTCATGATAAAAATGAAGGTCTGATAATAGCCGAAATAGAACTTGCATCGGAAAATGAAGAATTTGAGATTCCCGACTGGCTTGGA
The DNA here is from genome assembly GCA_964446825.1 of uncultured Rikenellaceae bacterium. Taxonomy (GTDB): domain Bacteria; phylum Bacteroidota; class Bacteroidia; order Bacteroidales; family VadinHA17; genus LD21. The sequence continues at coordinate 18,526 of CAYUQR010000039.1, forward strand.
GAGGAGGTTACGGGTAATCCTGCGTATTACAATGCCAATCTGATTAAATGAATATAACTGTGTGGATTTTTAGTTCAGATCGCTGATTATCCTTTTAATGGCTTCAGAAAATGAATATCCTGCCTCTTTTATTGCAGCAACAAAACCACTGTCGGGAGAGATGCATGGGTTGGCGTTTATTTCAATAACAAAAACATTATCGTTATTGTCAGTTCTTACATCTACTCTGGCATAGCCCCTGAGTCCAAATAATTTCCAGCATGCAAGAGTTGCTTCCTTAAGGTTTCTTTCAAGTTTTTTACTGATGCTGCTTCCGGGGAATTCCCTTACAGTATTAATATATTCAAAACTATCTGTTTCCCACTTTGCCTTGAAATCTACAATTTTTGGCTTATCATCGTCATAATTTACAAATACTATTTCAGCGGGCGGTAAAACTTCAGGTCCACGCTTCCCTGCGAGGATACTGATATTAAATTCTCTTCCATCAACAAAATCCTCAATAAACCAGTGTGAGTCATCGAGCCCCTTTATCCTCTCCTCATACCCCTGTCTGTATTCAAATACCGAATCACCGGTTATACCAAGTGAACCGTCTTCCCAGACAGGCTTAATAATATATTTTCTTCCTGTTTGCAACATGTTCAACTGTGACGGTAAGTAAGATGAAGGATTATTGATTCCTGCATTTTTCATTGTCTTGCTTGCGAGAGTCTTATTGCTTGTAAGAAACATCGCTTCGAGCGGATTCCCTGTATAAGGAACTGAATACATATTCAGAAGAGCAGGCACGAAATAATTTAGTTCTCCTTTATTGTTAATCGATTCCACCAGGTTGAAAACAAAGTCGTACTTTTCAGATACCAGAGATGCAATTTCAAACATAAACCTATCAGTAATACCTAAGCTTGATACTTCAATACCCAGTTCAACCAAATGTTTCTCAATATATTCTACCTGATCGAGTACATCAAGTTCATCGGCTAACGCTCCTTCGAGAGGTTGATTATAAATTATGCAACACCTGCTCATAATTCTATCATATTGGTTTTCGAACTGACTTTGTTCATTTAATCTTTGATCCTTTTCAGGGCAGATTTCATTATTATTTCCATTAATGCCTGGTATTCAATGCCATACATTCTTGCTAATATGGGGAGATCCGAATGGACCGGATTAAGTCCGGCTAGTGGATTGGCTTCAATGAAACATATTTTGCCATTGCGGTCAGCTTTGAGATCGATCCTTCCTGCATCAACAGCACTGAGTGCTTTCCAGGCACCGAGGGCTACTTTTTTGCATTCATCTTCAATATCGGAGTCAAGAGGTTTGTAACTGCAATAATTCTGATAATTTTCCTTTACCTCTACGGAATAGGGGAGGTTTTCGGCGCAAATCACTTCCATACCTCCAATGGTTAAAGCGTCTTCATTGCTTCCCACAATACCTATGGTGAACTCTCTTCCAGGAAGGTATTCTTCAACAAGCGCAGGTTGATTGAATTCTCTGAGGATCCAGTCAACTATTTTCCTCAGTTCTCCCGGGGAAGTGACCAGGCTTTTTTCTGTTATGCCCTTTCCTGTGCCTTCAGATACCGGTTTGACAAAAAGAGGATAAATAAGCTTACATTTATCTAAATCCTTTAATTCGCCAATAAGCAGACCCGGACTAACCGGAACACCGGCGGCCGATACAACCAGTTTTGCAAGGTGTTTATTGAGCGAAAGTCCCATAATAACAGGACCGCTGAATACATATGGTATTTTATACTGATCAAGAATGGCCGGAACTACTGATTCCCTTCCGTCGCCATACAGACCTTCAGCAATATTAAATACAATATCCCACCTTCTGCCTGCAGCAATTGCTTCAATAAGCTGAAAAGCATTCCCAATGGGTTCTGTTTTATGCCCCATAATTCTAAGGGAATTCTCAATAGCATCAATTGTCTCCTGCTTATCAAATTCGGCAGTTTCATCCATAGAATACCCCCGGTCAATATACCATGACCGAAGATCAAATGTTAAGCCAACTTTCATCTATTGCCTTATTTTTCAGGATATTCGCATAATACACCCTTGTAGTTACGCAGTATAATCCGTTCTTCGTTATGCTCTACTACATAGTTTGGAAGCAAAGGAATTTTTCCTCCTCCACCCGGAGCATCAACAACAAAAGTAGGTACGGCATATCCACTTGTGAAACCCCTCAGTCCTTTGATAATTTCAAGTCCTTTTTTAACAGTAGTCCTGAAATGACCTGAACCCGGGATTAAGTCGCATTGATACAGGTAATAAGGTCTTACCCTCATTTTAAGTAGCTTATGCATTAGTTCTTTCATCACAGGTACATTATCATTTATCCCTTTTAAAAGAACTGTCTGGCTTCCTAGAGGAAAACCTCCGTCGGCCAGTTTATTGCATGCCCTGGCACATTCATCTGTGACTTCAGCAGGGTGCGAAAAATGCAGGCTTAAGAATAAAGGATGATATTTACGTAAAGTTTTAATCAGATTATCTGTTATTCGCTGCGGAAGAACAACGGGGACTCTCGTTCCGATCCTGATAATTTCAACATGTTCAATTTTCCTGATATTTGAAAGGATATAATCAAGAGCCTCATCAGTTAAAGTAAGCGGGTCTCCTCCACTAACCAAAACATCTCTCACTTCTTTATGCGTGGCAATATAGTTAAATGCTTTTTCAAAATCCTGTTTGCCAAGTTTGTCAAGTTTTCCTACTGAGTGAGAACGTGTGCAGTACCTGCAATAATTTGAGCATACCTGCGTAATCGTGAAAAGAACCCTGTCAGGATATCTGTGTACAATACCCTTGACAGGCGAGAATGCTTTCTCGTGCAAAGGATCAGAATGTTCGTTGGAGGTTTCTATTAATTCTTCAACAACCGGAATTACGTTACGACGTAATGGATGAGAAGGTTTGGAATCATAAATCAATGAAGCAAAATAAGGAGTGATCCTCAATGGAAGACGTCCCCGGAGATTATTTATAGCCATAATCTCCTTTTCAGATAACTTCATGATTTTTTTCAGATCGTCGAGACTGGTGATTGCATTTCGAAGCTGCCATTTCCAATCATTCCAGGTTTCGATAGTCGTTAGGGGAAAGTAGCGGTGCATAAATTCCGCACTTCTGGTGCTAACTAACTGATTTGGGATTGCATTATGCGAAAATATCGTGGTTTTCGCGCCAGGTTCTTCATCAGAAGAACAACCCACGAGGCGACTTTCACTATGGAGAGTCGTAGCCTCATTTTTGTTAGCATTCATAACAGGGGATGAGTAATTTCACCTTTTCTTTTTAGTTTGTTTTTTCCTTTTATTTATACCTTGTTACTAAAAATATTTAGGGACGAAAGTAAATAATCTATAAATACAATATACCATTCGACCCCCATAAATATTAACCAATTTTCATTTTTATCAACACGCAATTTTAAAGCACTCCTTGTTTGTTATTTAAAATAATGATAATCAGGGTTATAGAGTATGTATTTAAACCAAATTCAAATTGTATATTTTACCATTTTTTTAATACTTTTTATTCGAATCAGTAAATATTTTTTTACCCGGGTGCGCTTTATCTTAATTTTTCTTCTTATTACAAACCTTTTATTTCTATTTCAACCTCAGTTTCATTAAGTATACTATTTATTCAACTCTCTGTTAGCAGGTTTTATATATTTTTTATTTTTAACTTTTTTATTAAACGTATATAAAGTCATTATGTTTATTTTAATTGTGATTATTTTCCTAATTGGTGATAATCAAACTTATTCCTGATAAATAAGAAGTTATAATATCCTTAAATGAAATATCAGCGTTTTTCATCTTCATATGGACCCGGTATTAAATCATTTTTCAGAGATGTTGCTGAAGCTGTGTCAGGATCAGAACAGGATTTTACAGAAGGAAGGCTGGGCAGGGCCATTCTTTTATTATCCATACCTGCTGTTCTTGAAATGGTTATGGAGTCTGTGTTTGCCGTGATTGATATATATTTTGTTTCCAGGCTGGGAGCCGATGCGGTGGCAACAGTAGGTATAACAGAGTCAATGATTACAATTATTTATGCTATTGCCATTGGCCTTGGTACCGCAACAACATCACTGGTATCAAGAAGGATAGGGGAGAAGAGACCTGAACTGGCTTCAAACACTGCATTTCAGGCTATTATGACTGGTTTAATAATAGGATTTCTAATCGGCGTGCCGGGTGCTGTTTATGGCGGGCAACTTCTAAGGATGATGGGTGTTTCAGATCCCGTTGTTGCGGAAATGTCAGGCTATACAAGAATTATGGTTGGCGGAAATGTTGTAATTATGATGCTTTTCATAATTAATGCTATTTTCCGAAGCGCCGGTGATGCAGCTATTGCAATGAAAGTGCTGTGGCTGGGAAATATAATTAATATTATACTTGATCCCTGTCTGATTTTTGGTATCGGTCCTTTTCCCAAAATGGGCGTTACAGGAGCGGCTATTTCTACTATCATAGGAAGAGGTACTGCCGTTGCTGTACAGTTTTACCTGCTTTTCTTTGGGAAAAAAAGGGTACAACTTACTAAAGGGACCATTTTCATTAACTTTAGGATCGTGGTTAAGCTGCTGAAGCTTTCATTTGGCACAATTGGACAAAATCTTATCGGCACAACAAGCTGGGTGGCTCTCTTCAGAATTGTTTCAATTTTTGGCAGCGAAGTAGTTGCAGGATATACAATTGCTATAAGGATCATAGGGTTTACCCTCATGCCTTCATGGGGTCTGGCTAATGCCGCATCAACACTTGTTGGACAGAACCTGGGGGCAAAGAAGCCTGAAAGAGCAGAGCGGTCTGTGTGGGTAACCGGATGGATCAATATGATTTTACTGGGCTTTATAGGATTGATATTATTTCTCTATCCGGGATATTTCATCAGGCTTTTTATTGATAATGAAAATGTAATAAAATCAGGGATTATGGGGCTCAGGATCATAAGCATTGGTTATATTGCATATGGACTTGGGATGGTGCTGGTAAATTCATTTAATGGTGCAGGTGATGCATCAACTCCATTGAAAATAAATATTTTTGCCTTCTGGGTTTTGGAAATTCCCCTTGCCTGGCTGCTGGCAGTCAAATCGGGATTAAATGAAGAAGGTGTTTTTATTGCCATTGTTATTGCAGAATCGCTGATGACTTTAATTGCATGGCTTGTTTTCCGAAGGGGAAAATGGAAACTTAAAGAGGTTTAGTTTGCCTACTCAGCAGTTTCACCGGAGTCTTTCCGAAGTTTTTTTATAATTCCTCTGTAGTGTTTGTTTTCAAGGCGTTTTATTTTTGAAGTGAGAGTAGGC
>CAYUQR010000039.1:23980-30485 GCA_964446825.1 uncultured Rikenellaceae bacterium
AATTCCTCTGTAGTGTTTGTTTTCAAGGCGTTTTATTTTTGAAGTGAGAGTAGGCCGTGTTGATCTGCGTTTTTTTTGTTTTGTCAGTGCCCTTGCTATCAGATCATAGAATTTTCCTGTCACTTCATTTTTGTTCATTTGCTGTGTTCGCTCTGACTGCGATATAAGGATTATTTCACCTTCCTTGTTGATTTTATTCTTTAATTTCCTGGAAATAATACTTTTTTCTTCTTCGGTGAAGAGCGATGTTGATGAAAGGTTGAATCTCAATTCCACCCTGGTATTGACTTTATTGACATTCTGACCTCCAGGACCACTGCTCCTGGTTGCGGAGAAAATAAATTCACTTTCCAAATTTCTGTTTAACAGGTCTTTAGTATCCATTTTACAGGTCTTTTTGATCAGAGAAAGAACAGTGCTACTCCACCTACACTTACAACTGCACCTAATATTTCCGGAATTGTTACTTTTTCTTTGTATAGGATTACAGAAGGAATAATGATAAAAACAGGCACAAGTGCCATAATAGTCGAAGCTATACCCGCTTCTGTGAACTTAACTGCAACAAGTGAAAAGGAAACTCCCAGAAAAGGACCAAAAAAGGCTCCAAGGCTTGTTAACGCCATCCCGTGCCTGTTATTCACTGCCCTGACCACATTTCCCCATCTCTTTAGAATTGTGACTAGCATGGCGTATCCTGCTATTCCGGCTATTATTCTGATCTGGGTAGCTGCAAATGGATCATAATCTCTTAATCCTAATTTACTTAAAACAAGTCCTAATGCCTGTCCGACAGCACCTCCAAATGCATACAGGATTCCTCTTGGAGATAGTTTTAATGATAATTTTTCGCCTTTCCCGCTCCGGCTGAAAATTGCCATCGCAATACCTGAGAAAGTCAGGGTCATACCAAGATAATGGAAAAGGGTCAGCCGTTCTCCAAGAATTATAAAACTAAAAAAGGCCGTTACAGGAGGTACCAGTGTCATTATAAGCATAGAGAATCTTGATCCGATCATTGTATAGGATTTGAAGAGAAAAAGATCGCCGAATACAAAACCCACCAGACCCGACAGGGTAAGCCATATCCAGTTTTCACGGGAAGCATCCACAGGCAGAATTAATCCTCTTCTTATCAGGGTAAATGCACTCAGAAATGCAAAGCCTATTACAAGCCTGATTATGTTCACTGAAAGTGAACCTATTTTATTGCTTGCTGATTCAAAGGATAGTGATGTTATAGTCCAGAAAACAGCAGTAAGCAACGCAGCAAATTCACCAACATGACTATCAATAAAGTTCATTTTATATGTATGCCGGATAATTTATCAGAAAAAGCTTTAAAGCCGGTAAAATTAAAACTATTTGTTTGTAAACCATCTGTGAATTTAGTTGGAATATGAATTTTTAACAGAGATAGTGAATCAGCAGATAAATTATTTCTTCAAAAATAATTTTTATTTATTCGGGGGTGATACTTAAATTTGCTGGTTAACATTTTTTAAACATATCATGGATATCAACTTCAGAGATTATTTCATCGGGCAATGGAAGAAGTATTTTAAAAATGCTGAGCTCCCAATTACATTTTACTACACAAACGAACCCGTGAACACGACCATAGTACCGTCATCAGGGAAGTGGAACTGTCTTATCTGTCAGTTAGGCAAAGTAAGGGATGGAGAATCACTGGCATTCAGCTCCGCTTCAGTCAAATGCGGGGGAGCAAAACGTTATCTCGGCTTTACTGATAAATTGCGCCCTGAATTTGAGTATTTCCTGTCGTGCGGAATTGAAGACAGGATGGAAGGAGAAAGATATATACGAACACCTGAGCTGGTACTTGATATCCTGAAAAATCAGAAGAAAATTGATATACCTGGAAAATACATTGTATTTAAAAGATGGGATAAGCTTGAAGAATATGATACTCCCGATGTTGTAATATTCTTTGCCAGACCCGATACCCTGTCAGGGTTGTTTACCCTGGCCAACTTTGATCAAAGCAGGCAGGACAGCACAATAACTCCTTTCGGAGCAGGATGCGCATCAATTATTCATTATTCCTATCTTGAAAAAGATACCCCAAATCCAAGGGCTGTTATAGGCATGTTTGATGTTTCAGCCAGGCCTTGTGTTCCATCAGATATCCTTACTTTTTCAGTACCGCTATCCAGGTTTGAGATGATGGTAAGCTATATGGACGAGAGCTTTCTGATTACAGACTCATGGAAAAAGGTTCGGAACAGGCTCATTTAGCAAGATTCTCTCTCTTATTCCGGCACTTCGAAAACATAATTCCCTGATCCGGCTTCCATTATAAGCTTCTTATCCGATATCCTGATATCTTTCAGAAAGCTGTTCATTTTAAGCGGTTTTCCTCCTTCAGTAACATTATCTGCAGTTTCAGCAGGAAAAATAATTGTAGCAGTTGAATTCGCAGGTATTTTTACAGTATATATTACTTTTCCGCCTTTTCTTTCCCATTCTGATTCGATTGTTCCGTATGGGCTTTCAAATGAGGCCCTGACGAACATCATACGTTTTGTAGGATGGGGCTGAATAATAATGTGTTTATAGCCGGCTCCCATTGTTTCTATGCCGGCAGCAACCCTGTACATCCAGTCGCCGATGGCACCATAAGCATAATGGTTGAAAGAATTCATACCGGGATCCTCAAATGTGCTGTCAGGTTTTTCTCCGTCCCAGCGTTCCCATATTGTTGTGGCGCCCATTTTTACAGGATAAAGCCATGACGGATATGTTTCCTGCAGAAGCAGTTCGTATGCTACATCAGTATATCCGTTGTCTGACAGAACATGGCATATGTAAGGTGTACCGAGAAAACCTGTGGAGAGATGATTATGCCTGCTTTTTATATCTTCAACCAGGAATTCTGCAGCTTTATGATCCAGGTCTTTCGGCAGAAGGTTGAACATGAGCGCCAGAACATACGATGTCTGAGAATTGGTTCCAACTCTGCCTGCCTTTGTAACATATTCATAGATAAATACATCTTTTATTTTATTGAAGAGATCGTTATATGTCTTTTCATCTTCGGTTTTCCCAAGTTCTTTTGCTGTTTCAGCAAGAATACTGGCAGAATATGCAAAAAATGCAGTCGCTATAAAATCATGCTCGGTATATCCATCCGGTTCAGTATGATTATTAACGGGAGGATGATAGAAAAGCCAGTCACCATATTTGCTTCCACCTTTCCATATATAGTTGTCGCCTGCTTTTTTTCTGATGTATTCCACCCAGGCTTTCATGCTTGAGTATTGATTTTCAAGTATTTGCTTGTCTCCATAAACAAGGTACATTGTCCATGGTGCAATAACTGCAACATCGCCCCAGCCGGCGGATGGCTGTGCTGTTTTTGCATCTTGTTTATTTAAAATATCAGGAATTACATCCGGTACTTCACCGCCGGGTTTCTGGTCGGCTGCTATATCCTTCAGCCATTTTGTAAAGAATGAAGAAACATCGAAGTTGAATGCGGCCGTTCTGCAGAAAGCCTGTGCATCGCCGGTCCATCCAAGACGTTCATCCCGCTGAGGGCAGTCAGTGGGTACATCAACAAAGTTCCCCTTTTGTCCCCACTGTATATTATGCTGAAGCTGATTAACAAGAGGATTTGAGCATTCAAAATTCCCGGTAACAGGCATATCTGAATGGACCACAACTCCTGTTAGATCATCTGTTGTAAGCTCACCCGGGAATCCTGTAACCTTAACAAACCTGAATCCCATAAAAGTGAATCTTGGTTCATAAATCTCTTCGCCGGTTCCGGCAAGAGTGTATGTGAGCTGACACCTGGCGGCACGTAAATTTTCAGTATAAAACTCACCGAATTTATCCATGACCTCCGCATGACGAAGGGTGACAACTGTACCTTTTTCTCCTGTGACCTTAAGCCTCAGCCATCCAACCATATTCTGACCCATATCAACTATCAGATCGCCTTTTGGTGTCCTGAATATTTTTACAGGTTTTATTTCCTCTGTTTTTCTCACTGGAGATCCCTCTGAAGCAATAAGGTTATTATTATTATATTTGCCGGCTTGCACCTTTGTCCATTTATTGTCGTCATAACCTGGCAAATCCCATCCGGTCAGCTTTTTGGTTGCATCATACGTTTCACCATTATAAATATCATCCATTCTTATTGCTCCGTCATTTGAAGCTTTCCAGGTGTCATCACTTATAATTGTTATTTCTGAACCATCTGTATATTTTACTACAAGTTGAAAAAGAAGTCCAAGCCTTTTTCCATAAATTGCCCAGTTATTGCCCCAGGCAAGTGTTCCTCTGTACCATCCGTCACCAAGTACGGCTCCAACTGCATTGCTGCCATTTTTAAGCATTGATGTTACATCGAAGACCTGGTATTGAAGTCTTTTGCTGTATGATGTCCATCCTGGTGTGAGAACCTGATCACCAACCTTACTGCCATTCAGATGCAGCTCATAAAAGCCATGGGATGTCACATAAACTCTTGCACTTGCTATGCTTTTTGACAATTGAAATTCTTTCCTGAAATGAGGAGCAGGGGAATACCTTAATGTGTCACCTTCCATCTCAATCCAGTTTCCTTTCCATTCGGAGGGAGAGAGCAAGCCCATTTCAAAGAATGCCGGTTTACTCCATTTTGATTGCCTTCCCTTATTGTCCCATACCTTTACCTGCCAGAAATATCTCTGACCCGACTTAAGGTCCTGTCCTCTGTAACTCTGAAGTATCGATTCTACTGATTCAGTTTTTCCTGTTTCCCAGACAATTTTTGATGGAGAAAATTTTTCATCAGTTGCAACACGCAATGAATATCCAGTCTGAAGAATATCATATCCGGTGCCACTGATCTTCCATGAGAATCTTGGCTGCTTTGTTCCGATGCCAACAGGATCTGTCTTATGATTGCATGACAGATCTTTTACTATCAGGTCCTGCGAAAAAAGAGACCCTGACATACAGAGCATAACAAGGATGAGTCTGAATGATTTCATTATTTCTTAGTGTTTGGTTATAAATATCAAGTTTATAAAAAAATGTCTGAATAAAAAAATATAACAAATGTCAAATTCGTTGCCGAAAGTTTTTAAATTGCGGTTCATTTTTCATAAACTGATCAGATGAATCCAATTGCAGGTATCTTATTAATAGCCCTGGGCAGTATTGGTGCTGCAAGCTTTTATGTTCCGTTTAAGAAAGTCAAATTGTGGGCCTGGGAATCATACTGGATAAGCCAGGGTGTTGCAGCATGGCTTATAGCTCCCGTGTTATTCGCATTCATCTTTGTTCCCAGGGGAGAACTTATACCTATTATTAATGAAGCGCCATCCTCTGCAAAGCTGATGGCAATGTTTTTCGGAGCTCTCTGGGGTTTTGGCGGATTGACATTTGGTCTGAGCATACGATACCTTGGAGTTGCATTGGGACAAAGCATTGCATTAGGACTTTGTGCAGCATTCGGCACTTTGATTCCTCCTATTGTGGCCGGTGATAATCTCTTTTCTTCAACTGCGGGGATACTGACAATTGTCGGAGTGTCAATTACAGTTGTTGGCATTGCTGTAATAGGGTATGCCGGCTCTCTTAAAAGCAGGGAAATGACGGAGGAAGAAAAAAAAGCTGCTGTAAAAGAATTTGCATTGAAAAAGGGGATTCTGATTGCCATTTTTGCCGGGGTGATGAGCGCTTGTTTTAACTTCGGGTTTGAATCGGCTAAACCCATTGAAAATGTAGCCCTTGCTCATGGAACAAATCCCCTGTTCCAGAAAAATCCATCTCTCATTTTCATACTTCTGGGCGGCTTTATCACCAATCTTGTTTATTGCGGATATCTTAATATTAAAAATAAAACATATAGGGATTATTTTACAGTTTCAGGAAGTGTCCTGATCAATAATCTTTTCTTCACCTTTCTTGCAGGATTTTTATGGTTCCTCCAGTTTCACTTTTACGGTATGGGATCAAGTAAACTTCCGCAGGGGATGGCAGTATTCGGATGGAGTATACTTATGGCTCTCAATATAGCTATAAGCAATATATGGGGTATCTTTCTCAATGAATGGAAAGGTGTCGGGAAAAAAACAATTATTGTCCTTGTTGCCGGGATTTTAATTCTTATTCTCTCAACATTTGTAGTAAAATTAGGCTGAACATTACTATGATAAAAAGATTCGGTTTTAAAATGAAAATGCTTCCCGGTTTCCGCGAAGAATATAAAAAGCGCCATAATGAAATATGGCCGGAACTTGTAGCGTTATTAAAGAATGAAGGAATAGGGAATTATTCCATATTCCTGGATGAAGAAACCAATACCCTTTTTGCTTACCAGGAACAAACTGGCGAAAGTTCTTCACAGGACCTTGGCAGTACGGATGTTGTTAAGAAGTGGTGGAAATATATGGCCGACATAATGGAAACCAATCCCGACAATTCGCCTGTTACTATTCCTCTGGTAGAGGTGTTTTATATGGAATAAAGGCGCTAGACGCTAGAC
>CAYUQR010000040.1:0-2211 GCA_964446825.1 uncultured Rikenellaceae bacterium
ATCAGCGATATTAGTCTGATCTTTTGAAAGACCGGAAATAATTACGACTTTATTTTCTTTCCAGGCAAGAAAAATCGTTCCGTTATAACCGTCAGTCAGCACGTACTTACCACCTGCCACGTCATTAGATTCCATGCCGGATGCACTCAGGTATGCATCAATGGTTTTCCTGGCTTCTTCCGCGGTATTGCTTATCATTATATAGATTGAGAAATTATCAGGACCCACCTGGTAAGAAGCCTTATAAGCTCCATTCAGAAACTTATGCCCAAGAACACTCTCATTAATATATGTTTCTTCATTCTTCTTTTTGCCTTCATCCGGAAACTGAGACAGAACAGCTGGCATCTTTGAATCTCCCGGAATCATACCGGCTACTTCGCGGGCAAGTGATTCTTCAGAATTAAGGATCTTTTCACTCTTTGAATAAGTACGGATCTTTACATAATAATCGCCTTTAAAGAAGTTAATTGAACCATCGGCATCATATCCCTGTGAACCCAGATTAATGAACCTGAAAGAAGGGGAGCGCTCTGTCGAGTAGATACCAAAAGCCATTACATTATCCTTGTGACGGTATACTTCAAGTTTAATGACATTTTTGCCCTTTTTATATTCTGCTACGTGGAGGTCAACAAACCCGTAAGCAAGGTAATTCTCAGCGGCACCATCAATGAAATCCCAAAGATTATCAGGACCAAATACCGGGTAGTTTAAAGCTTTTTTGAAACCCTTGAGTTCAGGCAAAGTCAGATCCTGTGCAAATACAGATCCAAAAAACATGAATAATAAAATCCCAATAATAATCCTGTTTCTCATCTTACAGATTCTTAAATTATTATAACCAAAAAACTGATACATTCAACCTAGGTCAGAAAATCTGCCGGGACATTTACAAGACGCGATATATCGGTTATTTTCTCTTTTACATTAAAATTCCTGGTGCATTCAACAGTACAGGCGTTGCAATCGCTGCATGGGTTATCTCCCGTTCCCAGCTCTCCAAGAAGTGAATAAGCCATAGCAGGATTCGAATAACCATAAGCATACATGTATGCTCTCATAAGGTCGGGAACAGGCAGATTCACAGGACATTGCTGCAGACATTTCATACATCCCGTACAGTAAATACCTGTCTCAGCCTGAGCAATTGTCAAATCCTTCTTTTCATCATCGGTGATGGATATATCAGCAAGAATTTTCACATTAAGATCAAGCTGATCAAAATCTGTCATCCCCGGGATTGTTGTTGTTATGTCATTATTTGACAGTACCCATTTCAAAGCTGCAGTAGAATTAATTGGCTTAGTTCTTTCCTTGTCAAGAAATCCTCCCCCGGCCAATGTTTTCATTGCAATTATGCCAATTCCTGCCTGGTTAGCTTTTTTAACAGCTGCTTTTAGCTCGTTGATGTAAGTCTGTTTGAAATTATACGCGGTAAGAATCACATCAAAGGTATCCATTGAAGCAGCAGCGTCAATTACCAGTGGTTCATTAGCATGAGTTGAAAATCCTATGAATTTTGCTTTACCTTCCTTTTTAAGCTTTTTAACAGTATTAATAATTGGCTTATATTCAAGAAATTCAGGATTCCTTACATCATGGATATAAAGAATATCAACATAATCCATTTGCAATCGTGAAAGGCTCGTATTGAATTTTTCAAGAAAATCCTCTGATGTAGTCTGTTCTGAAGGTTTCCCTTCCCTGTCTACGCCTGCTGATTTAACTTTAGTAGCAAGATAAAATGACTCTCGCGGGTAATTCTTCAGGAGGTTTCCAAGCATTGTTTCATTATTGCCATTCTGGTAACCATTGGCTGTATCAAATAGTTTAATTCCATTTTCATAGGCCGCTTTACAAAGATTAGGATTATCCGCCCTCATGACGCCGAAACTTATAACAGGTATTTTCATTCCGGTTTTTCCAAGGGTTCTGTATAAGATCTCCTGTTCTTTCTCACTTGAAGAAGCTGCCATCAGCGAAGGGGAAAGCGCCACTATTCCTGCAGCGCCGGTAATACCGGTCTTGAGAAAACCTCTTCTGTTTATATTTCTCATAATAGCTTTTCTATCTAAGGTTTCTGATTCTTACTGTTATATCCGTATCTTTTAAAAGTTTTACCAATTCCTCCGGATTAGTATCACCATAATGGTAAGGATACAAAATTTTAGGTTTAAAAGCCCGGGCTGCATCGGCAACCATTGCAGG
>CAYUQR010000040.1:2311-30404 GCA_964446825.1 uncultured Rikenellaceae bacterium
AAGGATACAAAATTTTAGGTTTAAAAGCCCGGGCTGCATCGGCAACCATTGCAGGTGTCATGGTGTATGGGAGATTCATCGGCAGAAAAGCAACATCTATATCTTTCAGGGCTTTCATTTCAGGAGTGTTCTCTGTATCACCTGCAATATAGAATCTCTTCCCCCCTATTGTGAGAATATAACCTATACCAACGCCTTTTGGATGAAAAGGCTGTCCAGGGGCACGTTCATTGACAATATTATATGCCGGAACTGCTTCAATTACAATATTATTGATCTCCTGGCGGTCTCCGGCCTTCATAGCCATCGCCCACGGAATCTGTTCCAGTGATTTTTCATTACAGAAAACAAGAGTGCTATCCTTTTTTATCTCATTTATCAATTTAACATCCAGGTGATCATAATGCTCGTGGGTAACAAGTATCATGTCGGCTTTAGGAAGAAACTGGTAATCCCCGTACGCTTTAACCGGATCAATAAAGATAACAAACCCGTTCACTTTAAACATCAGCGAACCATGTCCAAGAAAATGCATTTCCACCACTCCTGCAGACGTATTTATTTTATCGTATTCAGGAGGTTTTTGCGAATAGACCGGAATCGTCATAACTATAACAATTAATGTGAATAATATTTTATTAAATCGTGCCATATAACATTTTTACATAAAATTTATACTGATAGTGTTACTTATAAAATTCAGCATAAATTTACGAATTTAAACTTTTAATCAAATTTATTCGGGTTACAATCATATATATCTTGAATTTTTAATAACTTTCCCCTCAGAATTTAGGTTAGCGTTAATTATTTAACATTGATGCGTTTAGGGAAGAATAAACAGACCATATCTCTGGTGTTTTTTCTGTTTTTATCAGCATCAGTCGTAGGACAGGCAGAAAAAAAATACAAATACCATTTAGATGGTAATTTGCAGAAGACTAATGTCATAACCGAAAATCAATCCATTATCATAAATTACTCTTTACCAGAACTTAATATTGAAAACATCTCTAATTCCGATGGCATATTCTACCGCATCTCCGTTCCCGGGCATATCAAAACTGCAATACCCGGAAAACCGGAACTACCTGTTTACAGCCGGCTGATTACCATCCCTGATGAAGCCGTCTGCAGTGTAAAGATATCGGAGGTAAAATCCACAAAAATAAAACCATCAGAAAGACAATTTGAAGGTATGCTATACCCTGCACAGGAAGGTGAAACAAAGGCAACACAACAAAAAAAACATCTGTTCTCATTCGATAAGTCACTTTATGCGACAAAAGGCCTTATCGTATCTGATACAGTAAAAATCGCCCCAATGGGAAAGATCAGAAATATTAATCTGTCCAACCTGTATATCTACCCTGTACAATACGATCCTCATGAAAATACTCTTGAGGTCATCACCTCCATGAAGATTGAAATCATATTCTCATATGCAGCCGAAGCTGTTTCCAAATCGCTTTCAATCAGTTCAGCACTTTTTAATGAATCTCTTACGAAAGGAATCCTGAATTATAATCCGGAGGAGGTTATACCCGGATTCTCTGAACACCCTGTCAGAATGATTATCATCACCGATTCCTCATTCAGAAAACAACTTAAACCATTCATCAAATGGAAGACACAAAAAGGTTTCCGGCTAACTGTTCTATATAAAGGTACGGGACTCGCAGGAAACACCTATACGGAATTGAAAGATACACTTACGAAAATTTACAATTCGTCCACTATAGATAATCCTCCTCCCGAATACCTCCTGATTATAGGAGATGTAAACCATGTTCCTTACTTTGGATCAGGAGGAACAGGGAATATAACTGATATGTATTATGGAGAATTTACCGGGAATGGCGACTATATTCCTGAAATGTATATCGGCCGGCTTCCTGTAGCTGATACGGCTGAATTAAATACCGTCGTAAAAAAACTTATTCAGTATGAGAAATTTACATATGCCGATGCAAATAAATTCTACACGAGAGCAATGGTTTTTGCAGGTTACGATGCCGAGCATGCTAATTATATGAATGGCCAGATAAAGTATGCAATTACTAATTATCTGACACCTGCCAATAATCTAAGTGAATATCACTTTAATTATCCACAATCCTACACAGCAAAGGATTCTATTATAAAACTTATCAATAACGGAATTGCATTTATCAATTACACAGGACATGGTGATGAAACGGGATGGCTTCATATTAATAACGGAGAGCCTGATCCTGTATTAGGAATTAAGGTTGCAGATATCCCCTCTTTTTTAAATAAGGATATGTATCCCTTTATTATAAGTAATGCCTGCAGGACAGCTCAGTTCAGTTTGCCTGGTTCATTCGGAAACTCCCTTGTTCTGAGAAGAAATAAAGGTGCCATAGGGTTTATTGGGTGTTCCAATGATTCCTATTGGGACGAGGATTATTTCTGGGCGGTAGGGCCGGGAACAATATCTGCAAATCCAACTTACGAGGGATCAGGAATGGGAGCATATGACAGGTTATTTCATACCCATGAAGAATCTCCGTCAGACTGGTATTTTACGATGGGACAGATCGTTTATGCAGGGAATCTTGCAGTGAGTGCCAGCAACACGGTGAGAAAAAGATATTACTGGGAAACTTATAACCTTATCGGGGATCCAAGTGTCATTCCCATTCTCGGAAAACCAGGTACATTCAATGTAGTATTACCCGATACTCTGCCAAATGAATTGAAATCACTTACACTCAATATTGATCCTTTTGCTTATGTAGCCGTTTCGCATTCCGATACTTTATGGGATGCATCATATTCCAGCACCTCCGGGACAGCGACCCTTGAAATGCCAGGTATATCAAATGATTCATGTCTCGTAGTAATAACCGGGCAAAACAAGTATCCTGTAATAAAAACAATAAAATTGTCTATTATCAGTAAAGAGTATCTGAATCTTACATCAACAGCCATTAATGATGTAAACGGGAATAATAATAAAGTCGCAGATTTTGGTGAATCTTTCTTCCTGAAGCTTAAAATCAGCAACCTTGGGTTAACAGATGCTCATAATGTCTATGCTAAAATATCATCATCGTCAAATCTGGTAACAATAAACAGCGATTCAGCCTATATTGGAACTCTTCCTGCAAAAACTGATATTGAACTCTCAGATCAGCTTGAAATTACCGTATCAGACAATGTACCAGATCTGGCAATTGCTACTATTGACCTGGTTCTCAAAGATCAAAAATCAGAAAAACATTACACTATCGATATTACATTGCATTCTCCTCAATTACAGATAATAAATTGCTTAATTGATGATTCGATACTTGGTAATGATAATAAAATTGCAGACCCCGGGGAATCTTTAAACCTTGTCTTCAGGGTAAGAAACTTTGGGACAAGCGATATATCAGGACAAATGAGCATTGTAAGTCAGGATGATAATATCTTCATTCTGGATCCAAGTGTAAAGTCAGGAGTTATAAGATTCGGTGAAATTACTGATATTCCGGTTCTTGTTAAAGTATCAAACAATACAACTACCGGCAGTTTCATATCTGTTTCTTCCACACTTGACTGCACACCATATCTTATAAATAAGGACTTTTCTTTCAGGGTAGGAAGGGTACGGGAAAGCTTTGAAGCATCTTCTTTCAAAATTTTTCCATGGATAAATGTAAGTTCAGTGCCATGGATCATTACCGAAACATCTGCTTATGAAGGCAGCTTTTCAGCCAGATCTGGTGCTATAACCCACAACGGATCAACATCACTCACATTAAGAACAGTTTATTCCTATCCTGATTCTTTAAAGTTCTATTACAGGGTATCGTCCGAACTTAATTATGATTTCCTGTCATTCAAAATCAATGGTAACGAAATTTTCAAAAGTTCCGGAGAAGTTCCCTGGACAAAAAAAGTTATCCCGTTACCTGCCGGACTGAATAAGATGGAATGGAGGTACTACAAAGACAATTCCCAGTCATCGGGATCGGATTGTGCCTGGGTGGATATGATAGATTTTGCTGAATCGAGTCCTGTAAGATATATCCAGAAAGACCTCGAGGTTGCAAAAATAGTATCACCTGTTCAGAAAGACAGGTATGGATATGAAACTGTTACGGTTAAGGTTCTGAACCTTGGAGCTGAAGTGCTTAATGGATTCACACTTGCTTATGATGTTAACAATCAGTCATTTCCGGTAACTGAATTTTTTGAGGACAAGGTTTTTCCACAGGGCGATACCGTTACAGTCTCGTTCAAATCAAAACTCGATCTTTCGAAATATGGGGTATATGATATAAGGACCTATGGAACAGGAAATAATGATGATTATATAAATAATGACACACTTCAGGTCAATCTCGAAAACACAAATATCCTCGAAAACATAAGTGTGTATCCGAATCCTTTTACAGAGCAGCTAACTGTTTTTGTTAATTCAGATTATGCTGACAGGCTTCAGGTATCACTCACAAATATTACAGGTGTTAAATTATATAATATTGAGAAAGATATTATCAGCGGTGATAATACAATAGTGATATCAGGTTTAAGGTTATTGCCTTCGCTCTATTACCTTAATATAAGGGGAGCTACAATAAATAAAACTATACCGGTTATCAAAATCAACAGATAAAACGCACTTCTTTATAATAACTTATTTTAATTATGTCGGAAATACAACCAACCCGCGCTATTGCGATAGAATTATTCAGAAAATACAACAAGTCAGAGAGTCTTATTAAACATGCTCTTGCGGTAGAAGGCGTTATGAGATATATGGCGCGAAAATCGGGAGAAGATGTTGAAAAGTGGGGAATAATAGGACTGGTGCACGACCTCGATTATGAGATGTACCCTGAACAACATTGCAAAATGACCGAGAAAATATTACGTGAAAACAACTGGCCTGAAGAATATATAAGAGCGGTTCTGAGTCATGGGTGGGGGCTTGCCTCCGATGTAGAGCCCATATCCTTGATGGAAAAGACTATCTATGCTGTAGACGAACTGACAGGGCTGGTTGCAACAAGTGCACTTGTCAGGCCATCCAGAAGTGTCATGGATATGGAAGCTCGCTCAGTAAAGAAAAAATGGAACGACAAAAGATTTGCTGCCGGTGTTGACCGGTCTGTGATTGAAAAAGGAGCCGGGATGCTTGACGTCAGCCTCGATGAGCTCATAACTGATTGTATAATGGGAATGAGGGAAGTAGCTAAAGAGATCGGATTAGGGGGGTAAAAAAAAGCCGGATCTGCTGACCCGGCCCTTTTAATATTAATTCAGAATAAAATAAAATTACAGGATCTTAAGTTTAATGTTCTTGAACCAGACGTCATTACCATGGTCCTGAAGGCCTATATAACCCTCATGAGCAGGATCGAGAAACATTGGCCAATCCTTGAATTTTGATTTCTCAACCATTTTCTTCCAGGCGTCCGTCCATAGGTGAAATTCAACAACATGTGCACCATTCTGAGAGAATACTACTGTACCCTGGTAGCAAAGAATATCAACATGATTCCATTCACCAAAAGGTTTAGTGTTCTGAGGTGTTGCAGGTATAAGGTCATAAAGAGAACCTGCTTTACGGTTTCCGTTCTCACCAAGCAGAGCATCAGGATGATTGTCGTTATCCAGAATCTGCATTTCGGGAGCTGACTCATAAATTGGTACACTGTCAATCTCCTGCGCCAGGATAAAAATCCCGCTGTTTCCTCCTTTCGAAATTTTCCAGTCAAGCTGAAGTTCGAAATTGGATAATTTCTTATCGTAGATAATATCACCACCCGGGCCACCGGCCTCTCCGTTTCCGGAACCTATGCAATGGAGTGTACCATCAACGACTTCCCATCCTTCTGCAGGAAATGCAGGTTTATCGTAGCCACGCCAACCGGTGGTTGTTTTTCCATCAAAAATAGGGACAAAACCATCATCTTTTTTTGAAGTCCCGTTTGATCCGCATGAAGTCACCAGTCCCATAACAAGGACAGATGATAAAATAATGTTTACTAGCTTCATATAGAAATAAGTTAAAAGTTAAAAGTTAAAAGTCAAAAGTCAAAAGTTAAAAGTCAGAGGGAAATTAACCTCTGAATCAATGTATTAATTATACAGGCATATCAGGCAGTGAAAAACCTTTTCGATAAGTATGTTTAATCATCTCAGTTGCAAACTGTTTTGCATTGATCTTGATATTTGGTCTGTCGAACTTCGGATCGCCGTCCACAATAGTGAAGTTATCGGAAATGGTAAGTCTTACCTCATCATTATCACCAATATTTGTAAACTGCATATTTTGTCCGTCCCAGTCAAGGACTTTATTCAGTCCCTGCAGTCTGACAGCAAGAACGCCCATAACAACCATTTCGTTAAAAGGACCTGCTTCTTTGAAGTCAGATTTTGAAGGCACCCTGCTTTCGGGGCTCTCTTTGCATGCACGAACCCAATCCTGCTCATGACCACCGTTCATTGCATTTTCAACTCTTCTTTCTGTTTTCGGAACATTGGGTACACGTCCTGACAATAACCATGGATCTTTGCCATAACAACCACAGATAAGAGTATCCTTTGATCCGTGAAAGATAACACCACCACCGGCATCATTCATATTTTTTCCTGCTGGCCAGCCATCGGGTTTCGGGGGCTGTAATCCGCCATCGTACCATGTTACAGTAACCTCAGGATATTTAACTTTTGATCCCTTTGGAGCAATCCTTTCAGGATAAACCTGAGTAACCATCTGTGCATTCGGTGCGCAATCGGTTAACAATAACGTTGAGCTACCCTGAGCCTTTATTGGATATTGTAATTTAAGGCCTTTGAAAACAGGATGCAGAATATGGCATGCCATATCGCCAAGAGCTCCTGTTCCGAAATCCCACCAGCCTCTCCAGTTCCAGGGAGTATATATATGATTATACGGACGCATCTTTGCAGGGCCTATGAAGAGATCCCAGTTAAGAGTATCAGGTACCCATTCCCCGGGAGGAACATTTAATCCCTGTGGCCATATAGGACGGTCGGTAAATGCTTCTACTTTTCTTACGTCACCAATTTCTCCCGCACCGATCCATTCAGTCGTAAGGTTTACACCTTCTCCAGATGCACCCTGGTTGCCCATCTGAGTTGCAACCTTGTATTTTGCAGCGAGGTGGGTCAGCAACCTTGATTCATAAACGGTGTGTGTCAAAGGCTTCTGACAATATACATGTTTCCCCAAAGTTATAGCATTGGCAGCAACGCCAGCATGCGAATGGTCAGCAGTTGCAACAATGACAGCATCAATCGATTTGCCCATTTCATCATACATCTTACGCCAATCCCAGTACCTTTTGGCATCAGGATTTGCATCAAATACTTTTTTTGAATAGCCCCAGTCAACATCACATAGGGCAACTATGTTCTCTGTGCGCTTGACGTTTTTCAGGTTTGTATTCCCCATACCACCTATACCAACGACTGCCACGTTAAGCTTATCGCTGGGAGCCCTGTGGCCAAGGCCACTGACTACCGAGCTGGGTAGTATAGTAAGACCTGCTGCAACAGCACCGGTGGTACCAATGAAGTTCCTGCGTGTAATTTTCTTTGAATTTTCTTTCATTTCCAGGTAAATTTAAATTTATTATTGATTGATAAAATTAATAATTTTAAAATTAAGTCAGGCAAGCTGATATAATATTTAACAACATATTAAGAAATCTATAGCTCCCTTATCCATATATTTCTGAATGCGACAGGGTTTCCATGATCCTGAAGAACGATACTTCCGGCACCATGTTTTCTGATGAAATATTCCGGTATTCCAATGTATTCAGTTGGCCCTCTGAGACTTACGTTATTCTGAATCAACACCCCATTTTGCAGGACTGTTACTCTGGGAGGAGTACTAAAAACAGTGGAATCACTTCCGAAAGTCGGTGCAGTGTATATTATATCGTACGATTGCCATTCTCCGGGCTTCCTGCAAACATTAACCAGCGGGGCATACTGTTTATATATACTGCCTGCCTGACCGTTGCGGTATGTGCGATTATTATAACTATCAAGAACCTGTACCTCATAGAGTTCCTGTAAGAATACTCCACTGTTACCCCTGCCCTGACTTTCGCCGGTAACTTCAGCGGGTGTTCTCCATTCGATATGCAACTGAAAATTGGAGAATTTCCTTTTTGATTTAATAACACCCGCTCCTCTGACAGAAACAATGGCCCCGTCCTTAACAATCCACTTCGAAGGATTTCCCTGGTTATCTGTCCATTCGGAATTTATATCACCTCCGTTAAAAAGTACTATGGCATCTGAAGGAGCATCACTGTCCGTTGCGCCGGGATGTATTATTTTCACTTCCGGTTCCCATATCTCGGTCATACCCGGGATCATTTTCTCCGGTTCAGGATATTTCTTCGTAGCAGAAGTTGTAGTTTGTTGCGCCTTCAATGTACTAAATGCACAAAACAGAAATACTAAGCTGAAGATAAGTAGTTTTTTCATTTTCTCTCTTTCATGTTAATTTATATATATAAGGTATAATTAATAAGACTGTATACAAATATAACTCTGCAATTCTTAAAAACCTAATGATATTTGCAACAGTTGGAAAACGTTCAAAGCCCGATTATCATTCTTGCCAACAAAAAGACGCAGTCAATCCGAGCACTGACGAGGTATCACCTACTCGTATCCTCCGCGGAATATTGAGGGATGACATGGCTTTGGAGGAGCATATGAGACAGGAAATGGGATGATTTGATATAAATATGAACGGCTAAATCATTGTTTAACAATTACTCCCCATTGCTCCAAGCGGCTCTGAAAGAGCCAAAGTTGAATAACCCCTGGCGCAGCCAGGGGTAGACATCCACTCACCTTTTGCAGCTCTGAAGGAGCTGAATATTATAGTTGCTGAAATTACTTTCCATCAACTTTGAAGACTGTCTATCATTTGTCCCTGGAAACTATATTAAGCCCTTTCAGGGCTTTAAATCAGTAGGTTAGTTGTACCACCGGCTTCACCGGGGGTTATTCATATTTAGCCACTTCGTGGCTTGAAAAATAATGCCATACTAACAAGCAGGGTGTGCGGCCCGATTCTTGTCCCCAAAGAAGACACAAAAAGATATTCGAAAAAGTGTATAATAAACACTTATTAATAGCCCGGTATCAGTAATAAAAGCCAGATCAGATGAGAATTTCTGTCATTTCCCAAAAAAAGATTCTCAAAAGTATTTTCCTAATAGAATTTATATCAGGCATTTAAAAAAAAGATGTTAAAAAATATTATCTAATGTGAAAAAAAAACGTTAAAATATTTTAACATTTGAAGGAATTATATTAAGTTTGTTTTAACAGAAAGAAAACCTACTTTATGATTCTTAAATATTTTCTATTATCATTTATAAAACCATTTGAACATCTCTAATAATTTAATAAATAGTATTATAAACCATTTTTATCACTTGAACTAACCTATTATCAAATTTAACTAACCTAAAAGAATTTAACTATGGTAACTTTGCGAAATTCTGCATTTTTATTCAGGAGAAGCGTACTATCTCTTTTCCTTTTTGCCTTTGCGGTCAGCCTTGCATTTGGACAGCAAAGAACAGTTACAGGGAAAGTAACTGATGAAACCGGAGGGCCACTTCCCGGAGTTAATATTGTTCTCCAGGGCACAACAACGGGAACTATGAGCGACAGTGAAGGAAATTATAGCATCTCAGTTCCCGGACCTGAAGCTGTCTTGACTTTCTCATTCATAAGTTATGCATCTCTGAATGTGACTGTCGGGGATCGGAAAACAATTGATGTAACTATGGTTGCTGCCATAAGTACACTTGGGGAGATTGTGGTTGTCGGATACGGTACCCAGAAAAAGAGAGAGGTAACAAGCTCAATTGCCAGTGTAAGCTCTGATGAATTTAACAAGGGTAATGTCGAAACACCTGTTCAGTTGATCCAGGGTAAAGTGGCCGGTTTGTCTATCAGTAAACCTGGTGGTGACCCCAACGGCTCCTATGACATCCGTTTGAGGGGTCTGAGTACGATTGGTGCCAACCTGGGGCCACTTATTGTAATAGATGGTGTAATCGGTGGATCTCTCGATAACGTAGATCCAAATGATATTGAATCTATCAACGTACTGAAGGATGGCTCTGCAGCCTCTATTTATGGAACCAGGGGTTCAAGTGGCGTTATCCTTGTTACTACCAAGAAAGGCAAAAAAGGTACAGCTGTCGTCGATTACAATGTATACATGACTGCTGATATGGTTGCGAAGAATACCGATGTGATGAATGCAACAGAATGGAGAGCGTTGTCATCTGAAGTAGGTTTGGGAACAGACTTTGGCCAGAATACTGACTGGTTTAAACAAATAGAACAGACCGGAATTTCTCAGGTACACAATATCTCCATGTCAGGAGGAAGTGATAAAACAAGCTATCGTGCTTCTATTAACTACCGTGATGTTCAGGGGATTATGATCCATACCGGAAACACACAACTTAATGGAAGGATCAATATTTCACAAAAAGCATTGAATGACAAGTTAACTCTGGATGTGAATATGGGGGCTACTGAAAGGGAATCACAATATGGGTTTGATGCCGCATTTCGTTATGCTACCATATATAATCCTACAGCTCCTGTCAGAAGCAGCGACGCAGCATATGATCAGTATGACGGGTATTTCCAACAGGTTTTGTTCGATTATTACAACCCCGTTTCTATCCTCGACCTGAACACGAATGAAGGAAAAAACAGAGTCTTGAATATGTCCTTGAAAGGAACCTATGAAATTATTCCCGGTCTGGCCCTTGATGCTTTTTACTCTATACAAAACAGCGGCGATCTTGGAGGCGTTTATTATGACAAGAACGATTACTGGGGAGGAATGAACAGGAATGGTCTTGCTTCGAGGAGTGCAAATAATTATTCAAGCAGACTTTTTGAATCAACCGCACATTATACCGGGGATATAAGTTCTTCTGTGAATATCACCGTTCTGGGTGGTTATTCTTACCAGGATTTTTTCAATGAAGGTTTTTACGCTCAGGGTGGAGATTTCCTTACTGACGATTTTACATTCAATAACCTGGGAGCGGCCCTTGATTTTAAAAATGGAAAAGGCACCATTACCAGTTATAAAAATTCAAATAAACTGATTGCATTCTTCGGACGTGTTAACCTGAATGTTAACAACATGTGGTTTGTTACTGCAAGTGCCCGGTATGAAGGATCATCGAGGTTTGGAGCTGATAATAAATGGGGACTGTTCCCGTCTATTGGCGGTGGTCTTGATCTGGCCAGCCTGATAAACGTCAGTTTTATTGATAACCTCAAAATCAGGGCAAATTATGGTATTACCGGTAATCAGCCAAATGATAGTTACCTGTCATTACTCCGCCTGGGTCCTCAGGGAAACTTCTACTATAACGGAGTATTTGTTCCCGGATATTCACCGGTAAGTAATGCAAATCCCGATCTTAAATGGGAAAAGAAAGGCGAGTTTGATGCAGGATTTGATTTTTCACTGTTTAAATCCAAGCTATCCGGTTCGTTTGACTTTTATACCAGAACCACAACAGACTTATTGTTCCAGTATCAGGTACCTGTTCCACCAAACCTTTACAACCAGGCTTGGCTGAACCTTGGAAAAATCAAGAGTAGTGGTATTGAATTATCGCTTAACTACAATGTCATAAAGAAATCAGACTTTTCTTACAACCTTACACTTACTCCTTCCTATAACCTTGAAAACACACTTGTTTCACTTTCCGGCACTTATAATGGCGCTGATCTTGAATATGGAAGACAGGAACTTGGTGACATGGGTTCTCCCGGACAGAACGGAACACCCATAGCAGTAGTAGAGGAAGGCAAACCGATCGGACAAATTCTGACCTACGTATATGAGGGAATTGATGCATCAGGTAAATTTGTCTTTAAAGACACAAACGATGATGGAGAAATCAGTGGTGCTGACAGGGTGGTAACCGGAAACGGGTTACCCAAGTTTCTGATAGGATTTGGCAATAACTTTTCTTACAAAAACTGGGATCTGAATATATTCTTCCGTGGTGTATTCGGGCATGACCTGGTTAATTCATTCCGGGCATTTTATGAAGTGCCTGCTTATATCACTTCATATAACCTGCCAAAAACAGCTGCAAATATTCGCAGTGCTGACGGAACACTTCTGGCAGTTACTTCAGGTACTTTATCAAGCAAGTACGTTGAAAAAGGAGATTTTGTTGCGCTCGATAACCTGGCCCTAGGTTACAACTTCAACTTGTCAAAAAGTTCGGTATTCAGTAAAATAAGGCTATATGTTGCCGGCAACAATCTGTTCTTTATTACTGGTTATACAGGTGTTGATCCTACCCCAAGATATGTGGATAGTGCCACAGATTTAGGAACTTATAATAGTCCGCTCGTAACAGGCATGGACCGAAGGAATACATGGTTCAGGACCAGGTCAGTGACTTTTGGAGCTAACTTTGTTTTTTAATCCAGAAAATGAATAAGATATGAAATCACAAGAAAGAAATAAAATGAAAAAATCACGATATCTGATCAGAGTCATTATGATTCTGTTGGGAGTGGCTGCTTTCAGCCAGGCTTGTACCAATCTGGATGAGGAACTTTTCAGTGAGGTTACGCCATCCAATTTCTTCAAATCTGATGCAGAGTTTGTTTCTGCATTAGGTGCCGCTTACACTCAATTTGGTGGGTATGCTACGGGTGATATTAACGAAGTGCAGGAGATGACCACAGATGAACAGGTTGTTCCAACCAGGGGATCCGACTGGGACGATGGCGGTACCCAGAGAAGACTTCATCTGCATTCATGGGGTTATGATGATGGATTCATGAATAATCCTTGGGATTTCTGTTTTTCGGGTGTTAGTACTGCTAACAGGCTGATCTATCAATTCCAGACTCTGGCTGACGGAGGACAGGTTGACGCAGAAGTAGCCAAAGCATATGTTGGAGAACTCACTGCAGTGCGCAGCTTCTTTTACTGGCAGCTGGTCGATATGTACGGAAACGTACCTTATGACAACGACTTTGCAAATGCCCAGGCAGCACCACCTCAGGTTCCGAGAGCAACAGTTTACGATAATGTTGTTTCAGATCTTGAAACTGCTGTTCCCGACCTTACACAAAATGTAGACGGAACAACATATGGCCGTATGAACTATTGGGCAGGAAAATTCCTGTTGGCAAAATTATATCTTAATGCCCAGGTTTATTCCGGCACAGCAGAATGGGACAAAGCAATCTCTGCATGCGATGAGATTATCAACTCAGGTAAATATTCTCTGGAATCAAATTATTTTGCCAATTTCAATGTGGACAATTCCAGTTCCAAGGAATTTATCTTTGCCATACCATACGACCAGATATTCTTCCAGGGATTCAACCTGAATATGGCAACTCTGCACTACGGCAGTCAGTTTACATATAACCTTACATCCCAGCCATGGAATGGTTACTGTACACTGGAGAAGTTCTATAATTCATATGAAGATGCTGATTTACGCAAAGGTGATGTGGGAACTGTCGATGGCCCTCAGGTTAAACGAGGCAACTTCCTTGCAGGATATCAATATACCCTTTCA
The DNA here is from genome assembly GCA_964446825.1 of uncultured Rikenellaceae bacterium. Lineage (GTDB taxonomy): Bacteria > Bacteroidota > Bacteroidia > Bacteroidales > VadinHA17 > LD21. Next base: position 15,931 of record CAYUQR010000040.1, read on the forward strand.
GGAGCACCAGTAATAGATGATGGAGCTGATGGCGCTGATCCGGACGGTAAACCTCTAAATTTTGGTAATATGGGACATACTCCGGCTGTACCTCAGATCAATGAACTGGGTCCTCAGGCCTGGCGTCAATCAGGGGTAAGAATTGGTAAATGGGAATTTCAGATTGGAGGTACTGAAAATATGAGCAACGATTATTCAGTATTCCGTTATGCCGATGTACTTCTGATGAAAGCAGAAGCTCTATGGCGTAAGAGTGGTAGTGCTACTGATGCCGGTGCATTGGCTCTGGTTAACCAGGTCAGAGAACGAGCTGGTCTTTCCGACCTGACTTCACTGGATGGCAAACTAAGTTTTGATTTGGAAGGTCCGGTTGTTGCAGGTGGAGAATTATTCAATGAAAGGGGACGTGAGATGTTCGCGGAACATTCCAGGCGTCAGGACCTGATCCGGTTTGGATTCTGGAATATGGTCAATAAATGGGTTCTTCCACATCACAATACTACCGATGTTGTAAATGCAAAATCGGATCCTTATCTTAGCCTGTATCCGATTCCAAAACCAAAATTGGCTGCTAACCCAAATCTTGTTCAAAACCCGGGTTATTAGTAGCAATAATATTTGAATAAATTCTTTAAGAGAGCAGGCAATTATTATATTTGCTTGCTCTCTTTCTTTTTGCCAGTTTCTCCCCTACCTTTATAGAGTTTGGTTCAGGATTTTTAAGACCTCATCCCCCGGCCCCTTCTCCCAAGGGCGAAGGGGAGTAAGAAACAAGGGATAAGGGAAGTAAGAAAAGCGTGAATGTTTTTAAGTCCCTCTCCCCTGGGAGAGGGATTTAGGGTGAGGTAAGAATAACGGAGAGGAATTTAAGGTTGAGGTAAAAGAGTTGAATTATTTTTTTAAGGATTTATTTGTTAAACCCCTTACTCCATAAAATGCGATATTTGAGGTTCAGAGATTTATTTGCAGGGTTGGTGCTGATATCCATTTTGGTGTGTTCTTGTCATACCAGATTATTTGACAAGGGTAAAAGACCACTGTTTTCACTTCTCGACAGTAAGCATACTCATATCAATTTTGTGAATCAGCTTGAATATACCGAGGAATACAATACATACACATACAGAAATTTTTATAATGGTGCGGGTGTTGGCCTTGGCGATTTCAACAACGACGGCCTGTTGGATATTTATTTTTGCGGTAACCTTACAGGCAACAAGCTTTATATAAACAAAGGAAATTTTGTATTTGAGGATGTATCAGAACAAGCTGGCGTGGGCTGTCCGGATTCCTGGTCAACCGGTGTGAGTATTGCAGACGTTAATGGAGACGGATGGCTTGATATATACGTTTGCAAATCGGGAGATCCGCGGGGTAAGCATCGATATAATGAATTATTTATAAACAACGGAGACCTGACATTTACTGAAAGATCTGCGGAATACGGGCTTGCTGTCCTCGGATTATCAAACCATGCAGCTTTTTTCGATTATGACAGGGATGGGGATCTTGATTGCTATCTGCTGAACAATTCATTTCACTCTGAAAGTGAATTTGAGATGAAATCCGGTCAGCGAAATATCAGAGATCCCCTGGGTGGGAATAAATTATACCGGAATGATAATGATCATTTCGTGGATGTAACCAAAGAAGCAGGCATATACGAGAGCAGGATTGGTTTTGGTCTTGGTGTGAGTGTCGGGGATGTTAACCGCGACGGATGGCCTGATATTTATGTATCAAATGATTTTTTTGAACGCGATTACCTGTATATTAATAACAAAGACGGAACATTTACCGAATCGTTGGAGGATCAGATGAGGGAGATAAGCCTGGGCGCAATGGGCGGCGACATGGCTGATATCAACAATGATGCCTATCCTGAGGTCTTTGCAACGGAGATGACACCTGAAGGAAATTCAAGGCTGAAAACAAAAGCTCTGTTTGAAAGCTGGGAAAGTTATCAAAATAAAGTAAAAAAAGGCTACTATCATCAATTTGCAAGGAATGTTCTCCAGTTGAATAACCAGAATAATACTTTCAGTGAAATAGGAAGATATAGTGGAGTGAGCAGCACTGACTGGAGCTGGGGCTCCTTGATAATGGATCTTGACAATGACGGATGGAAAGATATTTATGTGGCAAACGGTATTTATAAAGATTTACTTGATCGTGATTACCTCGATTTGTACTCGAATCCTGCCATAATGAGATCAATAATAAAAACCGAGAAAAAAGCAATTTTAAGAATCATTGATATGATCCCGTCTGTTAAGGTCCCGAATTATGCATTTCATAACAATGGTAATCTCACTTTTACGAATCTTTCAGATTTATGGGGTCTGAATATACCTTCATTTTCTAATGGAGCTGCCTATGGCGACCTTGACAACGACGGAGATCTGGACCTTGTAGTAAATACTGTTAATATGCCACCTTTGATTTACAGAAATGAATCTGACAAGAGGCCCGGAACTAATTTTCTCAAATTGAGCCTTAAAGGAGCGGGGAAAAATACTAATGCAATTGGAGCAGAGGTTACTCTTTATTACGGTGGGAAAATAAATTACGAGGAACTTGTCCCTGCACGGGGATTCCAGTCAAGTGTGGATAATCGGCTTCTTTTCGGACTGGGCAAGTCGGAATCAGTCGATTCCATCATTATAAACTGGCCCGATGGGAAATGCTCTGTTATGCGTGATATTGCAATAAATCAGTTTATTACAGTAGATGAGAAAAATGCATCTGAGAGATGTTCTAAAGTACCAGAAAAATTTCCTCCTACTCTTTTTGAAAAGATTTCGCAACCAGAAGGTCTTGATTTTATACACAGGGAAAACGATTTTGTGGATTTTGACCGTGACAGGTTACTCTTCCAGATGTTGTCAAATGAAGGACCTCATATTGCGGTTGGCGATATAAATGGAGATGGGCTGGATGATATATATATTTGTGATGCAAAAGATTCTCCCGGAGCATTGTACATACAGGATAATAAGGGCCATTTCAGAAAGACAAATGAATCATTGTTTGAAGCCGATAAAATATCAGAAGATACAGACTGTGCATTTTTTGATGCCGATGATGATGGCGATCAGGATCTGTACGTTGCCAGTGGAGGCAATGAGTTCCCTGCCAGTTCTTCTGCTCTTAGCGACCGTTTGTATTTAAATGATGGTAAAGGGCAATTTATTAAATCAGGACAAATACTTCCTGCCGGAAGATATGAGAGCTCTTCATGCGTAAAACCTGCTGATTTTAATAAAGATGGCGACATGGACCTGTTTGTGGGTACGCGTTTGCGTCCTTTTGAATACGGCCTCCCTGCAAACGGATACCTCCTGGAAAATGACGGGCATGGACATTTTACAAATGTGACAGCAAAAAAAGCTCCGGAATTGACAGGAATTGGCATGATAACGGATATGGACTGGGCCGATGTTGATAATGACGGAGATCCGGATATGGTGATAGTTGGCGACTGGATGCCGGTGAAGATCTTAATTAATGATAATGGTACTTTTAAAGACAAATCTGTGCAATTTGGCCTTACAGATACAGAGGGATGGTGGCATAGAATAGTAGCGAAAGATCTGAACGGAGATGGAAAAATAGATTTTGTTCTTGGCAATAATGGATTAAATTCGCGGTTTAAAGCATCGGTTCAGAAACCTGTAACAATGTATGTGAATGATTTTGATATGAACGGCAGTATAGAACAGATAATCTGTACATATAACGGGGATAAGTCATATCCTTTGGCAATGAAGGATGATTTAGTCAAGCAAATTCCTTCACTGGAAAGGAAATATAAAAAATTTGAAGACTATAAAGATGCCACAATCGAGGATATTTTTTCACCTGAGGTACTTCAGCGTTCTGTTAAATTAAGTGCCAGAATAATGGAGAATTGTGTGATGATAAATACAGGAACGGGATCATTCAGAATAATCCCTTTGCCGGTGGAAGCCCAGTTTTCACCAGTTTATGCAATAGATGCCGATGATTTGGATGATGACGGGAAATGTGATATTCTTATAGGCGGAAACCAGTACAGGGCAAAACCTGAGACCGGAATAAATGATGCAAGTTATGGCCTGTTTCTAAAAGGAAACGGCAATGGCACATTTCAGGTTGTTCCCCCGCTAATATCCGGTATCTCTACCAAAGGAGAGATGCGCGATCTGAAGATCCTTAAAATAAATGGAAACAAAATCATAACAGTAGCAAGAAATAATGAAAGTTTACAATTTTATAAATATTGATAATAAATTATGAAGACTAGACTTAACTGGATATTAATGATAATAATTTCCGGATTATTTATTTCCGGATGTTCACCGCGGGCAAAATATGAACGAATGCTAAAGCGTGAACTGGCGAGCGGAGTAAGATATGATACACTATTTCTGGGACTGTATTTCGGTATGCCCGAAAAGCAATTCTATGTACATTGCTGGAATCTGAACCAGAAAGGGATGATAAAGCAGGGTGAAAGCAATACAACTGCTGAATATGAACTGAAAGATGAATTGAAATACCCTGCATTAATGGATTTCTATCCAAGATTTATGCAGGGCAAAATTTCCGAGATGCCTGTTTCGTTTAAATACAAAGGATGGACACCATGGAACAAAACTTATTCATCCGATAATCTCCAAAAAGAAGTACTTAAATGGTATGAAAAAATCTATGGAGCTGGCTTTATAAAAGTTAATCATCCCTTACATGGTGCAGCTTATGTAAAGATAAACGGAAACCGGCGTATCACAATACTAAAACAAGACGAGTTACATGTTTGGGCTGTATTTACCGATATGTCTGTGGCAAAAGAATGGAACAGTCCCATTTTTACACCCGAAAATATTCAGAATGATACTACCAACAGTTCAAAAAGGTAGGATGATGGTAAAGATTCTATCCGACAGGATTTTAATCAGGCTGATCTGGATATTAATACCATTTCTCATATGGGCTTGCGGAAAACCGTCAGGAAATCATTTATTCACACTTATGCCCGCTTCAATTACTCATGCTGATTTCGTAAATAAATTAGATTATCAGAAACAACTTAAAACTAAATTCAACATTTATACCTTCCGTAATTTTTACAATGGCGCAGGTGTAGCATTAGGCGACATAAATAATGATGGTCTGCTCGATATATTCATGACCTCCAATATGGGGACCAATGCTCTTTACCTGAATAAAGGCAACTTTGAATTTGAAGATATTTCAGAAAAAGCCGGAATTCAGGGTATAGGGTGGTCTACCGGCGTCAGTTTTGCTGATGTAAATGGCGATGGTCTTCTGGATATCTATGTTTGTAAATCAGGGAGTGAAGAAGTTAAACACCAGAATGATCTGTATATCAATAATGGGGATCTAACATTTACTGAAAAAGCAAAGGAATACGGCATCGATGAACCGTCAGGAAATTCAACTGATGGTGTCTTTTTTGACTATGATAAAGACGGTGACCTGGACCTGTTTTTGTTGAAAAATTTTCCAAAAGCAATTGGGGATTTTAATCTAAAATTTAATCAACGACTTGTCCGTGATTCTGTTGGCGGTGATAAACTCTTCAGGAATGATAGCGGGAAATTTACTGATGTAAGCGAATCTGCCGGCATTTACGGAAGCACAATTGGATTTGGTATGGGTATTGCTGTCGGTGATATTAACCAGGATGGATGGATGGATATCTATGTGTCAAATGATTTTTTTGAACGTGACTATATTTACTTAAATAACCACGATGGAACATTCAGGGAATCAATGGTTAATATGATGAGATCGAACTCTGCAGCCTCAATGGGCGGCGATATGGCTGACATAAACAATGATCACTATCCGGATTTGTTTGCCACTGATATGCTTCCAGAACATAACGATCGCTTAAAAACTAAAACAACATTTGATAATTGGCAAAATTACAAATTCAGCATGGACAATGGTTATCACCAGCAGTTTACTCGTAACATGCTTCAACTTAACAATACTGATGGCACCTTCAGTGAAATCGGGAGGCTAGCCGGTGTCTCTTCTACAGACTGGTCATGGGGTGCTCTGATCACGGACCTCGACAATGATGGATTAAAGGATATTTTCGTTGCCAATGGAATATATAAGGATCTCACCGATCAGGATTATATTCAATATTTTTCAAATCGCGATATTGTTATGTCAATAGTGGTTGGCAAAAATGTGGATTACAAAACACTTATTGATGCAATTCCCTCGGTAAAAATTCCCAGCTATGCATTCAAAAATCTGGGAAATTACAGGTTTCAGAATGTGGCAGCCTCCTGGGGACTGGGAGATCCGGGTTTTTCAAATGGGGCCGCATATGGGGATCTCGATAATGACGGCGATCTCGATCTGGTAACAAATAATGTGAATTTGCCAATGTCTGTTTACCGTAATGAATCCAACCGACTGCTTCCTGACAATCATTATCTTAAAGTAATTTTAAAAGGGGAACCCGGAAATACCGAAGCTATCGGTGCTAAAGTGACTGTAAAACATAAGGGCAGGTTTTTTTATCTTGAACAAATGCCAATGCGCGGGTATCTGTCTACGGTCGATCCCCGTCCCAATCTTGGCCTGGGTCAATTGACAATGGTAGATTCATTAATTATAAACTGGCCCGACGACAGGACAACAGTCATGACCAATGTAAAAACAGATCAGACTTTGACTGTATATCAAAAAGACGCCATGCGGATGCCGCTTCATGTGGTTGATTCTGTACACTCCGAGCATCTGTATTTTGACAATATTAGTAATCAGAACCGGATAAATTTTGTACATAAAGAGAATGATTTTAATGATTTTGAACGGGAACCTTTGCTTTTTCAGATGATGTCAACCGAGGGACCACATATGTGTAAAGGTGATGTAAATGGAGATGGACTCGATGACATATATATATGCGGCGCAAAAGGACAACCCGGCACCCTGCTTATCCAGAATAAGAATGGCACGTTTGAATCGGTTGAGAAGCAGGTATTTGAACAGGATAAAATATCAGAGGAGACTGATTGTGCAATGTTTGATGCAAACGGGGATGGGGCTCCTGATTTATATATTGCCTGCGGAGGCAATGAATTTCCGGAGAGCTCATCAGCATTGATCGATCGATTGTATATAAATGACAGAAAAGGTCACTTTAAAAAATCCTCACAAATCTTACCTGCAGGGAAATATGAAAGTACTTCGTGCGTAAGAGCGGCAGATTACGATAACGATGGCGTTATGGAATTGTTTGTAGGCATCCGCCTTAAACCGTTTGAGTATGGAGTACCGGTAAATGGTTATTTGTTGGAGAATGATGGCAAAGGAAATTTTACTGATGTAACTTCCAGGATTGCCCCTGAATTACGCAGTATAGGTATGATCAAAGATATGCTTTGGGAAGATGTAGACGGAGACGGAGATGAGGACATGATAATTGCAGGAGACTGGATGCCTTTAAAAGTCTTTATAAACGAAAATGGTAAGTTTAAAGAAAAAAAGGACGCTTTCAGTCCCGATAAAACGGAAGGTTGGTGGAACAGTCTGACCGCCGGTGATTTTAACAGTGACGGACATATCGATTTTATTGCCGGGAATCATGGTTTAAACTCAAGGTTTAAGGCAACCCCTGAGAAACCGGTAAGCATGTATGTGAGCGATTTTGACCTTAATGGCACTGTAGAGCAGGTAATCTGCACTTATGATGGTGACAAATCATTTCCACTGGCTTTGAAACATGACCTTACCAGGCAAATACCGGGATTACTGAAGAAATACCCTAAATATGAGATGTATAAAGATCAGCAGATTACAGATATATTTACCCCTGAACAGTTAAAGAATGCAATCCATTTAGACGCTAATCTGCTTGAAACTTCAGTGTTTATAAATGATGGTACCGGGCATTTTTCGAGGAAAGTACTTCCCATTGAGGTGCAGTTTTCTCCGATTTATGCTGCATCGGCAGGTGATTATAACGGCGACGGGAATCTTGATATCTTACTTGGCGGTAACTTGTTCAATGTGAAACCTGAGGTAGGACGTTATGATGCTGATTATGGTGATTACCTAAAAGGTGACGGACATGGAGGATTTACCTGGGTTCCAGCTAAATTGTCGGGATTTCACCTTAATGGAGAGATAAGGGATATCATGGAGGTGGAAACTTCCAGGGGTAAAATTATAGTGGTCGCCAGCTGTAATGATCCGCTACAGGTTTTCAAAGTATCAGGCAGGTGAAACTTTTATATGAAAAATTCTGCATTAATTTTTCTTGTATTTTTATTGGTTTACTCCTGTAAACAGGAGAGTAAAAGAAGTGACCGCTTATTTACACTTATATCGCCCTCCTCCACTCATGTCGACTTCAATAACAAACTTACAGAAACTGAACAATCTAATCTTATTGAATACCTTTATTTTAATAACGGAGCAGGGGTAGCGGCCGGTGACATTAATAATGACGGACTGGTAGATTTATATTTCACTTCTAATCAAAATCACAATAAATTATATTTGAACCGTGGAAATCTCAAATTTGAAGACATTACCTCCGCTGCAGGTGTGGCAGGAACGGGTGACTGGAAAACGGGTGTTACAATGGCAGATGTAAATGGAGATGGTTTACTGGATATCTATATTTGCCAGGTAGGAAAATACAAAAGCTATCACGGTAAGAACCAGCTCTTCATTAATCAGGGTAATCTGACCTTTAAAGAAGAGGCGCATGAATATGGGCTTGATTTTCAGGGTTACTCTACCCAGGCGGCCTTTTTTGACTATGATATGGATGGGGATCTTGATATGTACCTTCTTAACCATTCGGTACATACTTCGCGTAGTTATGGTAATGTTTCACTGCGTAATGAAAGAGATACACTCGCTGGTGACAAGCTATACAGAAATGATGAAGTGGATGGTAAGCAGGTTTTCCATGATGTCACGCTTCAATCAGGTATATACAGCAGTCAGATTGGTTATGGCCTTGGAGTAAATATATGTGATATTAATAACGATGGCTTTCCGGATATCTATGTATCGAATGATTTCCACGAAAATGACTATCTCTATATCAACAATGGCAATGGCACTTTCTCAGAACGTCTGACAGACTTCATTGCACATACCAGCAGATCGTCGATGGGTAATGATGTAGCGGATTTCAATAACGATGGTCTTCTGGATATTATGGTTCTTGATATGCTGCCGGATAATGAAAGAATTAGGAAACAATCTGGCGGAGAAGACGACTATGAGCTCTCTGAATTGAAACTCAAAGATGGTTATAATCACCAATTTGTTCGAAATACACTCCAACTAAATCTGGGAGGTGGTATGTTCAGTGAAATTGGGCGGTTAGCAGGGGTTTATTCTACCGACTGGAGCTGGTCCCCCCTGTTTTGTGATGTGGATAATGACGGATGGAAAGATCTTTTTATTACTAACGGCATATACCGAAGGGCAAATGATCTTGACTATATAAAATTCCTGACAGGCGGGAACAGGGTTTTTCCTTCACGCGATCTTACCAGGTACACTGATAAGAATCTTTATGAGAAGATGCCAGTCTATCCAAATATCAATTATATCTTTAAGAACAACCACGATCTGACATTCTCGAATATGTCAGGAGAATGGGGTTTTAATAACAGATCATACTCTAACGGATCCACTTATGCTGATCTGGATAATGACGGTGATCTGGATCTGATTACCAACAATATAAATGAAAAAGCTTCTATCTACAGAAATAATTCCGCCATCCTGTCTGCTAATCATTTTTTATCTGTAGTCCTGAAAGGGAAAGGACTTAACACCAGGGGAATAGGTTCGCGGGTTACCTTATATTGCAATGGATTAAAACAGGTAGCCGAGCAATTTGCGACACGAGGTTTCATGTCTGCCACTTCCGATGTGTTACATTTTGGATTAGGAAAGGCAAAATTAGTCGACTCAATTATTGTGCGCTGGCCTGATTTATCAGAACAGATTATAAGACATGTTCCTGTTGATGAGATTATCACGCTGGAAATGAAAAATGCGACTAAAACGCTAACAAAAATGAATCAGGCAGATGAAAACATGCGATTGTTCTCCCCCACCCTGATTCCTGGCCTGGAGTTCAAACATCAGGAAGATGATTGGGTGGATTTCTACCGTGAGCGGCTCATTCCCCATAGTTTGTCGGCTGAAGGACCTGCTCTGGCAGTTGGTGATGTAAATGGAGACGGGCTGGACGATCTGTTCATTGGCGGTGCTAAAGGGCAGCCAGCTAAGATATTTGTTCAACAAAAAAACGGATCTTTTATTGCTCTGGATATTCCGTTGCTGGCCAGGGCACGGTTTGCAGATGATGTTGATGCTTCTTTTTTTGATGCCGACGGGGATGGCGATAACGATCTATATATAGTGCGGGGAGGCAATGAGTTAGCTATCGGGGATCCTTTACTGACTGACTTGCTGCTTATAAATAATGGTAAAGGTGGCTTTATTAAAGGGCAATTGCCATTTTTATCACATAATGGTTCATGTGTAAGACCCTGTGACTTTGATGGAGATGGGGATATAGATTTATTCGTCGGGTCAAGATCAGTACCCGGTGCTTACGGATTATCTCCAGATCAGTTGCTGCTTGAAAACGACGGACTTGGCCATTTTAATATTGTGGAAGATGACAGAATTAAAGCTTTCAGGAATGCCGGTATGATAACTGGTGCTTCATGGATCGATTGGGACAAAGATGGTCAGCAGGATCTGGTATTGGCAGGTGAATGGATGAATATCAGTATATTCAGGAATGACAAGGGCCATTTTACAGATGTGACCAGCATTGCAGGTCTGGGTGAAACATCAGGGTGGTGGAACTGTATAAATGCAGATGACATCGATGGCGATGGAAACATGGATTTAATAGCCGGAAACCTTGGGTTGAATTCGATATTAAAGGCCTCAGAAAAAGAACCGGTAGAAATGTATCTGAATGATTTTGATAACAACGGATCTGTCGATCAGGTCATCTGTTCATATCAGGATGGTATAAGTTACCCTTATGCCTCACTTGATGAGTTGTCAGCCCAGATAGCAGGCCTTGAAAGAAAATACCCAAAATATTCCGATTTCGGAGGTCAAACCATAAAAGACATCTTCGGCAAGAATGCGGTTGATCAATCCATAATAAAAAAAGCAGTATTGTTTGAGAGTTCCATTTTTCTTAATAATGGAGATGGCACCTTCAAAATTGAAAAGCTGCCTGTGGAAGCACAGTTTTCTCCTGTTCGAAATATTCTTATCAGCGATATCAATAAAGATGGGAAAGAGGACATCGTTCTTGCAGGTAACGATTATAATGTCAGGCCTTCATATGGCCGCTATGATGCCAGCTATGGCTGGTGTCTGCTCAGTGATAAAAATAACGGATTCAGGGGTATGATGCCGGTTGAAAGCGGTCTGGCTATAAGAGGGGATGCAAGGAAAATACAGTTTATTGACATTAAGGGTAAGCAATACATGGTAGCAGCTGTAAATAACGGAGAGCTCCAGATATTTCAAATATTGAAATAAAATTTCCGGGAAAAGCCAAATAAATCATACTAATAAAACTCATTTGTTATAATTGAAAAATTATGTAACTTTAGTTATACAAATTCCTATTACAGTGAAAAGGCAGGTCCGATTGATTGCAGGAAAAAGACTGTTATCATTTCTTCTATTTTGCTTTACATTCAGCTTTATCTTTTCACAGCAAAAACTAATAACTCATAATCCTGATTCTGAGACTGGAATAGTATTGACATCTGATACTGTTGTTAACATCGGATATGGCACTCAGAATAAAAGAGATGTTACCGGTTCCATTACCACCATTACATCTGATGAATTTAACAAAGGCAATATTAATAATCCGATGCAGCTTATCCAGGGCAGGGTAGCCGGGTTAGATATCAGCAAACCGGGAGGCGATCCGAATGGTCCGTTTTATTTGCGGCTAAGGGGACTTACTACCATTAATTGTAATACTCAGCCGTTAATTGTAGTGGATGGCATACCTGGTGTGCCTTTGAATAATGTGGATCCGAATGATATAGAATCTTTCACTGTGCTGAAGGATGCAGCAGCTGCTTCAATCTATGGAATAAGAGGCTCCAACGGAGTAATTCTGGTTACAACGAAAAAGAGAACAACAGACAAACCTGTAGTAAATTATAGTGTTTATGCCAGTGCTGAGAACGTTGCAAGGAATCTGCCTGCAATGAATGCAACGCAATGGCGGGCATTCTCAAATGAGATGGGTCTGGGTACTGATTTCGGGTATAGCACAGACTGGTTTAAGCAGATAGAACATACAGCATTTTCACAATCACATTCCTTATCCCTTTCAGGTGGCAGCGATAAAACCAGTTATCGCGCTTCAATAAATTACCATAATGGAGAGGGTGTTGAGATAAATACTGGCTATTCACAAGTAGGCGGAAGGCTGAACATAACACAAAAAGCCATTCGAAACAGGCTTACACTCGATCTTAATATGAGCGCTACAGAAAGACAGGCAAAATACGGCTTCCCTGAAGCATTCAGGTATGCTGCTATTTTTAATCCGACTGCTCCTGTAAAAAGTGATGATCCTCAGTTTGAAATATATGACGGGTATTTTCAACAGGTACTCTTCGATTATTACAATCCTGTTGCCATTATTGAATCAGATAAAAACGAAGGAAAGAAGAGGTACCTTGATCTTTCTCTGAAGGGCTCATTTGATTTAACAGAAAAGTTAACACTTGATGCAACTTATGCTGCAGGTAATAACGGAACACTTGGAGGTATTTATTATGACAGAAACGATTTCTGGGGAGGGTTAAACTGGAATGGACTGGCATCTAGGCAGAGTGATATTTCTTCAAATCAGTTTTTTGAGTCATCGGTTCATTATAAAGGAAGTATACTCCCTTCAATAAAACTTGAAGCTACCGCCGGTTATATGTTCCAGGAATTCATAAATGAAGGTTTTTTTGCAAAGGGAGGGGATTTCATCACGGACGATTTTACCTTCAATAATCTCTCAGCTGCCCAGGGATTTAAAAACGGATATGGAACTGTAACAAGCTATAAAAATTCCAATAAACTGATCTCATTCTTTGGTCAGTTTAACCTTAACTTCAAAGATATTTTATTTGGAAATATCACAACCAGGTATGAGGGTTCATCAAGACTGGGCTCCAGATCAAAATGGAACCTCTTTAATGGCATAGGAGCCGGAGCTGACCTTTCAAAACTTTTCAGGATTAATTCATTTGATCTGTTAAAACTTAGAGTTGATCATGGATTAACAGGCAATCAGCCTTCAGAGAGCTATCTGTCACTGGAGAAATGGAGGCCATCATATAATATTTACTATAATGGAAATTTTATACCGCTTTATACGCAATACAGCAATCTGAATCCGTACCTCAGAGCAGAAAAGATCAGGAGTACTGATCTGGGAATAGATTTTTCATTGCTCAGCCAAAGGTTATCAGGCTCCCTGGATTATTATTCCGTTACATCTTCCGGCCTACTGTATCAATATTATTTAACGGCTCTTAATTATTACTACTTTTTTCCTCAACAATGGATAAATATAGGTAAGCTCAGAAGCAGGGGATTAGAAGTTACTCTCAACATGACTGTAATTAAGAAAAAAGATTTCTCTTACAGAATAATGCTTACCCGTACGAGAAACCTTAAGAATGAACTGGTATCCTTATCAGGCAACTATGATGGTAATACTTTAAAATATGGGATCCAATACATCGCGGATCTGGGCTCCCCTGCCGGATCTACCCCGGGACTGATAAGGTCGGAAGAGGGCCAGCCGATAGGCCAGTTGCAGTCCTATGTTTACCTGGGCATTGATGAGAATGGAAACAGGATAATCGCTGATATAAATAAAGATGGCTATATTGATTCAAGAGACTGTACCGTAGTCGGTAACGGACTTCCCAAAAACCTCACAGGGTTTGAAAATATATTCAGTTATAAAAACTGGGATCTCACTGTTTTTTTTCGCAGTGTCGGTGGACATGACCTTTTGAATTCTTACCGGGCATTCTATGAAGCACCGGTATTCATATCGTCTTATAATCTGCCAGTTACAGCTAATAATATGAGAAACCAGGAAACGGGTAAACTAATGACAACCTGGAACATGGTAACAAATATTGATGTAGAGAAGGCAACATTTGTTTCTCTTGATAATATTTGCCTGGGATACAGTATTAATTTACCCGGAAATTCACAGTTCAGAAAAATCAGGTTATATATGGCGGGTAATAACCTTTTCTATATTACTCATTATAAAGGCTCAGATCCAAACCCAAGATATATAGATACTGAATTATATAGTGGAGGTTATAACAGTCCGCTTGTCCCGGGTGTCGACAGAAGGGACACCTGGCCGAGAACAAGATCAGTTACATTTGGTG
>CAYUQR010000041.1:0-30043 GCA_964446825.1 uncultured Rikenellaceae bacterium
CAATAAAAAAAGACTAACCAGTAGAAACAACATGCTTAGTCTTTTATTATTAACAAAATTGAATCTTGAACGAGTGAAAAATTTCATATCAGATGGTATTTCTTAAATTCCTACGATTAGTTTCAGGAGTAAAATTGATATATATAATAAGGTAATGGGATTCACTAAATACTTTACTGCAATTTATGGAAAATTTTGCAAACAGGAGGCTTTTCAAACTGGAAAATAGAGACACAATGAATAAAAATAATTTGTCCTCCCGGCAAGCTTTCGCCCCGTCAGTCACATGTAAGCAGACCAACCAGACTAAGCTTATTTCACCTCTAAATCAGCAACTTACAGCTATACATATTAATTAAATCATTTGGATTTGTTCCTTCTACCTGGAGTACCCAGGTAAAAGTCATTAATATGGATTTAAAGCTCAGCTGCAATAAATATCGACATCTAAATTAAGTAATTTACCATAAGGAAAAATATTAATTTGATGAACAGAAGAATTTCATCCGTCAACAGGTAGTTTTAATAATCTTAGGTTTTTTTGCCTTTCTGAATTGATGATTAAACGTCGTATGAAAGGTCAGAAAATTTCACTTAATAATTTCTCAATTTGAATTTAAAATACTCTGAAGATTATAGTAAAAATGAAGAGAACATCAGAATCGCCGGGCTAATTATTATTTTTACTGTTCGATTAAAAGAAAGAGATTCTCCGTTTAATACTGATTCTTTATTATAAAATAGCAGCTAAATCGTGGCTTTTTATACTAAAAGTGCAATTTTATTGACAACTTCCTATATCTTTTTGATTAAAAAATTATTAAAATTAAAAAGTTACTTTAATTTTGAAGACGGAATTTAAACTGAATGAATTGATTTCTTTCCTATGGAGATTACGAAGCTTTATATTGAATCCTCACCAAAAACTCCTAATATAGACTTCGATCCTTATACAGGTGAGCTTATTTTATCGGGTAAATCGATTCCGGAGAATGCTGCACTTGTATATGAGAGGGTTTTTAAATGGGTGTCAGAATACATAAAGTTGCCAAAACCCACAACCAACTTCAGGATAAACCTTGAATATTTTAATACAGCTACAGCAATCTGGTTGTCAAAAATCGTTGCAGCTCTTTGCTCTATAGAGAAAGAAGAATGTACACTTCTAATTCACCTGTATATTAATATTGAAGATTTCGAATATATGGATGAAGAAGATCTTAAAGATGAGCTTCATCCAATAATCCATATGATTGGCAATCCAACCATTAGTGTTGCTATAAAATTATATGGAACAGATGATAATGGAGAAATACTGAAACAGTCAATGGTCCTTATCTGATACTACCTTCAACATTTCCTGTCAAACCTTTTGTCTTCTGGTTTTTTGGTATAACTTTATTACGCCAAATTAATATTGCCATGCGTACGGTATTATTTGTATTGATTTCAATTTTTATAACTATGGAATCATTCGCCCAAAACCAGAAAACTGACAGGCAGCCGTTTGCTGCAGGCAGATTCTACTCAGGTGACAAGGAGACTCTTCAAAAAGACATGTCGATACTTTTCGAAAACTGCAAAAAGTCACCCCAAAACTGGAATGTAAGAGCTATAATAAGCCCCCATGCAGGTTATGTGTTTTCCGGAGAAATTGCCGCTGCAGCTTTTTCATCAATCCCAAAAAACGCTGTTTATAAGAACATTTTTATTATCGGGTCAAGTCACGTAATGTATTTCGACGGAGCATCTGTCTATAATTCAGGAGATTACATTACTCCGCTCGGCAAGCTTCCTGTAAACAAGGAGATTGCAAACAAACTCATAATAGAAAATAAAGTATTTCAATTCCCTACCGATGCACATGTTCAGGAGCACAGCATTGAAGTGCAGCTGCCTTTTATACAAACATATTTTAAAGAATTACCGCCAATTGTTCCGATAATAATAGGAACAGATAATGAGAATAACATAAAAAAGATCGCAGAGGCTCTTAAACCATATTTCAAACCTGAAAATCTGTTTGTAATCAGCAGCGACTTTTCACATTATCCTTCTTACAAAGATGCTATCGAAAATGACAGGCTGACAGCTGAAAGTATCATCTCAGGTAATCCGAAAACATTCTTAAATACAATCAAGAAAAATTCTGAAAAGAATATCAAGGGACTGGTTACAAGCATGTGCGGCTGGACATCCGGATTGACACTTCTCCTGCTTACCGAAGGAGATAGCCATCTTGAGTACCGGCTTATTGATTACTCCAACTCCGGAGATTCTCCCTATGGAAATAAGGATGAAGTAGTCGGATATAATGCCATTGCAGTTATTAGTAAAACAAAAGCCCCGGAAGAGAATCAGATAAATGAGAGTGAATTTTCAATCTCAAAGGAGGAGAAAGCTCTTCTTTTCAAAATTGCGAAAAACAGTATCCATTCAATGCTCTATAATAATAAAAGATATGAACCGGAAGCAAAGAATATGCCTCCAAAGCTCATGCAGCAGTACGGAGCATTTGTAACACTTAAAATAAATGGCGAGCTGCGTGGATGTATCGGGAGGTTTATTTCTTCGGAACCTCTTTATAAGGTCGTCGGTGAATCGGCTGTCTCCTCGGCTTTCGAAGATCCCCGGTTCTCTCCTCTAACTAAAGAGGAATATGAAAAGACCGAAATGGAGATAACTGTTCTCGGTCCTCTTAAGAGGATCCATAATATCAATGAGATAGTATTGGGTAAAAATGGCATTTATATAAAGAAAGGTTCCAGCGCAGGAACCATGCTTCCACAGGTAGCTATTGAAAACAACTGGACTGTTGAAGAGTTCCTCGGATATACTTCACGTGATAAAGCCGGTATTGGCTGGGATGGATGGAAAGATGCTGAGATATATATCTACGATGGATTAGTACTCGAAGATAACAGGAAATAATCATGTATCATGTTATTGGCACTGGATCAACTGCGATACTTTTATATTTAATTAGTTACCTTTTCTACCGGATAGGCTATTATCCAATAAATTTTCACCGCAAACTCTGGAATTCGCTTCTCGCCATTGCATTTATTGCTACGGTTGTCGCCGGATTATTTATGGCTCTCCAGGTTACATACAAATGGAATGTCCCTTTTGTAAAAACGGTTCTCAAATGGCATGTTGAATTCGGAATTGGCATGGCAATAACAGGAATATTTCACCTGATCTGGCATTTCTCATATTTCACCCAGATGTTTAAAAAATCCGGCAGAACTGGTGAAATCAGGAATTACCCTGATCTTACATCGCAGGAGATAAGCACCAACCTCTTTATTGTTGGGTTCGTGAGTTCTTCTATACAGCTTCTGCTTATCAGGGAAATGATGAATATTGCAGGAGGCTATGAACTGATTACCGGTACATTCCTTGGTTCATGGCTCATCGGATCAGCTATCGGATCCTCTTTTGCCGGAAAATCGTTACTCAATGATGTGAAAAAAATCAACCTTGTTTTTTCCTTATCCCCCCTGATATCTCTTCTGCTCCTCCTGTTTTTGTCGAGATTATTTCTGAATACCGGACAAACTCCCTCCTTTATGATAAGTGTAATATATACACTTATTATGCTTTTACCTTTTTGTATCGTCTCAGGATTCACTTTCGTTAAACTCCTGACTATAGCCAGATCAGGCAATAATTTTATTCCCGGAAAGTCCTTTTCAATAGAAACCCTTGGAGGTATAGCGGCCGGATTATCAATCTCTTTTCTGACATCCGGTTTATTGAATACATACCAGCTGCTCCTGCTTATAATAATTCTATCAGTTGCATATGCTTTGCTGACATTCTATATAAATAGTGTAAAATTCAAAATCTTGATTAAGGTCCTGTTAGCAATGCTTTCTTCAGCTCTCATTATATTGAATCCGGATGTGCTGTTCAGGCAGGTAATCCTCCCTGGCGTTAAGGTTATTGATACAACCGATACACCATATGGCAACATTACTACCGGCAGGTATAAGGGCGAATTAAGTATTTATTATAACCAGCGACTTCTTATTTATAAAGACGATGTAGTTGAAAGGGAGGAAGATGTACACTATGCTATGCTGCAGAGTAATTCTCCTGAAAATGTTTTGCTCATATCTGGATCTCTCCGCTCCCACCTGGATGAAATTCTTAAATATCCGGTTAAAAAGATAATTTACATAGAAAGAGATCCTGCACTTATTAAATCGATGGCAATATCGCGTGATTCGTTGCCGGCGAACCTGATCATCGAAAACAATGATGCAATACGCTTTATCAGAAACACAGCTGAACATTTTGATGTTGTTCTGGTCCTCATTCCTCCGCCGTCGACTTTGCTTCTGAACAGATACTATACAACTGAGTTTTTCAAAGAGGTTAAAAGTAAGCTTAATAAAGATGGTATTTTCATGTGTTCCCCGGGGTTGGGAGAAGACTACTTTAACAAAGAATCCCTGGGTCTTTATTCATCAATTTACAATGGTTTGCATACCGCATTTAAAAACGTTATACCCATCGTTGGCAACAAGCTTTATTTCATTGCATCAGACAAAGAATTATCTTCATCAGTTTGCAGTCTGGCAGATCTAAAGCACATCCAAAACATCTATGTGAGTTCAGACTTTCTTGCAGACGACCTGATTGCAAATAAATCGGATAGACTTATATCGCTTCTTGATAGCGGAGTCAGACCAAACAGTTCAGCTTTTCCTGTAGCCTGCTTTCATTTTCAGGCATATAACTTCAGTAAGAATCTCACTGAGAAGACACCTGCTATTGCATTACTTATACTTCTCTTCGCGGTACCCGGATTCACTGTCAGAAGAATAAACCTGCTGATGTATTTCAGTGCATCAGCCCTTGCAGGTTATGAAATTATTGTATTACTGACCCTTCAAATGATAGTAGGAAACATGTATCAGCTTACAGGACTAATTCTTGCTGGACTCATGGCAGGACTGGCAGTGGGGTCAGGCGTAAAACTTTTTTTCCTCGAATCTCTTTCCCTCAGGATAAAAAGTATCATTCTTATTTTATTTTATGTTGGCATCGGATTGATTTACAGGGGTATTCTTATTCTCAACAGTGGATTACCAGCAATAGTCTTACTAATTCTGTCAGCGTTTCTGCCAGCATTGCTAACAGGTAATATATTCAGGGCAATTACTGGAGCCGACAACAGTGGGACACTCTCAGCTACATACAGTGCCGATCTGGCAGGATCTGCATTTGGTTTTATACTTATGGCAGGACTTGCCGTTCCAGCTTTCGGAATCAGGATCTCAATTTTTATATTGGCATCTTTGATTTTTACCGGCTTCCTGCTTGGTACAGTACGTAACAAATAGTAGTTTTATTGATTATTTCATAAGCCATGAAAAACAAAATACAGCAGAATAAATGCAACATAAGCAAACGGGAATTTATCAAAAGATCGCTGGCATTATCAGCCGGTTTGGTTTGTTTTCCCCGTGAGGTGGTTCTATCTGAACCGTCTTCTGAAAATGAAGGAATTTATAAAAAGCTTGCCATGTACCAGGACGAGACAGCCCGAGGAATTATGTGCAGGATATGTCCAAATGAATGTGTGCTTAAAGAAGGAGAATTAAGCAAATGCAATAACAGGAAGGTCCATAATTCAAAGCTTTATACGCTGGCATACGGGAACCCCTGTACTGCAGCTATTGACCCTGTTGAGAAGAAACCGCTTTATCATTTTCTTCCAGGGTCAAGAGCATACTCGATAGCTACGGCAGGATGCAATCTGGTTTGTCTTAATTGTCAGAACTGGGCTATTTCCCAGACAAGTCCGGATAAGACCAGAAATTTTGATATTCAGCCTATGCAGGTGGTTGCAGAATCCATTAAAAGCAACTGTGCTTCAATAGCATATACATATTCTGAACCTGTAACTTTCTATGAGTATGTCTTTGATACCGCAACGCTTGCCAGGAAAGCAGGAGTAAAAAATATAATGAAATCGAATGGTTACATAAATCCCGAACCCCTGAAGAATCTTTGCAGTGTAATAGATGCTGCAAATATTGATCTGAAAGCGTTTACCGAGAGTACATACCTTAAGCTTACCGGTGGAAAACTACAGCCGGTTCTGGACACCCTCAAAGTTTACAGAGACATGGGTGTATGGCTTGAAATAACTAATCTGATAGTTCCTACCTGGACTGATAATCAGGATGATATTGCCAACATGTGCAAGTGGCTGGGTGAAAACGGGTTTAAGAATACCCCTATCCATTTCGACCGTTTCTACCCGATGTACAAACTTGAACAATTGGCTCCTACGCCTGTTGATGTACTTAATAATGCTGTACGGTTAGCGGAAGGAGAAGGTTTAAATTATGTATATACCGGCAATATGCCGGGAAATGAGAAATCGGATACGATTTGTCCCTCGTGCAAATCAGTTGTTGTGGCGCGACAGGGATACAGGATCACTGTCAACAACATTACAAATGGAAAGTGCAATAAATGCGGATCAAAAATAGATGGTGTCTGGAACTGAATAATGTAAATATATTATCACATCTTTAATGAGGTATGGCGGTACTGAATAAATCCGAGGCGAAGGAAAGGATAGAAAAACTCCGGGTTGAGATTGAAAGGCATAATCAAAATTATTATGTGTTAAATCAGCCCCTCATATCAGATTTTGAATATGACATTCTCATTAATGAATTAGACACACTAGAAAAAATATTTCCTGAATTTCAGACAGATGACTCTCCTACCAGGAGGGTTGGGAGTGATATTACAAAAGAGTTTGTTCAGTTCGAACATACATATCCCATGCTTTCGCTTGGAAATACCTATAGCGAAGAGGAACTTAGAGAATTTGACAGCAGAATAAGAAAAGCAGTTTCCGGGTCAGTTGAATATGTATGTGAATTAAAATTCGATGGCGCCTCAATAAGTATTACCTACAGAAACGGAATTTTGTTCAGGGCTTTGACCAGAGGAGATGGTAACAGTGGCGATGATGTTACACTTAATGTTAAGACGATAAAAAATATTCCCCATAGAGTAACAGGTCATAAAATACCAGCTGAATTTATTATAAGGGGAGAAATACTTATGCCCAGAGCTGTCTTTAACAAGTTAAACGAAGACCGGCTTAAAACAGAATCTGCACCTTTTGCCAATCCCCGAAATGCTGCCTCCGGAACTCTTAAGATGCTCGATCCAAGGATAGTAGCATCGAGGTCGCTGGAATGCATGGTCTATTATCTCCTTTCTGAAAATCTTCCCTGCGAAACACATTATGAAAATCTGAAAGAGGCGTCAAAATGGGGATTCTATGTTCCGGAAAGCATAAAATTATGCACTGACATTGATGAGGTAATTAAATTCATTTCCCTGTGGGATTCTGAAAGAAAGAAGCTTCCCTACGATATTGACGGGGTTGTTATTAAGGTTAATTCCCTCAGATTGCAGGAAGCGCTTGGATTCACTGCCAAGTCTCCCCGCTGGGCAATAGCATATAAATACAAGGCTGAGCAGGCATTAACAAAATTATTATCAGTGGCTTTTCAGGTTGGACGCACCGGAACTGTGACCCCGGTTGCTAACCTCGAACCAGTATTTCTTTCAGGATCAACTGTTAAACGGGCCACGCTGCACAATGAGGACCAGATAGCGCTCCTTGACCTGCATCTGAATGATATGGTTTATATTGAAAAAGGAGGTGAAATAATTCCAAAAATAGTCGGAGTCGATCATTCATTCAGAAAAGCGGACAGTAAAAAAATTTCTTTTATAGCCACCTGCCCCGAATGCGGGACAGCTCTGGTTAAGAATGAAGGAGAAGCAAATCATTTTTGCCCGAATTACCTTCACTGTCCGCCTCAGATAAAAGGCAGGATAGAGCATTTTATAAGCAGGAAGGCTATGGATATAGACGGTCTGGGAGAAGAAACAGTAGACCTCCTCTTCAGCAAAAACCTTATAAGAAACTTTTCTGATCTCTATGATTTAAAAGTAGAACAACTGGTTCCTTTGGAACGGTTGGGTGAAAAATCTGCATTTAACATAATTAACAGCATCAGAAATTCGGTTAACACTCCTTACCAACGCGTACTTTTTGCTCTGGGTATCAGGCATGTGGGTGAGACTGTTGCAAAAACCATTGCAGGCAAGTTCAGAACAATTGATGATCTTATCAATGCTGATATAGAGCAGATTACAGGAATTTATGAAATAGGTCCGAAAATAGCTTCGAGTATTATTGATTATTTTTCTGATAAAGAAAACATTGAGATTATCAACCGCCTCAGGCTTAAGGGTATAAAGTTCGGTAAAGAAAATGCAAGTAGTAAGACAGGTAACAGTCTTGATGGAAAAACAATTGTGATTTCAGGCGTGTTCAAAAGGCACAGCCGTGACGAATATAAAGAGATCATTGAACAAAATGGAGGTAAAAATTCATCATCAGTCTCAGGTAATACCTCATTTATTCTTACAGGAGAAAACATGGGACAGTCAAAAAAAGAGAAAGCAAATGAGCTTGGTGTACAACTATTAAGCGAAACAGAATTCCTTAAAATAATTGGTGAAGAATAACCTGGACGCATATGTTATTTAAATAAAAAACTCTTAGGTTTGCAGTATGGAATTATTTGATAATGTCAGGCTTAAAATTGGCAAGTTTATTCTTTCAAAAAAGGCTGCCGGAGCGAAAAGAAAAATTTACTATTCCAACATAGGACAGGTTAAGAAAATAGGAATAGTCTGGGATGCCACCAATACTCATGAATTCTCAAGTTTATCAAAATTTTATCATAAAATGCATGACCGCAGTATTGAGGCCAGGATAATCGGTTATTATCCGGGGAAAGACCTGCCTGACCAGTATACAGCCCTCAGATATCTTACCATAATAAGAAGAAGAGAACTTAATTTATTAAATATGCCTGTATCGGAAGAATCAAAATCATTTATGAATAACCGTTTCGATATACTTATAGATGTTAATTTTAAAAAGGTTTTCCCTCTTCAATGTATAATTGAATTATCGAATGCGGGGTTTAAAGTCGGTCTGCTTGAACCAGGCAATGCCAAAAGCCCACTCGATCTTATGATGGAAATAAAAACCCCGGTAGGTATTGATAATTACCTGACACAGATAGTGGAATATCTTGAAATGATACAATCAGAAAAAACCAGAACAGTATAATAAAAACCCAGATGAAAAAATTCAGAGGCGCAGGAGTAGCTATTGTTACACCTTTTAAAAATGATTATAGCATTGATTTTGCTGCTTTGGGTCGTGTAGTAAATCATGTTATTTCTGGCGGAGTAAATTATATAGTTGCCATGGGCACAACCGGGGAACCGGCTACATTAACCAAAGATGAAAAGAAGGCTCTTATATCGTATGTTGTAGAGGTGATTGACAACAGAGTCCCCCTGATAGTGGGAATAGGGGGAAATAATACACAGGAAGTAATAAACCTCGTAAGACATTCAAATCTTACAGGGGTGGATGGTATACTGTCGGTTGCACCCTATTATAACAAACCCAGCCAGAAAGGATTGTTTCAGCATTTTAAGGCAATAGCCACCAGCAGTCCCCTGCCACTTATAATCTATAACGTACCCGGGAGAACTTCATGTAATATATCTTCTGAAACATGTCTTGAACTGGCTCATGCATGTGACAACATTGTTGCAGTAAAAGAAGCGTCGGGAGATATTAATCAGATTATGAAAATAATTAAGGGAAAACCCGATAATTTCAATGTGATATCAGGTGATGATATGATGACAATCCCAATTATAGCTGCTGGAGGTGTCGGAGCCATATCAGTCCTGGCAAATGCTTTTCCTGCACAGACAAGTGAACTTATTGGTCACGCTCTCAAAAATAACTTTAAATCTGCACGCGATCTTCAGTTCCGTTTCATTGAAATGACTGAGCTTTTATTTGCGGATGGAAATCCTTCCGGTGTTAAGGCTATGTTGAGTATCCTTAACATATGCCAGAATATTCTAAGGTTACCTCTTGTTCCGGTAAGCAGAACAGTTTATTCCAGGATACAAAAAGCTATAGAAGAAGTTAATAAGGGCTGATTATGCATTAGGCCTTAATTCCTTTTCTCCGGCCTGTTGACGGCCATGACAATTCTTATACTTTTTACCACTTCCGCATGGACAGGGATCATTTCTTCCAACCTTCTTATCAACACGTACAGGTTCAGGTTTCTGGTTTTTTTCCGGTCCTTCGCCGCCGCCGCCGCCACCAGTGCTGCTGTATTGTGAAAAATCGCTTTTTGATGTTCTCAGCTTGCTCATATCCACCTGTCGTCTTCTCTGTGCTTCCTTAACCTGTTCAGGATCCTGGGTTGGTATATGGCCCTTCATCAGAGTACTCACAACATCTTTATTGACCTTGTTCAGCATCGTTTTAAACAGCTCGAATGATTCAAATTTATATATAAGCAAAGGATCCTTCTGTTCATAAGTTGCATTCTGGACCGACTGTTTAAGCTCATCCATTTCGCGAAGATGCTCCTTCCATGAGTCGTCTATTGAGGCAAGAACTACAGTTTTCTCATAAGCCTTTGCCAGTTCCTTTCCTTCTGATTCAGCTGTTGCCTTAAGATTGGTTATTACCTGGAAAACCTTTACTCCGTCTGAGATCGGGACCACCACATTTTCATATACATGCGACATTCTGTCATACACATCTTTAAGTACAGGATAGGCTTGCGCTGATATTGTTTCAACTTTTCTTTTATAGGTATCCAGTACTTTAGAGTAAACTTTTTCAGTTACCTCAGATGCATTTACTCTTTTAAAATCCGGGTCACTTACCGGAGAATCCATTGAAAATGAACGAATCAGATCAAAATCGAATCCCTCAAAATCTCCTTCGCGATGGTAGGTGTCTACAATGTTTTCAGTGACATCGTACATCATGTTGGCAATATCGACGCTCAGTCTGTCACCCAGAAGAGCATGTCGTCTTTTCTTGTAGATGACCTCTCTCTGAGAGTTCATAACATCGTCATACTCGAGTAGTCTTTTCCTTATTCCAAAATTATTTTCTTCGACCTTTTTCTGTGCCCTTTCGATCGATTTGGTTATCATCGAATGCTGAATCATCTCTCCATCTTTCAGTCCGAGCTTATCCATTATGCCTGAAATCCTTTCTGATCCAAAGAGCCTCATGAGTTCATCCTCGAGCGAAACAAAGAATTGAGAAGAACCCGGATCGCCTTGTCTGCCTGAACGCCCTCGAAGCTGGCGGTCAACTCTCCTTGATTCGTGTCGTTCCGTACCGACAATTGCCAGTCCTCCGGCCTGTCTTACTTCAGGAGTAAGTTTAATATCTGTTCCGCGACCTGCCATATTCGTAGCAATAGTGATAGTACCCGTCTTACCTGCTTCTGCAACTATTTCTGCTTCCCTCTGATGAAGTTTGGCATTGAGAACATTGTGTTTCAGACCTTTCATCTTAAGCATCCTGCTGAGCAATTCTGAAATTTCTACTGAAGTGGTACCAACAAGTACAGGCCGGCCGATACGGTTCATCTCAGATATCTCATCAATTACAGCATTATACTTCTCCCTTTTTGTCTTATATACCAGATCTTCCCTGTCGAATCTTATAATAGGCCTGTTTGTAGGAATAACGACTACATCAAGCTTATATATATCCCATAACTCGCCTGCTTCCGTTTCAGCAGTACCGGTCATGCCGGCCAGCTTATGATACATCCTGAAATAATTCTGAAGAGTGATAGTTGCATATGTTTGTGTAGCAGCTTCAACCTTAACATTCTCTTTTGCTTCTATTGCCTGGTGCAGTCCGTCTGAATATCTTCGTCCTTCAAGTACACGTCCTGTCTGCTCATCTACTATCTTCACCTTATTGTCAACAACAATGTATTCGGTATCACGATCAAAGAGTGTCCAGGCTTTAATCAACTGGGTCATGGTATGAACCCTCTCCGACTTAACTGAATAGTCCTGCAGCAGCTCATCCTTAATTTTCAACTTTTCACGATCAGAAATATCCGATTTTTCAATATCTGCAATCTTCGAGCCGACATCAGGAAGGATAAAAAAGCTGGAATCCTCAACTGAATCTGAGATAAGGTCAATACCTTTTTCCGTAAGTTCAATGGAGTTTGCTTTCTCGTCAATGATAAAATAAAGATCATCTGTTACCTTTGGCATCTCTTTGCTGTTATTCTGCATATAGAAATTCTCAGTTTTAAGCAGAAGTGATTTATTGCCTTCTTCACTAAGATATTTTATCAGAGCATTATTTTTCGGAAGACCTTTGAATGCCCTGAGGAGCAGTAATCCTCCTTCGTCATTTTTATTCTCGGCAATCAGTTTTTTTGAATCAGCAAGAACCTGGGTAACAAGTCTTTTCTGAGCATTTACGAGTTTATCTACCTTAGGTTTGAGTTCGTCAAATAGCTGGGTATCGCTTTTAGCAGTCGGACCCGAAATAATCAGAGGAGTTCGGGCATCATCAATTAGCACTGAGTCGACCTCATCAACAATAGCGTAGTGATGCTTGCGCTGAACAAGATCTTCAGGATTTATAGCCATGTTATCCCTCAGATAGTCAAATCCAAATTCATTATTGGTACCAAAAGTTATGTCTGCGTTGTAGGCTTTGCGTCTTTCAGGTGAGTTTGGCTGGTGCTTATCTATGCAATCAACTGAAAGACCGTGAAATTCATAAATAGGTCCCATCCATTCAGAGTCGCGTTTCGAGAGGTAATCGTTTACAGTAACAATATGAACCCCTCTCCCGGCCAGCGCATTCAGAAACACAGGAAGAGTAGCCACCACGGTTTTACCTTCACCAGTACCCATTTCTGCTATTTTGCCCTTATGAAGCGCAACTCCTCCGATCAGCTGAACGTCGTAATGAACCATATCCCATGTGATCTCATTGCCCCCGGCAATCCATTTATTACTCCATAAAGCTTTGTTGCCATTTACAGTAATGCTTTCGCGGGTGGCAGCAAGATCTCTGTCAAATTGTCGTGCCGTCACTTCCAGGGTACTGTTCTCCTTGAATCTTCTCGCTGTTTCTTTTACCACTGCAAAAGCCCGTGGAACTAACGAATCAAGGACTTCTTCAAGTTTATCATCAATCTGCTTTTCAATTTTATCTATTGCATTGTAAATCTCTTCTTTAGCATAGACATCATCCTCTTTCTCTGATTTAGCCCTAAGTGATTTTATTTCATTTTCAAACCCTTCAACACTGGCAAGAATTTCCTTTCTGATTTCATCGGTCTGGTCTCTCAGGCTGTCATTTGATAAATCTTTCAATTTTTCAAATTCGATATGCACCTTATCCACGTAAGGATTAATTTCTTTCAAATCTCTCTCATATTTATTTCCCAGGAAAAGGCCCAAAACACTATTTATGACGCTCATCTTTAGATGTTTTACAGTTGTTCAAAATATCAAGCAAAATTAGCTTATTTTTCCAATAAAGGATTTCAAAATTTTAAATTATGCAAAAACCCCGCCAATGATGCGGGGTTTCAAATTTATTTTACAAGAGAGTATTTTATCCTCTTAATACCATCATCGCGATATAATATAATAATATAAAATCCCGTCGGGTAACCAGATATATCAATTGTCATTTCTGAATCTCCAGCAACTTTATCTTTTATTATGCAGATGCCGGCTGAATTGAATACACTATAACGCATCGGCTTACCTGTCCCTGATCCTGCCTCGCCCGAACTTATATATATGATTCCTCTGCCCGGATTAGGGTACACAACAAGAGGAGCCGAATTTATTTCACTTACCGCATCAATGAGGGGACCTATTTTAAGGTTTTCTATAACCCAACCCCATCCGTTTGCATAAGGATCGGAAAAGAGTCTGAACCTTATCATTAAAGTATCTCCGGCTGAAATACCGGCAGACGGAGGATAATAAATTGTCTTTTTCTTCAGCATATCTTCCGTTCCGACAAATTTTGAATTCATTCCGTCTGCACTCATTTTGCTACCGTAAGCTGTTTCCCATGAAGGATATTCCCTGCAATCATAACCCGGAGCAAGTGCGAACCAGGTCCTGCCGAAATCTTTTGAACCTTCAACAATAACATAATCATAAAAATCGAGCGATCCATAGACAGTACCTGGTTCTCCCGGTTCGACAAGAACCAGCTCATTGAAGGTGATTAACATCCCTGACTCATTAAATTTAACCGGATGCCTTAGCAGTGAAACAGAATTGATACTCTTGCTGTTATCCTCAGGACTCGTATATGGGTGCTCTGTGTTAAGGCCATAATTATTAAATGATGCTGACCTGTCAATATCAAATCCAATATTGAAAAAGTCAGGACCGGCATCTGAGAAATCGGTTGAATAATTATTAACTACCGAGGAGATAGCCTCAATATCAATGGCAAAATATCCTTTTAGCGGCAAAACAGCAGTATTCGGCACTTTCGCAGTATCAACAGCAAAAATCCTGTATTTTAATGAATCACCTCCAATAAGAGACAGAAGTTTTGTATTTATTATCGCTCTGTAATTATCTTTTTTACCGGCTTTCATGCCAATGTATTCAGATGGCCCTTCATTTATCTTATATTCAATATAAACAGTATCTAAGCCAAGATTATCATAAACAGTGGCATCCAGATTTACGGTATCGACTGTCTGCATGTAATATAAAGCAGGTATATGAGTAATGACAGGTTTCATAGTATCAGTGCCTACATAAACACTGTACTTGTTAATATCATATAATGAAGGAGATCTGTAGAGCCGTTGAAAACAATCCTCAACAAAATAATAATACTGAAGATATGAGTTATATGCGGGTATATTGACAGTAGCCCTGTATGAATTATCAGAATTCGGAGAGACCATATAGATTGTATCGCTTGAAGCGAATTTATCAAAAGAGCAGACAACACCAACCTTGTTATGGTCATAAAGGGTATCTGATTTGATACTGGCTGATAGCTCTATCTGTGTCAGGTGTTTTTCAGTATCATGTATGGTATCAGTAATAATGCGGGTATTTACCCAGCCCAGATCGCCAAGTATGGATAAGGTATATTTACCAGGGTTATGAATTGCTTCACCCGGGTCAATATAGGGAGTCATAAGCGAGTTTTCCTGAAGAGTTGCCTGTTCATCAAGGTGTGATATGCTGGAGCCGGGATCCCATACAGAAGGAGCATACAATCTGGCCCTTTGACCATTTGTATATTTACTCAACAATGGTCCGTTAAAAAAGACCATATTCCCTGTAAGAACATGATAAAGATCGGTTGAATAATTAGAATATCTCAAAGTATCAGTTAATCTTCTATGTGTAGCGTCTTCAATAAATGTATCATAGATCATCGGGAATGAATTTATTCCCCACCAGCCTACAGTACCGTCGCTATTCATACTGTCATAAAAACCCAGACCATGACAGACTTCATGGATCACAACCGTTACCAGGTCATATTTTTGAGGCGGGGTTGCTCCGTCAGTTCCCATATACCAGTTCATTGAATTGTTGATCCTTAATACCAGGTCGCCCACAGTATCCGCATTCAGGCTTTCTCCTGCAATTTTTTCAGCCAGAGCGACGGGATAATAAGCTCCTGGATTCTGTGCATCGATTCCCCATCCGGCTGCATAACCGGTTATTGAAGTTTGTCCAAGGATACCGACAGACTGGATTTTCTCCCAGTCTGCTAAAATCGTTAGCCTGGTATCTTCAGGAAGCACCGATTCGAGGATCGATACAGCATAATCAAATGCATTTTTTGCCTCGGTAGGAAACCCTGTATAATAAACTGTTATTGAAGCCCTCCCTTTGTTTAGTGATTTTTTGAAAAACACGGGAGGAGGTGGAATATAGATCCTGTTAACTTTGTTTCCGGCATAGCATTGTGCACTCACAGAGGAATTTGGAACAAATTTCTGTGCATTAAGAGGTATGACAGAATTAACAACAAATCCACAAATCAACAACAACAGGAGTTTCTTCATGTAGTAGTCTGATCGCCGGTATTTGAACTCCTTAAACTTAAAATATCCCTGTCGAGCTGATAAAGATTATTTTTCCCGACAAGACGTATTTTGTCAACGATTTCTTTTGCTGAAGCTTCTTCTTCTACCTGCTCCATTACAAACCACTGCAGGAAGTTGTGAGTATTAAAATCTTTTTCTTCAAGAGTCAGGGCAACAATTTCGTTTATGCTTGCAGTAACGAATTCTTCGTGTTTCAAAACTGCATTGAACACCTCTTCAACACTTTTGAATTCAACCGCTGGCTTTTTAAATGCCGGAATTACAGAATTACCACCTCTTTCATTAATATATTTAATAAATTTCAACATATGCAGTCTTTCTTCATCGGACTGGATGTACAACCAATTTGCCACACCACTGAATCCATTTGTTTCAGCCCATGAGGCCATAGCAAGATAAAGGTTTGAAGAATAACCCTCTCTTTCAACCTGTCTGTTGCAGATATCTTCTATTTTTTTCTTTAGCATGATTATAAGTATTTATGGTTTAAATAATAACATTTAATTACTTATGTTGTTCAACATCCAGTAACTCTTCAATTCTTGCAATAAGATCATTAATTGAAAATGGCTTTGAAAAGATTGCATTTGCCCCCAGCGCTTTTGCAAGACTCAGATAGCTTCCCGGTCCTGCTTTTCCGCCGCCTGATATTGCAATTATTTTAATGGACGGTTTAATTTCACGAAGTTTCATAATTACCTTTAATCCGTCTT
The DNA here is from genome assembly GCA_964446825.1 of uncultured Rikenellaceae bacterium. GTDB lineage: Bacteria > Bacteroidota > Bacteroidia > Bacteroidales > VadinHA17 > LD21. The sequence continues at coordinate 16,775 of CAYUQR010000041.1, forward strand.
CATCAGGCATTATTAGGTCAGTTACGACAAGATCAGTAATCGATGGTTTGAAATGAACGATGGCATCTCTGCCATTCTCTGCCTCAAGTACTGTAAATTTTCTTCTTGCAAGAGAGATTTTCAGCATCTCCCTGAGTTCTTTCTCATCTTCAACTATTAATACTCCGGGCATAGGTCTTTGAATAAATTAATTTTTATGAAATGGATGACTGAATTGCATCTCTTATCTCTCTGAGCGATACTGGTTTTAATAAGTGCTGTTTGATAATCCCCGAATTTAATAATTTTTCTTCCATTATTTCCTGATCAGGATCAGTGATCAGGATACATGGCGTACTTATTTTTAATCTGCTGTAAATTGCTGCAAGTTCCCTCTGTTGTATCTGTTTTGAATCGGTCATATATATTACCAGATCAGGATGATCTTCAGTAGTTGTCATTACTTTAATAAGATTTTCACTGTTATTTATCTTAATCAGATCATATCCTGAACCTTCAAGAGCAAGTGACAAAATTCTTGATTCATGTTTATTCCCTGTTAAAAATAGTATCTTTTTTCTTTTATCGGGTCGTACTGAAGGATCAGTGTATTTTTTTGATACCGGAAGATAAATAATAAAGGCTGAACCAATATCTTTTTTACTTGAAACAAGTATCTCACCTTCCATTTCAGTTATTATTCCGTGTATAACAGATAATCCCAGGCCAGTACCCTTTCCGACATCACGCGTAGTAAAGAAAGGCTCAAAGATCCTTTTAATAAGTGAAGGCTCCATCCCTTTTCCGGTATCTTTGAAAGTTATAAGAACATATTCATCGGCAACAATATCCTTATTAAGTTCATGCTTAACAATCTTTCCTTCCACAACTGACAGGGAAACTGTAAGCAATCCTCCCTTTTCCTCCATCGCATGAAAGGCATTTGTCATAAGGTTTAGAAATACCCTGAAAAGCTGTGTAGGGTCAGCAAAAACAAAAGCTTTCCTTTTTGGAATGCGACTCCTGATAACTAAACCGGAAGGCATCGCAGATTTGACAAAGGCAATAGTTTCCTTAAGGACTTCCGAGACATTGATCTGTACTTTTTCCTGATCAACCTGCCGGCTGAATGTGAGTATCTGGTTAGTAATGGAACGACCTCTTGTCACTGCTGCCTGTATCCTTCCCACCTTGTCAAAATTTTCAGAATTTTTCGGAAGATCTTCCTTCAACATTTCGGCATACCCTGAAATTGTAGCAAGGATATTATTGAAATCGTGCGCTATACCTCCTGCCAGTGCACCAATAGTCTCAAGTTTCTGAGCCTGTTGGAGTCTGTTTTCCAGCATTAGCTCTCTTGAAGAATCTTCAATTGCAAAATCTATGTATGCCGTCGTTCCCTCATCATTAACAGCAACATAGCCAGTGATCCTGCAGGGTATCTCATCTTTATTGCAGTTCTTCAGGTATACCCTTCCAAAATTTTTAGTGTTACAGTCGAGCAACTGGTCAAGTTGTATATCAAAAAGGCCTTCTTCAACATAGAAACTCCTTATGTTCATTCGTGTAATTGATATTTCATCGTGGCATTCCATTATCCTGAGAAACGCTCTGTTAGCATGCAGGATATTACCTCCCGGATCCAGTCGGAGAAAACCGATAGGCAGGTTGGTCTCAAATGTCCTGAACTCCTCTTCCTTTTCAATTACCGCCCGTTTCGATTGCATAAGGTCATCGATATCAGTCGTTTCAGCCAGAAGATGCGTTATTTCTCCTGTTCCTGTAGATATTGGTCTGAATATTACCTCGAAATATCTTTTACCAAGTTTTGGAGTATTGAAAGCAGCTTCATACCTCACCGTTTTTCCGGTAAAACACAAGTCAATGTTGCTTTTGATAAATCTGTTGAAAGTGTCATAACCCCATACGTCGGAAAGTGATTTTCCTACTACTGATTCATCAGCTACCTTATGCGCATTACAAAATGTGGCATTAACTTTTTCGTAGTTATAATCCCTGTTAATTACGGTAATCATCGACCTCGAATGGTCAATTATCTGATCAGAGATGTCCTTTTCCTTTTCAAGGTATCTCAGGACTTCGGTCTTATCAGTACTATCAGATTTATTTTCAGCCATTTAGCAAATTAAGTAATATCGAGGTTAAAAGTCTTCTTCATTTCTTTAAGAATGGGGTATTTGTTAAAAAGGTAATTGGACTTTTGTTCATCTGTATATAGTATATCATTTGATTCGGCAAGATCGATGTTTGTTTCAATATCAATATCAGAAAGAAAGAATTTGTTTTCGAGGAATGAAATGAGTTTTTGCTTATAATTCAGAACAAATGTGTCTTTCTGGGCAGCATTGCTCAGGTGAATCCTTATTATATGTTCATTTTCAAATTCAGGTTTGATTGAATTAAACATGCTCATAATTCGCGTTCCGTCACCTTTTAATTGTTCCGTAAATTCCAGCCATGCAGAATCAAAAGCAACCGGGGTAAACTCAATCTTAGTTTCATGTTTTACTTCGGCTACCGGAATATCAACTTCAGTTTCTTTCTTTTCTGCAGGTTTTAACTCCTCAGATATAATGTCTTTTATCGAAAAGGTCTTTGAAGGTTTTTCGATTACAGGGTCATGCTTTCCAATTGAAACTTCCGGCAGATTGATTCTTTTTTCATTTGTCTTATTATCCTCTCTTATAATCTCTGATTTGGAGGGTAGCGGAAGGTCCGCTTCAGATTTTATTGCCTGTTTTATATCAGGCTTTTTTTTTTCTGATTCCTCTGCCTGCTCCCCTGATATCCGACATAAACGAATAAGGGAAAGTTCTATATGAAGCCGCTGATTCTTGCTGCTTTTATAAGACAGATCACAATTAGTTCCTATTTCCAGCGCTTTAAAAAGGAAATCAACCGGGCATCTTTCTGTTTGCTTAAGATACTTTTGCTTAATCGCCGGCGTAGCTTCGAGCAGACGTACAGTTGATTCATCTTTACTCACAAGCAGATCACGAAGATGGCTGTTAAGCCCAGAAATAAAATTGTGCCCGTCGAAGCCTTTTTCAAGTACCTCATTAAATGTCATTAATACAGAAGATACATCACCTTCAAGGGCTCCATCAATGCTTTTGAAGTAATATTCATAATCCAGAACATTGAGATTTTCGATGACATCTTTGTATTCAATTTTTTTACCACTCAGACTAACAATCTGGTCAAAAATTGACAATGCATCCCGCAGAGCTCCATCAGCTTTCTGCCCAATTATATGAAGAGCCTCCTCTGAAGCATCAATTCCTTCATTTTTAGCTACATATGTCAGCCTGCCGACTATGTCTTCTATCCTTATCCTGTTAAAATCGAAAATCTGGCATCGCGAAAGTATTGTTGGGATTATTTTATGTTTCTCGGTAGTAGCCAGAATAAAAATTGCATGCGGCGGCGGCTCTTCAAGTGTCTTCAGGAAGGCATTGAATGCCGAGGCAGAAAGCATATGAACTTCATCTATAATATATATACTGTATTTACCTATCTGTGGAGGTATCCTTACCTGGTCATTCAGGCTCCTGATATCTTCTACTTTATTATTTGAAGCAGCATCAAGTTCGTGTATATTAAAAGAACGCAAGGAATTGAAAGAAATACAGGATTCACATTCATCGCAGGCTTCAAGATTTTCACCAAGATTATTGCAGTTAATTGTTTTTGCGAAGATCCTGGCACAAGTTGTCTTTCCTACTCCCCTGGGACCACAAAAAAGGTAAGCCTGTGCAAGATGTTTGTACTTAATGGCATTTTTCAGCGTATGCGTGATAGAGTCCTGTCCAACAACCATATCAAATGTGGCAGGACGGTATTTTCTTGCTGAAACAATGAAGTTTTCCATAGATAGATGACTCTCGTTTTATTCAAAATTGTTGAGATACAAATATAGTCAAAAAGCCATCTTAAAAATTGTTAAATGCAAATAGAAAAATGCAAATAACAAAATAAAATAAAATAAAAACTGTCACAGAGAGACACTGAGAAGCACAGAGAGACACAGAGAACAGAAGCTCTTGGTATAAGTGATAACTCTGTGTAACTCTGTGGAAACTCAGTGTAACTCTGTGTAAGTTCTTTATTAAAAACAATTAAGTACTATAACTCTATAATGAACAAAGATATTTTTTCATCGCTTTATTTTTGAATAAACCAAAATAATTGTACTTTTGCGAGCCAAAATAATCAAACTAATAAACAATTAATTACTATGTTAAATCAGTACGAAACCGTTTTCATTGCAACTCCCGTTTTATCTGAGAACCAGATGAAGGAAGCGGTACAAAAATTCAAGAAGGTCATTACCGATAATGAAGGTGAGATCGTTCATGAAGAGAACTGGGGCCTTAAAAAACTGGCCTATCCAATCCAGAAGAAGTCGACAGGCTTCTATTACCTTGTTGAATTCAAGGGTGCAGGTGATCTTATTGAAAAACTGGAGGTACAATATCGCAGAGATGAGAGGATCATCAGGTTTTTAACTTTCAGGATGGAAAAATTTGCCGTCGAATATGCAGAAAAGAAAAGAAAACAGAAAGAATCAGGTAAATCGAAGGAGGAATAAGATATGGCACAGAACGAATCGGAAATCAGATATTTGACACCTCCTACAGTTGAGGTAAAAAAGAAGAAATACTGCAGGTTCAAGAAAAACAGGATCCGTTATATCGATTATAAAGATCCAGAGTTTCTCAAGAAGTTTTTGAATGACCAGGGTAAAATTCTGCCGCGAAGAATAACCGGGACTTCACTTAAATATCAGAGGAAAGTAGCTAAAGCCGTTAAAAGAGCAAGGCATATTGCACTTCTTCCTTATGTTACTGACCTATTAAAATAAGGAGGATTAAATATGGAAATTATATTAATACAGGACGTTAACAAGCTTGGTCAGAAAGACGATCTGGTACACGTTAAAGACGGATACGGAAGAAATTTTCTTATCCCCAGGGGGTATGCAGTTGCTGCAACACCTTCTGCAAAGAAGATGCATGCTGAGAATCTAAGGCAGAGAGCCCATAAAGAAGAGAAGATTAAGGCCGCTGCCCAGGAGATAGCTGTTAAACTGGCTGAGGTAAAAATTGTTGTCGGCGCAAAAACCAGTACTTCAGGTAAGATCTTTGGATCAGTAAATACCATACAGATAGCAGAATCGCTTAAGGAGAAAGGATTTGATATAGATCGCAAGAATATTACTCTTCCGGAAGACCAGATTAAGGAAGTTGGTAATTATAAAGCTGTTATTAAACTTCACAGGGATGTTAAAGTAGAAGTTGATTTTGAGATCAAAGGAGAATAAAAGATCCTAAATAATAAAAAGTAGAGACAGGTCTGAGATCTGTCTCTACTTTTTTATATCATCTTTAATAGTTATCATGGAAGTCCTTCCTGCGTTCGTATTTCAGATCGCCAAGCACAGAAGCTTTTACACGTATTGTGAAGTTCCACATCTTCATAGATCCGTTTGGATACCAGTTAAAGTTCATCTCCCAGCAATGGAGATCGCGTGTTATCCCGATTTGTGTCTGGGTAATCTGCTTCCCTGTAAAATCATATCCTGTTGAATAGGTAAGTGACATCTTTTTGTCCTTGGTTACTGCTACGCTACCTCTTAACATAAGGCCCTGAGTAACAATTGATTTAAGTCCAGGTTTAGAATAGTTCAGACTATAGCTTACATTCATTGACCATGGCATGTTAAAAACAGGATAACCATATTCATCATAAAGCCCGGCTCCATTATCACGTTGAGAGAGATCATCGGATCCGGGCGATTGATTATTAAGAACAGATCTCTGATCCAAAGCACCGCCCTGACTTGCAGAACCACTACCTGATTTAGCATTATCCTTTTTCCCTTTAATCAGGTCGCTCAGGCTGAAATCAAAACTGGTTGTAAAATTTGTGAGCCGCAGAAGTTTTTTTGTCTGGGCATAGTAAAAGGTTCCGATAGTAGCTCCTTTACTATTCATGCCATACATTGAAAAACTGCTGTTTGCTGAAATATTGATTTTATTCAGAAGAGACGTGTGCAGTTGCATTGAAACAGGTGCCCATCTCATTGAATCAGCAAAAATATTGTACGATGTGCCCATGCTGAAATTATCAATGATCTTGATCTTTTTTGGTTTGCCTGTTGTATCATTCTTTTCGAAAACCTTGGCCTCAAGAATGTTTACAAGGTTAAAGGAAACATTACCGCTTTTGCTTGCCAGCGAAGGAGTCCCAAAAAGGCCTCCTTCAAAGATTGAATATTCTTGCATGCGAAGTCCTGTTGAATCAGCCTGAACCTGTCTGTACATTTTTGAGCTCAGACCGGCCAAAGCAGGAACAAAACCAAACCCTATAGACGGTTTAATCACATGCCTGATGGCCTGTACCCTTGAATTCGGGTTGGTAAACTGGTAAGTACCGAATAGCTGTGGACTAAAACTGGCACTGACAGACGGGTTGAAAGCCTGACCGTAAAAAACTCCCCTTGTCGTATCTTTTACTACTTCTTTAAGGTCAGGATCGTATATTTTATTTATCTTTTGTGTATAAAGAACACCGGTATAAGTTACCGCAGGTGAGATTGAAAAGTTATTAAAAGGACGTATCTGCAAACTTATCGGGGCTGTATGCGTAAACCCATTCTGCATCCGTTTAAATATATCGCTTGTGAAAAGAAGACTGTCTTTTGTATTAATCTTATTATCAAGCGATGCGGAATATGAGAATTGAAGTTCCTGGTACCATTTGGAGGGACCGGTGCTGTTCTTACCCTTGAAAGGAAAGATCCTGCTCATATTAAAATTAGCCTTAGGCAGATCGAGGCTTACATCGCCGGTCTTTACATTCTGACTCTGGTTTGCACTCAAAGAAAGGTTAAACGGAGTCCCATCCCAGGTTTTGGAATAGCTGACACTTGATTGTCTTTGTGTGGTCACGTGCTCAGTTACCACATAACTATTGCTCTTATCAAAACCGCTTGAACTCATATTCACACTGGCAGAAAACCTTGAGCCGGGGGAAGACTTCGCATCCTGTGAATATGTCCATCCGAGTCTGTAGTTCATCACTTTGCTGTAATCCTTCAAACCAAGGTGTCCGCTGATATTGTTTGCATAGCTGAAGGAAAGGTTACCACTGTATTTATATAATTTTTTATAACTCGACTGAGTTGTCAGCATCCACGAACCGTTCGCGTAAACATTGCCTTTCAGGGCAAGATCGAAATAATTGCTTACCGCGAAATAATATCCTCCGTCAGTAAGTGAATAACCCCTCAGGTTTTCCTGGCCGATACGCGGGAAAATTATTCCTGATGCAGCTCTCTTTGTTTCAATAGGGAAAAAACCAAAAGGAATAATGAGAGGTAACGGGATACCTTCAAGGACCAGGTTGCCAGGCCCCGATACAATCTTTTTGCCTGGATATACTCTTGCCTTTGGAAGATTTATGTAATAGTGGGGAGTATCAAGGTCACAGGTAGAATATGTGCTTCTCGAAATATTGGAAGTTCCGTCTTCCAGCAGCTTGGTGTATGCGCTGTGAAGCAAACCCTGATCCTGTCTTGTTACAATGTTTTTTATCAGAGCTTTATGTGTTTTGAAATTATAAGTAAGCTCGTCTGCATTGAATTGCTGGCTCCCCTCTTTAAAGTCGGGCTTTCCTGCGATCTTTCCTGAAGTATCAGGCCTTCCGGCAGCAAAAAGAAGGTTTGTATTCATATTAAAAATGATTGAGTCGGCCTTGATCTGAATCTCGCCATAATTCACAACAGCTGATTTTATAAGTACCACCTGCCTGTTTTTAAGATCGTTCTTTATATATCCTGCTGCCGAATAGGTTACTTTTGTGGCAATAGCATTTGGTGATATTTTTCTTTGCCCGTTAAAAACGGTATCGGTTATCACTGAATCTCTCTTGATCAATAAGGTATCCCCGACACTCTTTCCTTCCTGAGAGAACAACATAATAGAATGGACCATCACAAGGAACACCAGAAGTAACCGCTTTTCTTTAAAAAAATACAACTTAAATGTTATTTTTGTATTGTTTTTTACAGGATCCTGTGGATGCCAGCTCAAAACTAATTAAAAAACACTAACTAAAAATGGATTCAGAAATTAAAAACGGGAAACAACATACTAATAATATATACATACTAAAATTGATTTGTCTTTTTCTTCTTATAATACAAGCATCAGCATCAGGGGCAGATTTGAATAATGATAAGGGATGGGTAATTGTGATCGATGCCGGACACGGAGGTAAAGATCCGGGAGCATTAGGTTCCATGAGCCGTGAGAAAGACATTGTTCTGGCCATTGCACTTAAGACAGGCAGGTATATTGAGCAGAATATTAGTAATGCACAGGTTATTTACACCAGGAAAAATGACACATTTGTTGAGCTCAGGGACCGTGCAAATATTGCAAATAAAAACAAAGCTGATCTGTTTATTTCAATTCATGCAAACTGGGCAAAACAAAAAAGTGTAAAAGGGTCTGAGACATATGTTATGGGGGTTGCAAAAGACCAGCAGAACCTTGAAGTGGCCATGAAGGAAAACGAGGTTATTCTCCTCGAAAATGATCATTCAACAAAATACGAAGGATTCGATCCTAAATCGGAGGTTTCATATATAATGTTCTCCCTGACTCAGAAAGTATTTCAGGAACAGAGTATCGATCTCGCTTCAAAAATACAAACAGAATTCAGGGAAAGGGTCAACAGGGATGACCGAGACGTAAAGCAGGCAGGATTCTGGGTTTTATACACTACAACAATGCCGAGCGTTTTGGTTGAAACGGGGTTTATAACAAACCCTGCTGAAGAAAAATTTCTTAATTCATCTGAAGGACAGGATTATATAGCATCAGCCATCTACAGAGCCTGCAGGCAATATATCAATGAGATTGACAGCAAAAGCGGCATATCGTGGGATAAAAGCCAGATTGACGGAAAGGTTTCTGACAGTTCTGAAGTAACATCAGTAATGATGCCGGAAACAATATTCAAAGTACAGATAATCACTTCGAGCTCTCAAATAGATACCAAGCCTGATAACTTCAAAGGATTAACAGATGTTGTCGAGATAAATTCTCATGGTCTTTACAAGTATGCATCCGGTTCTTTCGCAGATTATTCTTCTGCAGCAAATTACAGAAAGAAAATCGAAAGTATGTATCCCGATGCATTTGTAATAGCGGTTAAAGACAACAAAATATTACCTTTGCAACAGGCGTTGGATAGTAATAGGCTAAAATAAAATTTGTTATTAGATGAAAAAGATCTCAAATGAAGTTAAAGTAGGAGTTGTTGCACTCTTAACTATAATTGTATTTATCTGGCTTTTCAATTTTCTCAAAGGAAAAGACTTTTTAAAAAGTACAGCTATTTATTATACTGTTTACGAAAAAGTAGGCGGACTGGCTGAATCGAGTCCTGTTGAAGTAAATGGCTTTAAAGTGGGAGTTGTACAATCTATTAACTTCATAGACGCCACAAGTGGAAAGCTTTTAGCTGTTTTCTCAGTTAACAAAAATTTTAAGCTGCCGAAAAACACTGTTGCAGAAATAGTTCCCGTTTCCCTTTTAGGAGGCATGAAGGTTCAGTTCATATATGGCAACGGACCCGGAACCTACGCCCCTGGAGATACTATTCCGGGCCGGCTTGCTGAATCTCTTATGGACAAGATTGATAATGAATTATTACCCGTTAAGGAAAAAATAACAAACCTTATCTCAGAGATCGATACAGTAATGAATTCGGTGAATGATATAATGAATGCAGATTTTAAAAAGGACCTGGGAGGAACTCTTTCAAATCTGAACAGTACGACAAAAAGCCTTAACAATATTCTGGGATCCAGGGAGCAGGAACTTAAAACCACACTGGATAATGTTAACAGGTTCTCCAAAATGCTTTCAGATAACTCTGATAAGATGAGTAAGACATTCACCAATCTTGAGACTATTTCCGATACACTTGCAGCCGCCGATATCTATAATTCCGTATCAAACCTTAAGGCAAGTCTCGAAAAAGCATCAAAAATGATGGATAATATGAATAAAGGAAAAGGGTCAGCAGGTCAGTTTCTCACAAATGATACACTTTATACAAATCTGACCAATAGTCTGGAGAGTTTAAACCTGCTTTTGCAGGATTTGAAAGCCAATCCAAAACGTTATGTTCATTTTTCAATTTTTGGTAAAAAAAATACAGTTTCTAAGTAAGTTTTTATAAAATTCAGATTATCTTCAACTTAAAAATAGTAATCTGAATACATGACAAAATAATCCGCATTTTAGTGTTATTGTGTTGCATTTTGAGCATAAACTCATAATGAGTTGTGGTACACTGACAAACCTTTTTAATTGCTTGCATATAGCTGAAGATCAACATATTAATTAATTTGAAAAAAAATATTTTCATAAGTTACTGATGATTAAAAACATATACTTTTTTTGAAAAAGTCAAGTAAAAAAAATTTTTTTTATTAGTTTTTTTTTTACAAATATTGCTACGTGAATCGGCTTGATTCCAACCTTAAAACTTTAAAAAAAATCAAATTCCATGAATAAGTCGCATAATGACGTTTGGAATAATTGTCTGCAAATAATTAAGGATATTATTCCATCGATCAGTTACAAGACCTGGTTTGAGCCTATCGTCCCTCTGAAACTTGAAAACAATGTTCTGACAATTCAGGTGCCAAGTCCGTTCTTTTATGAGTATCTTGAAGAGCAATACATTGATATTTTAAGGAAAACACTCAGACGTGAAATAGGAAATGATGCCAAACTGGAATATAACGTCGTTATGGAGAATTCTAATTTTTCAGACGGAAAACCGTATACTGTAAGGTATCCATCAAGAAATAAAACTGACCTCAACAACAAGCCGGTTCAGGTCCCTTTTGATGCAACACAACCTTCTATTAAAAACCCTTTCGTAATTCCCGGAATTAAAAAAGTGCACTTTGATCCCAAACTTAATCCTGACTATAATTTCAATAACTATATTGAAGGGGAATGCAACAGGCTGGCCAGATCAGCCGGCATTGCCGTGGGAAATAATCCTGGCGGCACAGCATTCAATCCACTTATGATCTACGGTGATTCGGGCCTTGGAAAGACTCATCTTGCCCAGGCAATTGGAATCCTTGTCAAAGAGAAACACCCCGAAAAAATTGTGCTTTATGTTAATTCCAATAAATTTCAGACTCAATTTACAGATTCTATAAGGAATAATAATAAGAATGACTTCCTTCATTTCTATCAGATGATAGATGTGCTTATTCTCGATGATGTACATGAATTTGCAGGAAAAGAGAAAACCCAGGATATTTTCTTTCATATTTTTAACCATCTCCATCAATCAGGAAAACAGCTGATTCTGACATGCGACAGACCTCCCGTTGAATTACAGGGTATGGAACAGAGAGTATTGTCGCGTTTTAAATGGGGTCTCCAGGCTGATTTACAAAGGCCGGATTATGAGACACGGCTAGCCATCCTGAAGAAAAAGGCTTATAACGATGGTATCGAATTGCCTGACGAAATATTCGAATTCCTCGCAGTGAATATTTCAAATAATATAAGGGAACTCGAAGCTGTGCTAATATCTCTCTATGCCCAGTCAACATTGAACAGAAAGGAGATTAGCCTCGACCTGGCAAGAATGATGGTGGAAAAACTTATAAGTACATCACGACGCGAAATAACTATAGAATACATTCAGAAAATTGTGTGTGATTATTATAAAATTCCAATAGACCTGATACAGGGTAAAACCAGAAAGAGGGAGATTGTCCAGGCCCGACAGGTCTCGATGTATTTTTCAAAAAGCCTTACAAAAGCATCACTTGCCAGCATTGGGTCCCATATAGGCGGAAAGGATCATGCTACTGTGCTGCATGCCTGTAAGACAGTTAATAATCTCATTGACACTGATAAACATTTCAGAAACCAGATAACCGAAATAGAGAAAAAACTAAAAGTCTGATTACATGGATACCCAAAACCTTTTTGAGAAATTTTATCAAAAATACTGGAACAGGAATGATAAACCTGTTCTTTTTTTCTCACCCGGCAGAGTTAATCTTATCGGAGAACACACTGACTATAACGGAGGATTTGTTTTTCCATGTGCCTTAAACTACGGGACCTACCTTCTAATACGAAAAATTAAAGGGAATACTCTTAAATTAAGTACTTTAAATTTTACCGATGATGTTGAAACAACACTAAATGGTTTATTCGTAAATACGGTTAAGAAATGGATAAATTATCCCCTGGGTGTAATAAATGAGTTTTTAAAGAAAGGTGTGGAAATATCCGGACTTGAGTTTCTTTATTATGGCGATGTGCCTAATGGTGCAGGACTTTCCTCTTCAGCATCCATTGAAATGGTTACTGCAGTTGCCCTGAATGATTTTTTTAAAGCCGGGCTCGACACACTTGAACTCGTTAAAATGAGCCAGAGAGCTGAAAATTTATTTGTTGGGATGAACTGCGGAATAATGGATCAGTTTGCGGTTGGTTTTGGAAAGAAAAATCATGCGATATTTCTTAATTGTGATACTTTAGCTTTTGAAAATGTTCCGATTAAACTTGATGGCTATTCGCTGATAATTACCAATACCAATAAAAGAAGAGGTCTTACAGACTCCAAATACAATGAAAGGCGCGGAGAGTGTGAAAAAGCTGTTGAACTGTTGCAGGCTTATAAACCTGTACGTAACCTGAGTGAGCTTAAAACAGATGAATCAGACATTCTTGAAAAATATATTAAAGATCCCGTCGTACTAAGAAGAGCAAAACATGTAATCAGTGAAAACGGCAGGGTGCTTGAAGCTGTAAAAGTATTGAAAAACAACAATATAATCCGTTTCGGTGAACTGATGAATCTATCCCACGACTCCCTTAAAGATGATTATGAGGTTACGGGTAAAGAACTCGATACACTGGTTTATGAGGGCAGAAAACTTCCTGGTGTTATAGGTACACGAATGACAGGTGCAGGTTTTGGAGGATGTACCGTAAGTATAGTCAGAAAAGCAGATGCAGCTAAATTCATGACAGAATTATCTGCTTCTTATCAAAAGCAAACTGGACTTACTCCGGAATTTTATCAGCCTGAGATCGGAAACGGAGCGGGGAAATTATGACCCACCCTAAACGATAGGTATCTGTCCAATCAAGGGAGGGCAATCTAATAACACTTTTGTCTTTTTACTTTTGTCTTTTTACTTTT
>CAYUQR010000042.1:0-29784 GCA_964446825.1 uncultured Rikenellaceae bacterium
AAATTCAATCGATTTTACGAATCCTGTTAATATAAAGGTCGTTGCTGAAGACGGTCTTTCATTTAAGAATTGGCTAGTTAAGGTAATAAGTTCAGATTGTTCTTTGTTGCTTTCAGTAAATAAAATCTTGATTGGACCACAAATCGACAGTTCGGCAAGTTTCCAAATTACCTCAAATATCTCCTGGAGTATTACCAGCAGCGAAGACTGGCTGACAAGTAATACTGAAAATGGGAATGGTAATGGAACAATTACCTTGATCGCTCAGGCTAATCCTACTACTTCCTCCAGATTAGCAGAGATTAAAGTAAGCGGAGATGGCATTGTGGACCAGATTATTACTGTTATACAGGATGCAGGAATAGTAGGAATCGATGTTATTTCTAATTCTCTAATTTCTATTTATCCAAACCCGGCACATACAATCTTGTTTGTAAAGGGGATAGATCAAAATTCAATGATTTCAATCTTCGACCTTAGAGGGAGAATGTTAATAAATCATCAGATTGTGGATAATATGATTGATATCAGAAGTTTAGCTAATGGAATATACATTATTAAGATTAGGGGCAAAAGCATCATTACAACGATAAGATTTATTAAAAAGTAAGATTTTTCGGTTACCTCATTAACGAAAAGCTCTCGCTCTTTTTTTCTGTACCCCGCACGGATAAAAACTGCAACCTGTTATCTGAAATTCCTGGGTAAAAAAAATTAATTCCACCCTTTTAAAAATGATTAATAATAAAACGTTTAATTTGTTTTAAGTGTCAATTAAGTCTGTGGATTATGGTAAAACAATGCATTCATAGAATACTAATAATGTTCATGACGGTATGTATCCTGAGTGTGATTTCCTGCCAAAACAGAAACAATGAACATGTATCAGATATATTTAACGGCTTATCTAACAACGGAAAATATCCCGATAGGCCTTATCTGACTGCGGGCGATAAAAGTTATATAGTAGGCAACCAGGATGGATCCTTCCCGGATATTGGTAGTCATGTTGAAGGAGAAATGGGTGGATTCTGGACTCCTCCGATCAAACTGCTGGATGGCATCTGGCTCGAAATAAAGGAAGCCGGAAAAGATAAGGCTGTTTTTCTTAATAAAGCATCAGAATTTGTAAATTATCCTCATGGAAATAAATTTATTTATCCACCGTTAATAAGTGGATTAGATGTTGAGCGTTTCCAGTTTTGTCCTCAAGAAAAAGCCGGGATGGTTATTTACTACACTTTTAAAAATAGTTCGGAACGGGAACGTGAACTTGAATTGAATTTCATTGTAAAAACAGATCTTAGTCCGGTATGGTTCTCTAAGGAGAATAATATAATTGATGCTAAAGATTCAGTTTTTTGGGATAATGCAAATTCAGTTTTCGATGCTTTTGACATTAAAAACCCCTGGTTTGCTATTTGGGGTTCTACACTTCAGGCTACAGGTCATTCTGAAGATGTAAATAAAACTCCTGTAACGAGGGGACAGGGCAGGTCGGCGAGTACAGTATATATGCTGAAAATCAAACCGGGGGAATCAATTACATCCGAATTTTTCGTTTCCGGATCAAATATATCTTTGGAGTCAGCATTGAATGTATATAAGGACCTTGAACTAAATTATAAACTTCTTCTGAAAGACAAAATATTATATTATAAGAGAATTGATGATCGGATCAGTATTGAAATACCTGACAAAAAGCTTCAGGAGGCTTTTACCTGGGGTAAAATCAATTGTGAATGGCTGGTAAGCGATCTAAGCGGAATAGGCAGATTTTTGGGAGCAGGTGCTATCGAGTACCCATGGCTTTTTGGCTGTGATAATTCATACGCTACACAAGGTCTTGTTTGCTGCGGGGATCCTGAACTGGCTAAATCAACTCTCAGATTAATCAAAAAAGTTTCCGGTAAAGTTAACGGAAATGGAAGAATTATTCATGAAATGTCTTCAAATGGATTTGTAGGGAATAAAGGGAATACACAGGAAACTCCACATTTTGCAATCGCCGTGTGGAAAGTTTTTCAATGGACTGGAGACATTGAATTCCTGAAAGATATGTATCCTTATATCAAACTTGGGATAAACTGGCTCTTTACTGATATGGATTCAAATCATAATCTCTTTCCGGAAGGATACGGTATCATGGAAGTCCGGGGCTTAAATGCCGAACTAATTGATGTTGCCGTTTATACTGAGCAGGCATTGGAAGTGGCTTCAAAAATGGCACAAATCCTCAATGAGCCTGACGTGCAAACGGAATACTCAAAGAAGGCTGAAATACTAAAGGATAAAATCAATACTCAATTCTGGGATGAAAATGAAGGCAGTTACTGTGACTTCTATGGAACGCGCAGGCAGGCAATTCATGTAGTTAAAGGTGCAATTGAGCAAATGAAGCAAGCCGGTTCAGATAATAAAAACCTACAGGAGATTGCCGAAAAGCAAAAATTCTATTCTCAGTTACTGGAAAGGTATAAAAAATTACCTGATGATACATCCAAAGGATGGTTCACTAATAAAAACTGGGTCATAAGCACTCCGGCGGAAATGGGAATTGCTCCCAAAGATAAAGCCATCAGGCTTTTAGACAAGGTGAGAAAAGAAGATTGCGGCCCTTATGGACCTTATTTATCTGCTGTGGAAAGGAAATATATGATGACTATCGCGACCGGAGTGCAGGCTATGGCAGAAGCAAAATATGGAAGAACGGATGAAGCACTCTGGTATACCGATAAAATAGCAGAGACATTTGGAATGGCTCTGCCTGGTTCAATTTCAGAAATGATGCCTGATTATGGCTGTCCGGTGCAAGCCTGGACAATTTACGGACTGGCATGTCCGCTTGTCGAGCATATTTTTGGTATTCAGCCTGATGCCTATAATAAATCAATTATTATCGAGCCCCATCTCCCAATGAATTGGGAAAAACTTTCAATAAGCTATTTACCTGTCGGTAATAATATCATTTCATTCTCTATTTTAAGATCAAAGAATAATATTGAATATGAAATAACTGCAAAAAACAAGGGTTGGAGTTTTGTAATCCCTGTTAAAGAATATTCAGGGAATGAGATATTTGTCAATGGGGGAAAAATAAAAAATCAATCTGATAAGATTGTAGTAAAAGGGAATAAAAATAAAATCCGTATCGCATTTTAATACTGGTATTATGAGTATTATTGATAACAGATAGCACATAGTTCAGGGATAGTGAGACAATCTGTGATTAGCAGACTGCCAGCCTTCGCTGAAGCTATGGCTGACAAAGCATAACCGCAAGACAAAAAGTGTGAGTGTGCGAGTGAGTTTTTAGTCCCCGAAGGGATAAAAGTTGCGACCAGTTAAATTTGCTTTTGATTTTTATGTAATCTTCAGACTTAAATTATTATGTGCAACTGCTAAAAGTGCATGTATTGATACCCCGTAAGGACAGGCTGTCTGACAGAATCCTTCACAATCCAGACATTTGTCAGATTTTAAACCTTCTAATTCATAATATTTCTGAACAGCATATTTTTCTCTTCCCTGGGCCATAAAATAGTGGTTATAGCGCATAATTGTATTAACAGGTACTCCATATGGACAATAACTTTCGCATAAACCACAGGCATGACGGCAATATAAATAATCACAGTATTTTTTGAGTGACTTAATCGTTGAAATATCATTTGTCGTCAATCGGGCGCCTGATAAATTAACATAGTCAGTTATATCATCAAAGGTTTTAAACGATATGAGTACAGAATGAACCCCCGAGTCGTTTAAAACAAAACTTATAGCTGCTTCTCTTCTTGCACTGTTATCGAATAACAGATCTTTATCTAAATATGATTCAGCCTTCTTTTGCTTTTCAATAATCGTATCATAGACTTTCCTGGCATTTTCAGGAACAGGTTGATTATTTGCCTGGTAATTCTTTACAAATTCTAATACACTTAAATAAGTCCCTCCAAAGGGATCTGTCTTCATAAGGGTAGTGCCGATATTCCTCCTGGCACATTCTTTAAGTATGTTTTGCCCCATCTCTTGCTGTACATAATTGTAAACAAAGAGAACCAGGTCAAATCGACCATCCTCAATAGCGTTGCCAATAATTTTCTCCATGTTTTCTTTAGGTTCAGTACCCATACTTGATCCATGACACGAAATGCCACAAAATTTAACCCTGCCTTCATTTTTCAGATGGTCAAATGCATTATGAAAAGTTTTATTCTTAACTTCCTTCACTGATCCTGCATTCCATAGTGTTAATCCGTCAAGATAATCCGTATCGAGCCTTTCAAGACATTTTTTTACCCGCGTTATAATGCTTTCTTCGGTATCATCTTCAGTGATGCCAATCTTTGTGTTGAGGAAAATAGAACTTCTGGTAAATCCCTTTATTGCTTTTCCAACCATCAATTCATTATTCCCATTACCATAAAACTCGGCGGTATCGATAAAATTAACTCCGGTGTCCAAAACAGCTTTTAAGACATTTTCGTTTGAGATACTTACAGGACCACATCCAATATCCGATACTTTGAATCCGGTTCGGCCAAGAACTCTGTATTCTTTTATAAATGGCTTCCCTGAGTTTTTGCTGAAATGATGATTTTCGATTATGTTTCCACTATTTATTAATCCTGCTCCGGCGCCAACCAGTCCAATAGAAGATTTTGTAAGAAAATCTCTTCGGTTAATTTGTTTTGCTTTCATAATCACGGATTTATCTATTAAGAATTATATATTATTGAAATTACAACTTAATGAATTTAAAGTCAATTTTTCTTAGGACAAATCAGTGCGAGTGTAAGTGTGAGAGTGAGAGTGAGGAAAAAGTTCGAGAGTGTTCGTTCGAGCTATCTCGCTCTCACTCTCACTCTCGCTCTTTTTCTGTACCCGGTATGGTCAAAAGTCGCAACCTGGTTTCTGGAATGTTTTTATTTTTAAATCTATATTTACAGCTTAGAATGCTTTCAGAGAGTAAATGGCAATAATCAGCTAATGCAAAGAATACCTGAAACATAATTCTATATCCGTCAAGTTGTCTTTTCATTTTTATCCATCATTCTTTATTTCAAGGTTCTATCGGGTGCCTTATACTTTCATTCTTCCCCGTATGGTCTAAGGCACCAACAACTTTTGTTCCTGTGTTTGCAGCAGGTTCCAGCCATCAAGTTTGAACAGTAATTTTTCTTCCGTTACCAGTGAGGTATCCACTTGCATCTCTATGGTACGTTTTTCACCCGGTAACAACGAAAAATAATTATCCTGACAGAAAATGGGCAATATTGGCTCATGTGTTGATGCTAAAAGCAACTTGGGGTTCATAGCAATACTCCATTAATTAAATGTTGCAACCATTTAAACAATCTAATAAACTGAGATTAGCGTTCAGCCATTTTAGTTATATATGACAAATGTAATTTGACCGGCCAAATGTGGTCAAGATGTCCGGATGTCCGGTTTTTCCAATTATTCATCAGTTACTTTGAAATTTAGCTAAAGAAAATTAAATTTCCATAAAATGCTCCCCGACTGATTATTTAAAGCATTTGGTTGATTTTTTAAATTAAATACGAATGTTAAATATTATCTTGGTTTTGAAAGATAAGCCTGTTTAATTATGAATTTTGTTTCAAAGAGTATTCCATCATACAACACCGTTTGAGATAATAAATTCTTAAGATATCTAACCTTAATTAAATATTAATTTGCCTATGAAACATTATTTACTATCCCTTTAATTTCAACTTTTCCCTTTCCTAGTTTTAATGTTTAACAACTATTAAGCTAAGGAAATGTTTTTTTAGATTGTCAACACAATCCTAAATTATGAAAAATTAAACTTAAGTTATGAAAAAATCTAAGCAATTATTACAGACTGATTTCAGGTCTGGTCCTGGGAAATTAATTCGGATTTCCAGATTTTTTACACTCCTTACCTTGGTCGGAGCAATCACTTTCTTCCAGGGTAAAGTAAATGCTCAGGATATTCCTGTGTACAAAAACGGTTTACTTGCCACTGTGACCAATGTAAGTACCATAAATAATAACGGTACAGAGTTGCAGCAAAATAAGATAACCGGTACTGTTATGAACGAGCTGGGTGAAGCGCTTATCGGTGCCACTGTTAAGGTTGAAGGGACTTCTCTCGGAGCCATTACCGATGTCAACGGAAAATTTTCGCTGGATGTGTCTGATCCCAATGCTACACTTATTATATCCTTCATCGGATATGTTACCCAAAATGTGCCCCTGGCAGGAAAGATAACCATCGATATCACCCTGGTTTCTAAGGAGAAAAGTCTCGACGAAGTTATTGTGGTCGGTTATGGTACCCAGAGAAAGACAACCCTTACCGGATCTGTAAGCGCTGTAAAAGGGAGTGTTGTTTCAAGAATCCCTGTATCAAATGTTACGAACGCAATGTCAGGTCAGGTTGCAGGTGTGCTTTCAAGACAGCAAGGCGGACAACCAGGTTCGGATGACTCTGAAATCTCTATCAGGGGTATTGCTACTACGGGTTCCTCTGTTCCACTTATAGTTATAGATGGAATAGTAAGAAGCAGATCCGAGTGGAGCGCTAGTAAGAATAAATATGTACTTATAAGCAACCTGGACCAGATCGATCCTTCTACTATTGCATCAGTTACCGTATTGAAAGATGCCGCTGCAGTAGCGCCATACGGTATGGGAGGTGCAAATGGTGTTATTCTTATCACTACAAAATCGGGCGCTGAGGGCCTGCCGACCCTGACATTAAATACCTATTATGGCATTCAGACTCCTACATATTATCCAAATTTGCTGAATGCAGTTGATTATATGAAGCTTCGTAATGAATCAACGCTCAACGATAATCCAAATGCTGTACTTCCATTTGATCCTGTAGTAATCGATGATTATGCCAACCTTCACGCCAGTGATCCTGACAAGTATCCGGACAGCAATACCAAAGACTTAGTCAATATGTACGATGCTATCCGGAAGTACGATCTGCAGATTTCCGGTGGTTCGGAAAAGACGAAATATTTTGCAGGTATCGGATTCTTTGGGCAGGATGGTTTGTTTGATAAAGTTAATTATAAGAGGTATAACTTTAGTTTAAATCTTGATACTAAGGTCACGAAAACTACAACGGTAACTGCCTCTTTTATCGGATCATATGAAAGAACAAACGACCTTGATGTTGCATCATCGGCTAACCAGCTTTTCAGGAACGGTTACAAGTTCATTCCAACAGAATCAATCTATTATTCAAACGGCTCGTGGGGTCAGTTTGCAGGTAACTCGCCTGTTGCAGTGCTTAAAAGTCCGGGATACGATTATAATGACAATAATACTATCCTGACTACAGTGTCTGTCGAACAGCAACTTCCTTTTATTAAAGGTTTAAGCGTTAAAGGTGTATTCAGTTATGACTCCAGATTATTATATCAGAAAGGATGGCATACACCATTCTATTATTCTATAATCGATCTCAATGCAACCCCCCGTACTTTTACAGAATCGATATCCACACAGGAAGGAAACGTTCCGGCATATACATACCTGACTCAGCAAGATTCAAGATGGAGGACTTATACCTACCAGGCCTACCTTAATTACAGCAACTCATTCGGGAAGCATAATGTTACAGCCCTGGTGGTTGCGGAAAAAAGGAGCGGTAATTATGACTTCATCTCAGCGCGCAGGAATAATTTTGCTATTACCATAGATGAGATGGACCTTGGGAGTGCTAACAAGAATGATTACAACAACGGAGGTTCGTCATCGGTAAACGCCCAGATGGGATACGTCTACAGGTTTGGATGGAACTACGAAAACAGGTATATTTTTGAAGCATCAGGACGTTATGACGGACACTACTATTTTGCTCCCGGTAAAAGATGGGGATATTTCCCGGCCTTTTCGGCTGCATGGAGGATCTCGGAGGAGAGCTTTATGAATAGTATTAACTGGATCACCAACCTGAAACTGAGGGTATCGTGGGGTAAATCAGGTAACCTGGCAGGTTCGCCATACCAGTATCTTTCAGGTTATACACTGCAAGGAAACGGTTATGCTTTCGGAAGCGGGAATATGGTTCAGAAGGCTTATGTCAATACTGAAAATAACCCGAACATCACCTGGGAGATATCACAGAAATCGAACATAGGTTTTGACGCTTCTTTGTGGAAGGACATATTAACTGTTGAAGCAGACTTTTTCTATGAAAAGAGATCGGGTATGTTGTTAAGCCCGAACATTACCGTACCTTATGAGTATGGGTTAGGACTGGCACAACAGAATGCAGGTAAGATGGATAACTACGGTTTTGAAGTGACTCTGGGCACAAGGAAGAATTTCCAAAACGGTCTAATACTGAATGTAAGCGGGAATATAAGCCTGGCCAAGAATAAGATGGTTGAAACATACGAAACTGCGGCCACCTATGATAATCCTAACCGGAGGCGTACCGGAAGGCCTTACGGGACAGTATTTGGTTATAAAACTCTCGGTTTCTTCTCAACAGCTGATGATAAAAACAGCGACGGTATAATCGATGCTGCAGATGGTTACAATATTACCCAGTGGGGTGCACTGCATCCGGGCGACATTATATACGCTGATATCAGCGGCCCTAACGGAGTACCTGATGGTGTAATTGACAGTAATGACGAATGTGTGATCGGGAATCCTCAATCCTATCCTTTGATGGTTTTCGGATTAACCGCAACCGCTAACTGGAAGGGATTTGACCTCAGTCTGTTCTTCCAGGGAGCAGGGTTGACCTCATATAATACTCAGAACTTCATGACATTCCCGTTCTTTAACAACAACAGTAATGCCGATTATGAATATTATAACAACCGCTGGACACCAGGCCACCAGGATGCCAAATACCCGATCGCGTGGCCTAGCCCGGTTGCCAATTCGACACAGGCAAGTGATTTCTGGCAGAGGAACGCTTCATACATGAGACTAAAGAATGCCCAGTTTGGCTACACTATTCCGCAATCAGTACTTCAGAAAATACAGATCAAAAGCATCAGGATTTATCTTGCAAGCCAGAATCTGTTTACTATCAGCGGACTTAAGTTTATGGATCCGGAAAGCTCTGTTTATAATACTGATGGGACGTTCTATCCTTCGATGAAGTCATACACTATCGGTGCAAATGTAACGTTCTAGTTATCACATTTAAAAAACAATTATTATGATAAAGTATAAAACAATAAGGAACATTGCATTAACAGGACTATTGCTCTTTTTTGCCATTTCCTGTACTAAGGAAGATTTTCTTGAAACAACGAGCAAATCGACTTTAACTGATGCTACTATGTGGGCTTCCGAAGGTAACGCAGACATATATCTGAATAACTGCTACGGTGACCTCGAGCAAAAGGGAAATGAGCCTGATAACCTGGATAACTTTACATCTGATAATGATGCAGGTTTCTACTATACTTCCTATAACTGGAAGAAAGGAATAGTAGAAGCTTCCGGTGGTGCCGGAGGTTCAGTATGGTTCGGAACAACCGGACCTTCAGCATATGTTGGATGGGAACCCACCTATACCAAGGTCAGGAGGCTCAATACATTCATGGCCAAGATAACAGAAAACAGGGAAGCGTTCTCGGACTCGTGGTACAATAAACGTATGGATGAGGCAAGATTCCTCAGGGCCTATTTTTACAGTGAAATATTTGTGAAGCTTGGAGGTCTGGTAGTCGTTGAAGAACCCCAGGACAGAATTACAATGACACAAGACGAATTGAATCTTCCCAGAAGCTCATTCGAGGAAACCTTCAATTTCCTCATCAGTGAACTGAACACTGTACTTACGGATGGTTACCTGGAGATAAAATACGACAATGGTAATTCAGATGCAGGAAGGGCCACACTTGGAGCAGCGCTCTGTCTTAAGGGATGGCTTCAGCTGTTTGCAGCGAGTCCGGCATATAATTCAACCGATCCCGCTGTCCCGCGTACACCCGACAACCTGCAGTCTTTTGCAGACTATCAGTTGTCCCGTTGGGCCGATGCAGCTGCAACCAACAAGCAGTTCATTGATACATACGGACATAAAGGTACCGGAACGTACAACCTGTTCTCTCCCATGTCTCAGTTTTGGTACGAAGCAAATGAATACAACTCGGAAGTTATATGGGACAGGCAGCAGGTTGGAACAACAATGGCACAGACCTATGATACGTACGGGGGTCCGGTATGGATACAGGGGACATACTATACGTGGGGTAACTACTGTCCTACCCAGGAGCTTGTTGATGATTACCAGATGGCTAACGGAAAAAACATTACCGATCCTACTTCAGGTTATGATCCGCAGAATCCTTATGTCGGTCGTGAAAATAGATTTTACGATTATGTTGTTTACGACGGTGCAACCTATAAACAGGACTGGATGACTACCGCCGATGTAATCTATACACGTATCGATAAGGTTAATCCTTCGAAGAACCAGATTGACTTCGGAGGCGATGATGTCGGTAATACCGGTTATTATTCCAAGAAGAGACTTGATAATGCTCATCCGAGAGGCGGTAACCTTGATGGCAGGAATTATATATATTACCGCTATGCTGAAGTCCTGCTGAACTATGCTGAAGCACAGAATGAAGCAGTCGGTCCGGATGCATCTGTTTATGAAGCAATTAATGCCGTCAGGCAACGGCCGGGAACAGATCTTCCTGCGCTTACCGCAGGTATGTCCCAGGCTGAAATGCGTACTGCCATCAAACGTGAAAGGAGAATCGAGTTTAGTTATGAAGCTGTAAGGTTGTATGATCTGTGGCGCTGGAAGGATGCAATGACCGAGATGAACAAGGACCTTCATTGTATGGTGATTCAGAATACAGTACCTGACGATAACAGCGGAATATGGACATATACGGTAACTTCACTTAACCATCCACACGTATTTACGCAGAAAATGTATTTTAATCCAATTCCACAGAATGCAATTGACAGGAATCCAAAACTAATTCAAAACTATGGCTATTGATGATCTGAAAATGATCACCTGATTTATATAGGGCCATAATAGATCTTCTTTTATGGCCTTATTTTTTTTTAAAGACTTTTTCATACTCAGATTTAACAACTTTCAGGAACCAGATTATTTATAAATTCGACTTTTTAATTAACTTACCAGAAATATTTCGTGATGATACCACAGATAAACAGTAAAAAAATAAGATATATTCTCATGGGTATACTGTTTGTTGTTTACTTCCTGTATTTCGCTTTGTTAAATCGGTATCATATTTTTTATCTTGAACAAAACCAGTTATTTATATGGAGTCTGGATTTTCTTAAAGAACAGTTTTCCTTACCCGGAGGATTACCACTTTATTTAGGAAGCTTTTTCACTCAGTTTTTTATTTCTTCCTGGATAGGGGCATTTATTTATACACTGAATGCATTTGCTGTTTTTGTGCTTTCATTCTACATTTTTAAGAAACACTATTTTGAAAACATAGTTTTATCATTTGTTCCGGTATCATTACTGACAATATTGCAAAGCAACGAGTCCTTCGCCTTTGGACAGGCAGTAGGATTTTTGCTTCTATTGTCATACTTTGCTTTATATGTATCAATCAACAAATCAAGATCACGATATTTTCTTTTCTTTGCAGGATGGCCATTTTTTTTCTTGCTTACCGGAGGCTTTTCCATCTCACTTGTATTATTATGTGTCCTTCACGAAATACTTTTCAGGAAAGAAAAGAACCGTTTTATCATTACTGTTTTTTATATCATTACAGGTATCCTGATACCTTATTTATCCAGCCAACTTATATTTTATATCCAGCCTGATAGGATTTATACCTATCCGGTTATGTATGAATTTCATTCAATTTTCCTGTTTGCTCTGATATTGTTATTTGTATGGATTCCATTAGTATTGCTGACAAGCTTACTATTGGATAAGGTTAAAGATCTTAAAAACAGGTTATTGCCATGGAACATCACGAATGTCCTGGCAGGTCTGGTAATAATTGTCATGATGGCTTTTGTGGTTTATAAGCGTTCTTATAATAAGATGGCTGATTTGATGCTTGGAGTTGATCATTATGTTCAGCAAGCTGAATGGAATGAAGTACTTAAAATTTCAGACCGGTACCCGGGGTATAATACTCTCGTGATCTATTATACCAATCTGGCTTTATACAAATCAGGGAGACTGTTGGATAAGATGTTCAATTATCCTCAGATCGGTTCGCAGGGATTAAGACTGAAATGGCAACGTAATCTGAATCTCTTCTTTGGAGGAGAAGTCTTTTCTCAGTTAGCCTATACTAATGAATCAATCCATTGGGCTTTTGAGTCGCTGGTGGCAAAAGGACCGAATCCGCGTTCCCTGAAAAAATTAGCTGTCGGGTTTACTGTAAATGGAAATTATGACATTGCAGGGAAGTATCTCGGTCTGTTGAACAGAACTCTTTTTTACAGGAAATGGGCAGAGCGTCATATCAGATACCTTTATAATCCTGATCTGGGGGAAGAAGACCCCGAAATAACCCTGTCCCGTGATCTTCTTGCCAGTTCGAATTTCTTTTCAGAGGTAAACGGGTTGAATCTGCAGGATCTGCTGAAAAACCATCCGGAAAATCAAATGGCTTATGAATATCTGCTTGCTTCATTGCTTCTCGACAGAAACCTTGATGTGCTTGTCAAAGTAGTTCCGGATATGAAACGTCATGGGTTTAGCAGAATGCCTTTGCATATTGAAGAAGCATTGATCTTTTATAATTTCTTTGAAAATCAAAAAGTAATTCCTGAAGGATATTCCTTCAACCAGGCGACCATTAACAGATTTGACGATTATGCCAGACTTTACACCAGGTTCAGGAACGACCGGAAGGTTGCAGCCTATGAACTAGGGAAAAAGTACGGAAAAACTTATTGGTATTATCTGCAATTCCCAAATAACCATCAATGATGACAAGAAAGAGACTTACAATATCAAGGATTGCAAAATCTCATTTGTTTTGTTTCATTATTCTTTTAACTGCAGTAAGTTGCAATAAAAGAATGCCTCTCTCTGAAGAATTAAAAAAGGATGCTGTTTTGAATCCTAATTATGCTTCGGTTACAATTCCGCCGAACATTGCCCCGTTGAACTTCAGGATAATTGAAAATGCAGATAAATATTTGGCAAGATTCTATAATTCAAATGGAATTGATTTTATAGTTAGCTCAGGGGATGGCAGTATACAAATTCCTGAGAAGAAATGGCATAAACTTTTATCGGCTTCTGTTTCGAAGGAGTTCTATGTGGATATTATTGTGAAAAAATCACAAAAATGGGTGAAATTTAATACAATTACCAATTATGTTGCGCTCGATTCAATTGACAAATATCTGGTTTACAGATTAATTGATCCGGAATTCGAGACCTGGAAAATTATGGGCATTTACCAGAGAAATCTCGAAAACTTCAAAGTGACACCGATTATGCTTAACAGGGTTAGTGACGGTAACTGTATGAACTGCCATACATTTTGCCGGAACAGCAGTAAAACCATGATGTTTCACATGAGAGGCGAACATGGGGGTACAATTATTTATAAGGATGGCAAACTTTCTAAAATAAATACCAAGACCAGTCAAACGATTGCCAACGGGATGTATCCCGCCTGGCATCCTTCCGGGAAATATATTGCATTCTCGGTAAATAATATTGTGCAGAGTTATCACGCGGTACCCGGGAGAACGGTAGAGGTTTATGATACCCTTTCAAATATAGTTCTTTATGATGTAAATAATAATGTAATAACCAGTTGCAATGCATTATCGGATCCTGATCATCTCGAAACTTTTCCCACATGGTCGCCTGATGGCCGTTATTTGTATTATTGCTGTGCTGTTAAAAATGTTCTAAAGAAGCCTGATTATGAAAGCTTTATGGATGTGCATAGCAAGATCCGGTATGATCTCCTCCGTATCGCTTTTAATCAGGAAAGCCGAAGATTTGGAGCAGTTGACACTGTCCTGACTGTTTCAGATTCGATAAGTAGTATCTCTCTTCCAAGGATTTCACCTGATGGAAGATATATTCTTTTCTGTAAATCCGGGCACGGTAATTTGACAATATGGCATCCCGAAAGTGATCTCTATCTTCTTGACTTAAATACGGGCATAGTGTCGAAACCAGACATCAACAGTGACAAGTCTGATAGTTTTCATACATGGTCATCCACCGGTAGATGGATCGTATTTAGCAGCAGGAGGGACGATGGTTTATTATATACACGGCCATATTTTGCTTATTTCGATACATCAGGACAGATGCATAAACCATTTGTACTGCCTCAGAAAAGCACTGAGCACTATTTTAAGATAATGAAATCATATAATCTGCCTGAGCTGGTTACTTCCAAAGTGGACCTGAATCCACGCAAATTAGCAAGGATTATAAAAGCTGATGCGACAAATGCTGTATTTCAGGATTTTTAAATGCAATATCCGGAAAACAATCACGAAAAAAAGAATGCAAAGAAAATTGGTATATAAATGATGATTTAGTGTTTAATCTCTTAATTACTTTAAAATGAAAATAAAAATTACAAGGATCTGCTTCTCTATTCTTACCTGTTTTGCCATAATGGCTTTCATCCCTGGTAGTGAGAATACAAAAAAACCTATTTATCTTGACACAGCCTATTCTTTTCGGGAAAGGGCAGCAGACCTTGTTTCGAGGATGACTCCCGAGGAGAAGCAAAGCCAATTGGGTAATACAATGCCTCCTATTCCCCGTTTGGGAATTAATAAATACGATGTCTGGGGTGAAGCCCTGCATGGAGTATTGGGCAGGAACAATAACAGCGGTATGACAGCAACGTCATTTCCAAACAGTGTTGCGGTGGGGTCCTCATGGGATCCGGCGTTGGTTAAACGTGAAACCTCGGTCATTGCTGATGAGGCCAGAGGTTTTAACCATGATCTCATTTTCACGTTAACCTACTGGTCCCCGGTTATTGAACCAACAAGGGATCCAAGGTGGGGAAGGACCGCGGAAACATTTGGAGAAGATCCTTTTCTCGTTTCGCAGATAGGAAGTGGCTTTATTCAGGGATTAATGGGAGACGATCCTCTTTATCTGAAAGCTGTACCTTGTGGTAAACACTACTTTGCAAACAATACAGAGTTTAACCGCCATACAGGAAGTGCTGATATGGATGACAGGGACATGAGAGAATATTATCTCCTTCCATATAGGACACTTATTGAAAAAGATAATCTTCCGGCAATTATGACAGCTTATAGTGCCGTAAATGGTGTCCCGATATCGGCCAGTAAATTTCTTGTTGATACCATTGCAAAAAGAACCTACGGCTTAAATGGATACGTCACAGGGGACTGTGGTGCAATATCTGATATTTTTTTGGGTCACCATTATGCAAAAAGCAATGCAGAGGCGGCAGCAATGGGTCTTAAATCAGGAGTTGACACTGACTGTGGCAGCGTTTACCAAACAAGCGCTCTTGAGGCAATAAGTCAAGGTCTGATTACTGAGGCTGATATGGATATGGCATTGATCAATATATTCACAATAAGGATGAGGCTAGGTGAATTTGATCCCC
The DNA here is from genome assembly GCA_964446825.1 of uncultured Rikenellaceae bacterium. Classification (GTDB taxonomy): domain Bacteria; phylum Bacteroidota; class Bacteroidia; order Bacteroidales; family VadinHA17; genus LD21. Next base: position 15,582 of record CAYUQR010000042.1, read on the forward strand.
AAAATATAGTTCCTTATGCAGGAATTAAACCAAGTATAATCAATGATCCTTCACATAATGACCTTGCAATTGAAATTGCAACTAAAACACCAGTTCTGTTAAAGAATAATGTCATAGCCAAATCAGACAGAAAAGCATTGCCTATCAATGTAAATGGCATTAAAAAGATTGCAGTATTAGGACCACAAGCTGGAAAAGTTGAATTAGGGGATTATTCAGGAGAAGCTGAACCTTCGTTTAAAATTACTCCCCTGGCAGGAATTAAGAATTATTTTGAACAGAATAAGCTTAATATAGAAGTAGTTTCTAAATCAGGTGGAAATACTGCAAGAAGGACCGATTTCTTTACCATGATCGGTTTTTCAACTGTAATTAAAGGTGGAGCTGTTAAGGAATATGATGGAACAAAATTCGATGCTTCTGCAAGTGGATTAGTTACTTCTGCGAGATTTGGGCAACCTTCCGTAAGAGGAATCAAGGATGGCGACTGGACGTTGTATAAGAATGTTGATATTACCAATGTAGATTCAATAAGATTCAATATGACTGTATCTGGTGATGGTGGATTATTAGAAGTAAGGGTTGGTTCTGCAACAGGTAATATCCTTGCTTCACAAAAAGTTGCCGGTAGTCAGCGAAGTGGAGGATTTTTTGGTTTTGCAAGACCAAAAATTGTCCCGGTTAAAATTAATACATTGGGTATTTCAGGGCCGCAAACTATTGTGCTCGTTTATCATGCAGCGGAAATACCTGCCATAGATAAAGAAACTCTTGACATGGCAGCTTCAGCAGACGTTGCAGTAATCTTTGTTGGAACTGATCAAACTACAGGAAGAGAAGAATCTGACAGGTTCTCAATAGCATTGCCGGGTAATCAGTATGAACTGATTAAATCAGTAGCTGCTGTTAATCCAAATACCATTGTCGTAATACAGGCAATGGGAATGGTTGAAGTTGAACAATTCAAAAATAATCCAAATGTTGCTGGTATTATCTGGACTGGTTACAATGGCCAGGCACAGGGTACAGCAATGGCAAAAATATTATTCGGGGAGGTAAATCCCGGAGGTAAACTGAATGCTACCTGGTACAAATCACTAAATGATCTTCCTGAGTTCGGGGATTATAACCTAAGAGGAGGACAGGGCAAGAACGGGAGGACTTACTGGTATTTCAATAAGGACGTTTCTTATGAATTTGGATACGGACTATCTTATACAACATTCGGATACAGCAATTTTACTATCAGCAAGAGCACTATTACACCGAATGATAAAATAAAGGTTAATGTAGATGTGAAGAATTCAGGAGCAGTTGCCGGTGATGAAGTTGTTCAGGTTTATGTCAGAACTCCCGACAGTCCTGCATCACTCGAGAGACCAATAAAGAGGCTTAAAGGATTCCAGAGAGTAACGATACCGGCAGGTCAGATAAAAACAGTGTCGATAGACATTGATTGTGCAGATCTGTGGTTCTGGGATACAAAGAATAAGAGGATTATGTTCGATCAGGGTAAATACATATTCGAGATCGGTGCATCTTCAAAAGACATCAAAGGAAGTGTAGAAGCAAACATGAGTGGCACATATACCCCGGTATTAAAAACTGTTGTTGCAACATGCGGCAAGGTGGTGATGAGACCAGGCAACACAGCTCAGACAAGTGTAACGGCGGCAATGTCGGACGATAGCTTCTTTAATATAAAAAATGCACAGGTGACCTATAAAAGCAATAATCCCGGTATAGCAAGTGTTGATGATAAAGGAATGGTTACAGCCAGGGGAATTGGAACAGCAACGATATTCACATATGTTACAGTAAATGGGAATACCATATCGAACAGTTATTCTCTTAAAGTGATGCCTGATCTGAGACCGGCCGCAATTACTGTTAATGGAAAAAATGTTAAAGGGTTCAATCCTGCAGTTAAAGCTTACAGTTATCTTCTGCCAGGTGCCACAAATGCTCCTGTTGTCAGTGCGACTGCTGCGGGTACAAATGTATCAGTTGATGTTGAACAGGCCAGTGGCATACCCGGGAACGCTATAGTAACTCTTACTGATAATATTACCGTTGAGAAGAATATTTATACGCTGAACTTCGGGACAAAATCCGTTAGCGATGAATTCAATAAGGGTACCCTGGCCAGGCAATGGAGTTGGCTAAGGGAAAATTCTTCTGACTGGAGTCTTACAAAAAAATCCGGATCCCTGTTAATAATAAGTGAAAAAGGTGATATTGTTTCGTCGAATAATAATGCGAAGAACATTCTTCTGCAAAGTGCGAATACGGACTGGACAATTGAATCAAAAATGGTATGTTCAAGAACACCAGCCATATCACAGAATGCCGGAATTCTGGCGCTCCAGGATGACGATAATTTTATAAAACTGGTTTACAGGGCCAGTAACCCAAGATTTGGAATGTTTGGTCCCAGAGGGACAGGAGTTCAGCTTGGCTCAGTGGACCTGGTAATAGAAGAGGATGGTTATCAGAAATCTGCAGCAACTCTTAGTATGACAGATATAATGAAGGATGACAATACCCTGGTTCTGAAGCTTGAGAAAAACGGAAGTCTATACTCTGCATCCTGCTCATCGGACGGAAAGAGTTTCAAAACAGTTGGAACTGCAAACGTTATATTAAAGGATGTGAAAGCCGGAATAATAGTATGTGACGGCATTGCACCGGCCAGAATGGGTGGTTTTCCCGGGATGGAACAGCAAACCAATCAGGCTCAAACACCATTTGAGGTTGCATTCGATTATTTCCACATCGTAAGTAAAGGTTTGAAGTAAGCGTTGATTTCCGATTGAAGACTATGCTCCTGATGCTATAGCAATCAATGACACAGTGTATTATATTGCATCAGATGGAGATGTGAAACCATTCTACTATACAACCGATCCTCTCCATGATAACTGGAAACCTGTTCCGGACACACTTCCTTTTGCAGTGTGGGACCCACATTTTTTCCAGGATGATGACGGACAAAGATGGTGTTATGAGAACCTTTACCACTTTTGGTGATTATCCGACCATTATGCCTGACCATAAAATCGATTTTGAAAAAGAGAGTCTTTTCAGAGGATGGATGCTTCTGTCCTATAAAAAGAATGCAGAAGCTTCATCCGAAATGGATAACTATCCTGTAAATAATGCATTTGATGAAGATATCAGAACCTGGTGGTCTGCCTTTTCAGGTAATACAGGATAATGGTTGAGCGTGGAACTGGATGACAATTCAACCGTGAATGCGATCCAGGTAAATTTCGCCGATAATGAGTCAAATCTGAACCCCGACAGTATAAACATCTATTATTGTTACCGCATTCTTGGCTCTAACGACGGAAAATCATGGAATGTCATTATTGACAAAAGCAATAATACCGCGGATGCATGTCATGACTATACTGTACTCGAAAAACCAGTTAAGACAAAATTTATCAAAATAGAGAATATCAGAGTACCTGCTGGCAAATTCTCTGTATATGATCTGAGGATCTTTGGCTTAAGGGATGGTAAAGCCCCGACAGAGGTTAGTGATTTCAGCATAAAACACGATGAGGCAGACACAAGAAAAGCCAGGCTGACATGGCTAAAAGATGATTCTGCAACAGGTTATATAGTGAACTATGGTACTGCCAGCAACAAATTATATACTTCTGTAATGGTATATGATATAAATTCTATTATGCTCACAGGTCTGAACAAAGATGTGACCTATTATTACAGTATCGATGCCTTTAATGAATCGGGAATTACAAAAGGTATAAAAATCCTGAAAAACTAAAGAAACACGATAGAGGAAGTTAAGACCGACCAGTATCCTTTTAATATGAATGAAAATTAAACAAATAGAAAACCCGGTATTTTTTATTGCCAGGATTCTTTTTAATATAAAATATTATTTTTATTTAAATAATCTTGGAGCAAAATCATTGAGGGCACGTCGCCATGTCAGCCATTCGTGAGCAGTCCCCTGGGATTCGTGGAAAACAATATGCTTGATGCCATGAGCCTTGAGGGATTCAACCTGATCCCTGGGACTGCGTTCTTCTGTACCAGTGCTGATAAACAACAGGTTCATCTGTTTGTCGAAAGCAGCAGCATCTTTGAAAACTCCGTTAAAAGCGGTTTCAATCATTTTGCTGGCGTCCTGTGCATTTGGTGCAGCGCCTGATGCCGGACCTCTTCCCATGCCCATGAAGAATCCACTGAATGTACCCATCCATGCAAATTTATCCATGTTGGCGAAAACGGTCTGGGTTGTCTGCATACCACCTCTTGACAGACCGGCCATGGCGCGGTTCTGCCTGTCGGTCTTGGTGCGGAAAGTCTTGTCTATAAAAGGTATCAGATCTTTAACGTAGATTTGAGTTACATCGTTCGTGGAAGCCTTACGGACATCGGAGTTGGTTTTAATATCGCCGCTAGGTGTTACCACTATCATTGGAATTGCTTTGCCTGCTGCAATCAGACCATCCATAATGTTTGCCATATGTCCTTGAATTGACCAGCCATTTTCATCTTCTCCCCAACCATGAACAAGGTAGAGAACAGGATATTTCTTTGTCGGATTTTTTTCATATTCAGCAGGAACATATACATTGATATGACGTTCCATCCCATTAATATCAGACCAATAGTCAATGGATCGAATCTGTCCATGAGGAATGTTTTTGTTAAATCTGTAATAGTTTCCCTCAGGACCCTCCGGAATTTCAATTCCTGAAGATTCCCAGTTGCTGCCGAAAAAGGCCATAGTGTTTCTGTCCATTACGGCAACGCCGTCAATCAGAACGGCATAGTAGTGAAAACCAACTACCTGAGGATCGGACGTGCAGGTCCAAACCCCTTTATCATCTTTGGTCATGTCATATTTTTTGTTGGCCAGATCGATTTGAACCGTTTGTGCAGTAGGGGCTATCACCCTAAACATGGCCTGACGAGTCTGAGCATTTACGGCAGGGTATTGTGATAAAAAGGTATTGCACGAAGAAGGTTTAAAACCTTCGGGTAGCGGTTCTATTTGCTGACCCCGCTGGAGGCCGGCAAACTGGGCTGATGCTATACCACACATCATCATTGCGGCTGCAATAAAAATTAATTTTCTCATACTTTGAAATTTATTAAGTTTAATGTTAAAATATTTATTTTTTCGTTATGGATTATATCTTTTTCCAAGAATGAGCTTATCGCCTGAATCATCAACTTCATAAAGTTGTGGTTTTCGAGGCCCTTTTCCTTCCTGGTGGTGGACAATATATAAACGCTTGCCATCAAAAGTGGTAAACAACATCCCATGACCGGAATTATCGCCTTTAAATGCTTCAGGTTCCTGCACCCATGGACCTTTGATGCTCCCGGATGTAGAATAAGCTACACCTTGAGCATAACGGTGCTCACCCCAACTCGACCACAACATGCCGAGCTTGCCGGTTTTTGTTCGGAACATTTCAGGACCGTCGGTAACCCATCCCGGCATTTTCAAACCAAAGGTGGCTTCATTTATAGTGTTCATCTCTTTGGACCATGCAGCCTCACTGGCACGGAAGATGGTAGTTGGCTCAGCGGTTCGATGAGTCAGATCTTTTGAAAGAGGCATGTAATCCATGGTTCCATCGATTAATTGGGTCCACTCATGAACGAACACTAAATACGTGGTATCATGCTCTTCATAGAGTGTGCCATCGATGATATCCCAGTCTTCAGGGCCAAGACAGAATTCATGGCCGGCAACTAAAGGCTTGAAAGGTCCATCAGGAGAATCGGCTACTAAAAGCTGTGTCTGGTTACGTGGCACATTGTAACGTCGGGGAACGGCTTCGATCAAATTGCTGTGATCGCTCCAGGTGCCGGCATAGTAGTATTTATTCCCAATATGGTGAATCTCTGCTGCAGCTACGAAGAGTCCATCCATCCAGGTCCCTTTAAGGTCAATGATCGGGTAGGGGCCTGTCCACATTTTCAGATCTTTGCTTTTGTAGAGACGTCCACCGGTTCCTGTCAGATAATAAGTCTTGGACTTTTCGTCAGGATAGATATAGGGATCGCTCATGGAAATTTCGTCAAAAGGAACCGTCTCGATTTTTGGCTCCGGACGTGGTTGCCGAACTGCCGGTCTCTGTCCACCAGCGCCGAGAGCAGATCGGGGTCCGCCGAAATTATTCTGTCCGGGATTGGCTGGAGGAGCCTGTTCCCCCCGAACAATCTGCTTTTTTTCTTTTGTCTGAGTTTGTGCTGTGACATGTTCTGGACTGCACAATAATGCTAATGTTGCGAAACAAATAGCAATAAAAGGAAACCTGATTAAACTTGTCATAATTCTGCTGTATTGGTTAATTTATTTTTTAATTTATGGATTATATCTTTTACCAAGAACGAGTTTATCTCCTGAATCGTCGATTTCGTAGAATCGGGGTTTACGGGGACCGTCACCGTCAACATGGTGTATAACAAGCAATCTTTTACCTTCAAAAGTTGTGAACAACATCCCGTGTCCGGAATTGTCCCCTACAAATGGTTTTTCTTCCTGAATCCATGGTCCGTCAATGGTTCCTGATTCTGAATAGCATACACCCTGGTTATATCGTCCTACTCCCCAGCTTGACCATAACATGCCCAATTTGCCTGTTTTGGTTCTGAAAAGTTCAGGTCCGTCGGTTACCCAGCCATTAAGTTTCAAACCAAAAGTCATTTCTCCGTTTCCTACCATTTCAAGCGCCCAGGGAGCTTCGCTGGCATGGAAAAGTAAGACAGGTTCAGTTATAGTTTTGCTCAAATCCGGTGAAAGTTTAACGTATTCCATGGTGCCATCAATTGTTTGCATCCATTCGTGAACGAAAACAAAATAAGGAGTGCTGTCTTCATACCAGATGGTTCCGTCGATAATGTCCCAGCTATGTGGAAGATAGTCGTAATTTGGATCAGGATTAGCTAGTTTATAAGGACCTTCTGCTTTATCTGATTCTAAAATCATAGTTTGATGCCGGTAAATATTGTATCTGCGCGGAACAACATCTACTAATTCTTTTCTGTCGCCGAAAGAAGCTGCATAATAGTATTTATCATTAACCTTATGGATTTCAGCAGCAGCAACAAAGTTATTACCTTCCATCCAGGTTCCTCTGGTATCATATGCTCCATAAGGTCCGGACCAGTTTTTCAGATCTTTACTCTTGTAAATACCTCCACCACTACTTGTCAGGTAATAGGTTTTAGTTGCATAGTCAGCCAGGATATATGGATCACTCATGCTCATGTCATCGATATTCATGGTGGTGATTACACGGGCAGTGTCAGTTACACTTGCACCTGCGCCTCGTCTTCTTGGAGTGTGGGCTGGAGTTGTTGTGGCTGCGCCTGGCTTAGGAGTTTGAGACATACCAAAACCTTTCGATCCTGGAGGGGCAGGAATTGTTACTGTTGGGACAAGCTTTTTTTTAACATTAGTTTGGACGGTAGTTGTTTGTTTTGAGTTGCATGCCACCAGTATCGCAATTAAAAAGATAACAAAAGAAACTATAAGATTTTTTTTCATAATTCATTATTCATTATGGTTTATTTTACTAATTGGTTCAATATCCTGCATCATAATTATTCCGGAATCGCAAAGAACTAACAGGTCGAAATTTATTGACCTAATATCATATAAAAATAAGGCACTTTAACCAGACTGATTTAACGTTTAATTGTCAAAAGCTTTAAATTTTCGTTCAAATTCACACTGATCCTAAAAAAAAAGTGCCCTGAACCCATTCCCACCATTTGAGGGTATTCTGTATTGGAAGAAGGCATAAGTTGTATAATGTATACGGAATTATTTCTCCCATACCTCACCTCAGACGTCTAACATACATATACGGTGAAGGCTCTGTTAAAACTATTCTGGAAATTTTAAACCAAAAATTATCAATGTCTCTTGAAAAAGGGGCCATTCCAGCTCCACATCAGACCACACTTTAACGAGTGTGGATATTTATTAACCATCACTAATTTAATAGGTTACAGCCGTTTTCGGGTATGACTCAATCTACTTCTGATCCATAAAAACAACCTTAAATATGTCTGTAAAAGTAGCGGATTCTTGCACTATCGTTTTTAAAACACCATTCAGGTATAAGAAATTTAAAAATGTGTGATTGTTTTTCAAAATTATGACTAGGTGTTTCCGGAAACTGATTTATCCATTATCAATACACTGGAAAGGTAAAAGATCTTGTTCCAAAACAAGATTCATCTGGACTGAAACCTTAGCTGATCAGGAAGAATTTATAATTTTTAATATTTTATGACTTAATTTTTAAATCTCTGACAAAAAATTGAAAGAAAAATCCGATTCTTTTGTTTCAAAGCTTCATGATTTGAAATAACTTCACTAAAAATTTTAGATTAAATTTCTCAAAAATTTATAATAGTAATCAAATCTTTGAACTGACCTTATAGAAAAATCAAAAAAATGACCATGAAGAAGAGATTTATTAAAAGAAACTTGCTGGCGTTTGCCGGAATTGTAATTATTTTATCCCTGTCGGCAAACAAAACAGGTGAACCAGGTGGGGCGATAATAAAAAATCCGATATACCTGAATACTACATATTCCTTTGAAGAAAGGGCGGCTGATCTCGTTTCAAGACTTACTCTTGAAGAAAAGGAGAGTCTTATTGGCAATAGTATGCCCGCTGTGCCGAGATTGGGAATAAATGCATTCAATGTCTGGAGTGAAGCTTTACATGGAGTAATGGGAAGGTTCAATGTGGGTGCAGGAGCAGGTTCACCGACTTCGTTTCCAAACAGTGTTGCCCTGGGTTCATCATGGGACCCTTCTTTAATGCAGAGGGAAACCAGTGCTATATCGGATGAAGCCAGAGCGTTAAACTCACCGGTAATAACCGGTCTGACATATTGGTCGCCGGTTGTCGAACCGATAAGAGATCCGAGATGGGGAAGAACAGGGGAATCGTTCGGTGAAGATCCATTTCTGGTTTCACAGATTGCCGGTGGTTTTGTAAGGGGAATGATGGGTAATGATGCCACATATCTAAAAACTGTACCATGCGGTAAACATTATTTCGCAAACAATAGTGAATTCGACCGACATGTCAGCAGCTCAAACATGGATAGCAGGGATATGCGGGAGTTTTATCTTGCTCCATATAAAAACCTCATAGAGAAAGACAAGTTACCTTCGATAATGTCTTCATATAATGCAGTAAACGGAGTCCCTACATCAGCCAGTAAATTATACCTTGATTCCATTGCCAGAAGAACCTATGGTCTAAAAGGCTATATCACAGGAGACTGTGCAGCCATTGAGGATATCTACACAGGTCACTATTATGTTAAGACAGCGGAGGAAGCTACAGCACTGGGATTGAAAGCAGGAGTTGACTCAGACTGCGGAAGTGTTTATCAGACAAGTGCAATCAATGCTCTGAATAAAGGCCTTATCACAATTGCGGATATTGACAGAGCACTGCTTCATATATTTACTGTCAGGATGAGGTTAGGTGAATTTGATCCGCCATCTAAGGTTCCCTATACCCTTTCACAACCAAATATGATAGGTTCTCCTTCCAATAGGGCACTTGCCAGAGAAATTGCAACAAAAACACCTGTTCTTCTGAAGAATAATATCAGTGCAAAAACAAATAAGAAAACCCTCCCTTTGAATACTGCTGATATAAAAAAAATTGCCCTTATCGGTCCTCAAACTGACAAAACGGAACTTGGTCCGTATTCCGGAAGGCCTTCACAGGAAAATATGATTTCTCCTCTTGCCGGGATTAAAAAATATATTTCAGAGAAAGGTTTATCCACAGAAGTGGTATTTAGTTCTGGTGGCAATACAGCGAACAAAAGCAATTTGTTTTATGTGGCCGGCTTTGAATTAAAAAATACTAACGGGACCTTCTCAAAATTTGATGCCACAAAATATAGTTCATCATCAAAAGGGATTACTGTCGGTTCAGGTATGGGAACAATAGACCAGGTCAGAACCATTAACGATGGATCATGGACTGCATACGATAATATAGACCTGACGAACGTAGATACAATTGGAATTAAGGTAAATATCCCGATTGATGGGGGTATAATTGAGGTAAGGGTTGGTTCTCCTGATGGGAACCTGCTGACTACCCTCAATGCAAACGTTGCATCAGGAGCCAGATCCGGGGGTGTTTATGGCGCCGGTAGTCTGATGAAAGCTAAAGTCAATAAACTCGGACTGAACGGACCTCAGACACTCTACCTGGTATATAAAGCATCACCCGATGCTCCAATTGATAAAGAAACTATTGCATTGGCAGCATCCGCCGATATTGCAATATTATTTGTCGGAACAGATGAGAAAACCGCAACCGAAGAAGCAGACAGACTAACCCTCCTGTTACCGGGTAACCAGGTGGATCTTATTAAGGCTGTGGCAGCAGTCAATCCTAATACTATTGTAGTTATGCAGACACTGGGATGCGTTGAGGTTGAAGAATTTAAAAACCTTCAGAACGTTCCGGGGATTATCTGGACGGGATATAATGGTCAGGCACAGGGAGATGCTATTGCCAGTATACTTTTCGGTGATGTAAATCCCGGTGGCAAACTTAATGCAACCTGGTACAAATCAATAAAAGATCTCCCGGAGATAACAGATTATACTCTCAGGGGGGGTAATGGTAATAACGGCCGTACCCTCTGGTATTTTAACAAGGATGTCTCATATGAATTTGGTTTCGGACTTTCTTATACAACTTTCGAATACAGCAATTTCAAAATTAGCAGGAACATAATTACACCGCAGGATAAAATAACTATAAGTGTGGATGTTAAGAATACAGGAAATTTTGATGGCGACGAGGTAGTTCAGATCTATATGAGGACACCCGACAGCCCTGCATCCTTAGAGAGACCAATTAAAAGATTAAAAGGTTTTCAGAGAGTGGCTATACCTGTTGGTCAGACTAAAACTGTAATGATTGACATAAATTGCGCTGATCTCTGGTTCTGGAATCTGGACAAAAATAAAATCACTTTTGATCAGGGAAAATATTTGTTCGAAATTGGTTCTTCTTCAAAAGATATCAGGGGATCAGTAACAGCGACTATGAATGGAGCGTTTATTCCAACTCTCAAAACTGTTGTTGCCGATTGCGGAACAGTAATTCTCAGAAATGGCTCAAGTGCCAACTCTGAAGTAACAGCAGCGATGACTGATGACAGCTTTTACGATATTTCTAAAGCCAACGTTACTTATTCCTCAAATAATCCTGCAGTAGCAACTGTTGATGAAAAAGGTCTGGTAACTGCAAAAGGAGTTGGTGTTGCAACAATTACAGCCAGTGTTACGATAGGTGATAATACTGAATCTGGCAGTTTCCCGGTAAAAATAATGCCAAACCTTACTCCTGCTTCAATTACTGTAAATGGTAAGGGCATTGCCGGTTTTGATCCGGCAGCGACAGGGTACAGTTACCTTATGCAGGCCTCCTCATCCCAGGCACCCGTGGTCAATGTCACACCTGCTGATCCAGCTGTTGTGGTTGAGACGATCCAGGCCAAAGGAGTTCCAGGCACAGCGTCTATCACACTTACCGATTATATAACAGTTGATAAGAAAGAATACTCCGTGAACTTCGGGACTAAATCAGTCAGTGATGAATTTAACAGTAATACCCTTGGCAAACAGTGGAGTTGGATCCGCGAGAACAAAAATGATTGGAGTCTGTCCAAGACTTCGGGTTCACTGGTAATAAAAGGACAAAAAGGTGATATCATCGGGGCATCAAATACAGCTGAAAACATCTTGCTCCAGAGTGCAAATACCGATTGGACAATTCTGACAAAAGTGACATTCTCAAGAAAACCTTCTGCATTTAATCAGCAGGGAGGTGTGATTGCTTTACAGGATGACGATAATTTCGTGAAGCTGGTTTACCGTTCTAATCCCAGATTTTTTGGAGGTGGAACAAGTGGTGTCTTAGATATGATAGTTGAGAAAAACGGTTATTACTTTTCCTTAGCAAGGTTCAGAAGCCCAGATGTGATTACAGATAATAATTATTCACTGATACTGAAACTCGAAAGAAAAGGAGAGACTATTACCGGATGGTATTCAAGGGATGGAAAGTCTTTCAATAAAATCGGAACAGTGGAAATAATCCTCAGGGACGCAAAAGCAGGGATGATAGTATGTAACGGATCAGAGGTCGGCAGATCAACCATGAGGTTCCCGGGTATGGAGGCGCCTGAACAGCCACAAGGTGATTTTGAAGTTGCATATGATTATTTCAGGATAATCAGTAATGGTCTGAGATAGTTTTAACTTACCTGTTTAATCTGAGATTATGATGTTTTCTCTGAGTACAAGAGCTGCATTTATCATAATGGGAAGTATATTGTTGTTGCCCCCGGGAAGGATGAGTTCTATATTATGCCCTGACGATAACCATCCGGAAAAGGATTTTTCTTCCTCCTTTTTCTATCAGGCGGAAAAGGACAGATCAAAAGGATACAAAGCTATTACAAGATATGAGGATGGATTTATTGCAGCAGGTTCTGACGGGAGGATAGATAAAATTTCTTCCTCAGGTGCAATTATAAAATCAGAAAAATTCCCCGGAGAAAACTTCAACAGTATTCTTTCCGATGATAAAAGAGTAATAGTTGCCGGAGATAAAGGGACTATTCTGATTTCTTCTGAAGAAGGAATTTTCAACAAGTTCGATAGTAATACGAAAGAGAACATACATTCCCTGACATTGTTCAAGGGAGAAATTATTGCAGGTTCAGATCATGGGGAGATTATTTCCAGTGATGAAAAAGGTTATTTCAGAAGGACCAGACTTGCGCTAAAAGGAAACATCGTTTCAGTTTCTTCCAATATCTCTGAATGTTTCGGAGTTACTGATGAAGGCGAAATTATTCATTCTGTTGATGGGATTAATTGGGATATCACAAATTTTAACCAGGTTTACTCAGGTTATTACAAACCATGCTATTTCACAAAAGTCCTTGTAACAGAAAATCGCATTGCCATTACAGGAAGCCACGATGATGATTCACCTGTGCTTATGTTTTCAAACCAGGGCAGGGTCTGGACAGAAAGACTTCTAAACTATACTGACGACAAGGGAGATAAAGGCTTTCTGACAGCAATACCCAATGATATAATGTATGATGAGTCGGGAGACTATTTTTATCTTGCCTGTAGTAATGGAAAGGTAATACAACTTCCTTCATGTACACAATGTAATAAGCTGGCCAGGGTCTCAACAGAGGATCTTGAAGGAATCTCATCCAATGGTAATACTATGATGATTGTTGGCGGAAATTTTCTTATCAAGGATGTTAGTCTAAAATGGTGACAGCTGCCATCAATAGTTAATTATCTAACTCAAATATCAAGTAACCAAACATATTAATAAACTTTACAATGTTAACAAGCCTTGTAGCACAAAAGCTTTTTAAATAAATTCATTACAAGAATGTTCTTACAGGTTTTATACTTCCCAAACAGGAACTGTGCCTGCAATCAAAGAATTCAGGACTACTTATTCTACACACAGTCACAAATAGAACCACCAGGACTAGATTGAAAATAAATCAACGATAGTTAAAAAGATCACTTAATTAATCATTAAGCTCTTTTAAATTTAGTTCAAGAGACGAGAAGAGCTTTTTGAAAAGGGATCCTGACCGATAATTTATAACATTTGGCAGATTTCTTAATATAGCATTAAATCTAATACAATAACTTGTACATATGTTAGAAATGCATATTTGACGCTTCATTATTAAATATATAGTTAGTATAGTTAGTGTTTGGTAGATTAGTTAGGTATTAGGTAGATTAATTGGAGGCTGTCTCAAAAAAGAGAACAGCCTCTTTTTTTCAAAAGAAGATCCCATTTATGATTCAAGGTCATAAGAAAACTGCAATATATAAAGGGTGCAATTTTGGTGCACCCTTTTTGCTGAAATGAATATCAGTATTTAAACAGTCAGATTTTTAAATCCATAGTTTGTAATAGGACATTCCTGACCTGTCCCACTCAGGCGTAGGATCAAAAAACTTTTCACCTTTGTCTGACATCATTACCTTGACAGCTTCTTCGTTAAACTCAATTCCAAGCTCTGGAGTATCCAGAGGAACGTTGGCAAATCCTTTCTCAATCAAAGGTTTTTATTTTTTCTCTTACTAGTA
>CAYUQR010000043.1:0-29719 GCA_964446825.1 uncultured Rikenellaceae bacterium
TCCTTTCCCTGAAACCATGCTTGTTTGCTCTCTTCCTTCTTGATGGCTGAAATGTTCTTTTCATCTTTTGAATAATATTTATTGACTAAGTGTCAGATTTGAGACTGCAAATGTAGTATTTTTTTGAGATATAAAAACCCGGGAACTGTTTTTTTTCAAAAAAATCAAACTTGCAGGTATACAATCTTTTTTGTATCAAAAAAAAGGTCATCAAAGAATTCTTCAACATTCCATACTTTCATCCTGGCCCCGTATTGCTTCTGTTCTGCAGACAGGTCTCCTCCCCTGAGATAAAGTATGCCATTCCCAAGACTATTATGTCCTGTTTTATCTATATTCTTTGAGGTCATGTTAACAAAGCTCCTGAAATCAGTTACCGCCCTGCTGATAATAAAGTGGTACCTGTTTTTTTCATCTTCAACTCTTTTACAGAGTGGCAATACATTCTTTAACTCCAGTTCCTCAGCCACCGAGGAAACGACTTTTATTTTTTTGCCCACAGAGTCGAGGAGGAAGAATTCTGAATCAGGAAAAATAATAGCAAGTGGTATTCCGGGGAACCCTCCACCGGTGCCAACATCGAGAATCCTTGTTCCTGGCACAAAGTTGATCACTTTAGCAATCGACAATGAATGGAGAACATGGCGAATGAGAAAATTATCCATATCTTTTCGTGAAATAACATTAATCATGTTATTCCATTTTTCGTAGACAGGTTTTAATTTTGAAAGTTTATCCTTCTGGATTTCAGACAATTGTGAAAAATACCTGAATATAACTTCTGTCACTACCTGTTACCGGTTTTAATTAATATATTATATAACAATGTCTTAGCCCTGTACAGTTGTGCTTTTACAGTTCCAATCGGGAGGTTAAGTTCTTTCGAGATCTCTTCATATGAATATTCCTTATAATATCTTAATTCTATAAGTGATTTATATCTTGGTTTCAACTGGTTTACAATATCTTTAAGAGCAGCTATTTTCTGATGATTGATAAGCGATTCCTCAGGGTCGGGAAGATCTGACTGGATATTTACAGTTGCATTGTCTGATATATCCTGAACATGATCAAGTGGAGTAGGCGAGAGTTGTTTCTTGCGAATAAAATCGACACAATTGTTTGTTGCAATTTTAAACAGCCAGGTACTGAAAGCAAATTTGGGAGTGTATGAATCAAGGTTCCTGAATGCTTTTCCAAATGCTTCAATGGTAAGATCTTCAGCGTCATAGGGATTATTGACCATTTTTAGCAGCATATAATAGATTGAATCTCTGTAACGATTCATCAGGCTTGCAAAAGCTTTTTCATTTCCCTTCCTTGCCTTTTCAACCAGAATCAGATCACCTTTCGCTTTGTCCGATAAATCATTTCCTATTGCCATTTGTTTTTAGCGGATCTTTTCTTTCTGCTGCCTAAAAATACTAAACTGTTGATCACAGGCGAAAAGATATCAAAAAATATTGAATACTTTAGTAATCCTGGCTCATTCAATTTCTTCTGAACCAGCGCGAAAACGACAATCTGTGTTATCAGCCTTAAACTGAAAACACCCAGTACAAAGGGCCAGAGGAAACTGAATGAAAGAAGAAGTACAAATGCTGTATAAAAGATAATTCTGGTCAGGAGCTCTGTTAACAGAAGAATCTTATCTCTCAGCTTATAATATGGTGCCGTTGTCAGATGCCTTTTTTTCTGTGTCATCCATTCTATAAGTCCGTTACAGGGAACAGATCTTGTATGAGTCCCCTTGCTGAACTCTACACAGGTATTTTTGCCAGACGCATTTGCATTGACGAACAGGTCATCATCCCCGGAAGCTATATTACTATAATTACCAAAGCCTTTGTTTGTGAAGAAAGCCGAACGTCTGTATGCCAGGTTTCGGCCGACACCCATATATGGAAAACCCCGGATAGCCATACCAAGGTACTGCATTGCAATCATCATGGTATCGTAACGTATGTACTTATTCAGCAGGCCCTTCTCTTTAAGATATCCTCCGTAGCCAAGTACAAAAGTGGTGCCGGCATCGAAATGTGATGTCATAGTTTCAAGCCACTTGTCCGACTCCGGCTGACAATCAGCATCAGTAAAAAGCAGAATTTCATTTTTAGCCGCTTTAATACCAATGAATTGCGCAAATTTTTTATTGTGTGTAAATTTAGGATCCTTGTTTACATTTGATATTCTGAGATTCGGATACTGTTTAAGATATCCTCCCAGTACATCATATGAACTGTCCTCAGAGCAATCGTTTACTACTATCACTTCAAAATCAGGATAATCCTGATCAAGAACTGCAGGAAGGAAATTTCTGAGGTTTTCCTCTTCATTCCTCGCACATATGATAACTGAGACAGGCTGTTTAACTGATTTGGCTGCAGCTTGTTTGTGCACATATACAATCAGGTAAAAGTAGAGATAAAAGAAAATTTGTATTGCTGCGGACAGAGCAAAAATTGAGAAAACAGTTAAAAGAATGACATTATTATACTCGGACATTTGACTTTCATATATGAAGGCAATATTAATAAGATAATCGGAATGACAATAAAAAAAAATCAACAATATTTATAACATAGGTTGGTTAACCCGTTTCTTTCATATAATTTGTTATAAAAATTATCTCCTTTTAATTTTATAAGGCCATATGGAAAAATTACCTTTGTGCTTCGAAATTCGAAAAGGAATTGTATGTTTAAAATTATGAGCAGGGATAAGGAATCGAAGGCACGTTCAGGTTTGCTGAAAACTGCTCATGGCGATATTCCAACTCCTATCTTTATGCCTGTAGGCACGGGAGGTACTGTCAAGGGGATTCTGCAACGCGATCTTTCGGAAGATATCGATGCCAGGATCATACTTGGGAATACCTATCATTTATATCTGAGGCCAGGCAC
This sequence comes from uncultured Rikenellaceae bacterium, assembly GCA_964446825.1. Lineage (GTDB taxonomy): Bacteria > Bacteroidota > Bacteroidia > Bacteroidales > VadinHA17 > LD21. The sequence continues at coordinate 2,904 of CAYUQR010000043.1, forward strand.
TGAAATTCTCAGATCAGCCGGAGGCCTTCACCGTTTTATGTCGTGGGAACGGCCTATACTTACTGACAGTGGCGGTTACCAGGTATTTTCTTTGTCAGAGAACAGGAAACTCACTCCTGAAGGCGCTATATTCAAATCTCATATCGATGGATCTAAACATGTGTTTACACCGGAAAATACTATTGACATTCAGCGCATTATTGGAGCGGATATTATAATGGCTTTTGATGAATGCGCACCATGGCCATGCGATTATAATTATGCCAGGAAGTCTGTCGCTCTCACTCATCAGTGGCTCGACAGGGCAATAGCAAGGTTTGAGGGAACTGACTCCTTATTTGGCTATGAACAGTTTCTCTTCCCGATAGTACAGGGAGGCACTTTTGATGATCTGAGGAAAATATCTGCCGAGAAGGTGGCTTCCTCAGGGTTGGCAGGCAATGCTATTGGCGGATTATCGGTAGGGGAACCAGCTGAAGAAATGTATCGCATCATAGAGATAGTCAATGAAATACTTCCAGATGATAAACCTCGTTATCTGATGGGAGTCGGCACCCCGGTGAATCTTCTCGAATCGATTGAAAGGGGCATAGATATGTTCGATTGTGTTATGCCAACAAGGAACGGAAGGAATGGCATGTTATTTACAAGTGAGGGAACTATTAATATAAGGAACAGGAAATGGATTGATGATCTTGGTCCTATTGACCCGGAAGGCCCTTCAGAAGTAAGTGTTAAATATTCAAAGGCTTACCTGCGACACCTGGTAATGTCGGGCGAAAATCTCGGTGCACAGATAGCAAGCATACATAACCTTGCTTTTTATTTATGGTTAGTTGGTGAATCAAGGAAAAAAATTGAAGCAGGCGAATTTAAAAGATGGAAAGAAACAATGATAGGAAAACTTTCAGTGAGGCAATAGCTTATCTGGGGATCAAACGTATTGATACATATATTATTAAGAAGTTTCTTGGCACCTTCTTCTTTAGTCTTGTTTTGATCCTTTTAATAGCTGTTGTATTCGATTTTGCAGAGAAGATCGACAACTTCATGGAGAAAAACGCTCCCATCAGGGCAATTATCTTCGACTATTATATGAACTTCATCCCATATTTCGCGATGTTGTTTGCTCCTCTTTTTGTATTTATTGCTGTTATTTTTTTCACTTCGAAAATGGCGATAAATACTGAAATCATCGCCATACTGAACAGCGGGATGAGCTTTAGAAGGATGATGTGGCCATATTTTTTATCGGCTCTCGTTATTGCAATATTTACTTTCATGCTCACAAACTTTGTTATACCAAAAGCCAATCTTATAAGGATGGATTTTGAAGATAAATACTACCGATCGTCCAGCCGGAAGATAGCCGTGGAAAATATTCACCGAATGGTTTTTAAGAATATTTATGTATATATGGGGTCGTACAATCCCTTAAGCCTCAGGGGACAAAACTTCACAATAGCTGAATTCAGCGACAGTGGAAAACTGAAGTCTTTGCTATCCTCATCAACAGTTTTATATGATACAACAAAACATAAATGGACTGCCTTAAATTACTATATCAGGAAGATTAATGGAGATGAGGAAGTCATTAGCAGGGGAAGGCAAATTGATACTACTCTTACAATCGGACCAGGTGACTTTTCGCGGGACCCCGGATATGTTGGCACAATGACTTACCAGGAACTTAATAACTATATTAATCTTTTGCGACTGCAGGGGTCGGATGAGCTTAAATTGTTCCTGATCGAAAAGCACAGGCGATTTGCTAACCCTTTTGCCGTTTTTATCCTCACACTTATAGGTGTTTCCCTCTCTTCCCGAAAGATAAGGGGTGGGCTGGGTATGAATATAGGAATAGGTCTTATTCTTAGCTTCTCTTACATTCTCTTTTTGCAGTTTGCTTCGCAATTTTGCCTTAAGGGAAATTTAGGTCCGATGCTCGCCATGTGGATACCAAATATCATCTATTCAATAATTGCATTGGTCCTGTATAGATTAGCACCAAAATAGCTTATATATCATTCAAACTTCCTTAAAATTCCATGAAGAAAAAATTCTTATTATCAATTATATTTAAAGATTTTATTAAAACTGAATTTCATGACGGCAAATAAAAAGATTCTTGAACTAAAGGAAAAACGCGAGAAGATTCTTCTCGGAGGGGGAGAGCAGGCTATTGAGAAACAGAAAGCAATGGGCAAAAGAACGGCCCGCGAACGAATTATGGCTCTTCTTGATGACAATTCATTTAACGAATATGACCTCTTCGTGGAACACGATGCCAGGGATTTTGATATGGATAAAAAATCCCTGCCAAGCGACGGAGTTATTATTGGTTCAGGAACTATTTACGGTGCACCGGTAGCAATTTTTGCACAGGACTTTACTGTTGCCGGAGGATCGCTGGGACTAATGCACTCAAGAAAGATAACGAAGATTATGGACCACGCTCTTAAGATGAGGATGCCGCTTATTGGGATAAATGATTCCGGAGGGGCAAGGATACAGGAAGGTGTAAACTCTTTGGCAGGGTATGGCGAAATATTCTTTAGGAATACAATATCGAGCGGGGTTATTCCACAAATATCTGTTATACTGGGGCCATGCGCAGGAGGAGCAGTATACTCTCCGGCACTTACAGACTTTGTATTTGTGGTTGATAAAATATCAAAGATGTTTATCACCGGTCCTGAAGTTATCAAAACGGTGCTCGGTGAAGAGATATCAATGGAAGACCTTGGAGGCGCAAGGGTACACAGCGAAATTACAGGGAATGCGCATTTTTTTGCAAACAGCGAAGAAGAGTGTTTTGAACAGATAAAGAGACTTATTACATTTATTCCCTGGAATAACAGTCAGAAAGCCAGGGCATTTAAACCCGGTGAACCCAACCCGAAATACAATATCAGTAAGATTGTTCCTGAAGATCCAACCCTGCCATATGATGTCAAAGATGTTATCAGGGCTATTGTTGATAATTCTGATTTCTTTGAGATAATGGAACTTTATGCAAAAAATATTGTGATTGGGTTTGGCAGGATGGGAGGCCGCACAACAGGTTTTGTCGCTAATCAGCCTCTGGAAATGGCGGGCGTACTTGATGTTGATTCATCCGATAAAGCGGCCAGGTTCATAAGGTACTGCGATGCATTTAATATTCCAATCATTACCCTGGTTGACCTTCCCGGTTATCTCCCTGGTGTTGATCAGGAACATGCTGGTGTTATAAGGCATGGAGCAAAGGTTCTGTATGCCTACAGTGAAGCTACTGTTCCAAAACTTACAGTTATCCTCAGAAAAGCATACGGAGGCGGCTATATTGCGATGAGTTCACGTCACCTTCGTGCTGATTTTGTTTTTGCCTGGCCCTCTGCTGAAATTGCTGTCATGGGCCCGGAAGGAGCTGCAAACATAATTTTCCGTAAAGAGATTACCTCCGCCAGCGATCCTGATGGTATGAGAAAACAAAAAGTCGAGGAATACAAAGCAAAGTTTGCTAATCCTTATGTTGCTGCCTCACGCGGGTATATCGATGCTGTGATTGAGCCTTCGGAAACCAGAAAATTTCTTATGCATTCAATCGAAGTATCTGAGAATAAGGTGGTGCCGATGCCTGCGAAAAAGCATGGGCTGCCTCCCTTTTAATTTTTGGAATTTATTTTTTTAATGATACTGTAATGGATAAAAAAATTAAACTGCGATATCTCAATATCAATACAAGTTTATATCAAACCAGGATCAGCCGGAAATTTGAAAATAGAAAATTTTACAAGCCTGCTGATCCGAAAATTTTACTAAGTTTTATCCCTGGCACGGTAATGGAAATATTTGTGAAAGAAGGTCAGAATGTTATAAAAGGCGATGACCTGATGATACTCGATGCCATGAAGATGCAGAACAGATTGAAATGCAATATTGATGGCAGGGTGAAAATCATTAAAGTCAGTAAGGGAGACAAAGTCTCGAAAGGAACCGTTTTACTGGAACTGGAGTGATAAATTCACATAGTACCTTCCCAGATAACAAATTCTTTGAGTTTTTCCGGCAGCTCTGGCTTATCTGAAAATATGCCAAATAAACTCGACCCACTGCCTGACATAAGGCTGAAGAGAGCTCCATGATTATAAAGTTCACGTTTAATTTCACCTATAACTGGATGCTTTCTGAAAGCAAAACCTTCGAAATCATTAACAATAAGACCTTTCCATTCAGATATTGGACTATTTATTACCTGTAAGAGGCTGGTTGCAACGGATGCCGGCCTGCAATTCTTGTACGCCTCTGCAGTATTTATGGCTACTCCGGGATTTAAAAGCACCAGGTAATACCTTTTCAGAACCTGGTTTAAAGGTGTCAAAATTTCACCCCTGCCTGCTGCATATGCAGGTGCACCGTCAATAAAAAAAGGACAATCACTTCCTATTTCCAGGACAATTTCCTTCAGTTGCTGCATGGAGTTATTGAGCTTGAAATACCTGTTGATGGCTCTGGTAAAGCATGCTGCATCTGATGACCCCCCTCCCAGTCCGGCCCCCATAGGTATTGCTTTGTGAAGATGGATTTTCAGGAAAGGAATGTTAAAACTTTCGCGTAATTTTTTAACTGTCTTTATAACAATATTTTCGTCAGGATCACTTCCGTCATTTAAACCTGTAAGAGTAAGGTCATCCTTCTTAAATGATGTATCGGAAACAACAAATTCCAGGGCATCGCATAACCTTAAAGGATAAAATATTGTCTCAATGTCATGATATCCATCAGGACGTTTTGCGGTTATGTGTAAACCGAGATTTATCTTACAGATTGGAAAAACGATCATTTCCCTGTTTTTTTATGTAAAAATACCATATGGTTTTGAATTTGGTGCAAATAGTTTCGTTTTTAGCTTTTCAACAAGTTCTTAACACTTGTTTGTTTGTAACAAAAACTGATCCTTTTAAGTTATTCAGTGTGGTAATTTATACCTTTGAAAACGATATGATATACAAATCTCTTACTTTATAACGCACAGTAAATAAACATTATAGCATAAATGGCAAAACAGAGAAACAGCCCGAGACCGACAATAACTCCACTGCCTGATTTTGGAAAAGTCCCGCCTCAGGCAAATGATATGGAAGAGGCTGTTCTTGGAGCAGTGATGCTTGAAAAGGAAGCGGTCATTACAATACTCGATATTCTAAAGCCGGAAAGTTTCTATAAAGATTCACATCAGAAAATATTTAAAGCAATATCCGATCTCTCGTCAAGGGAGTATCCGGTCGACTTATATACCGTTACTGAAGAACTCAGAGCCCACAATGAACTCGATAGTGTCGGCGGACCTGTTTATCTCACCCAGCTGACATCAAAAGTGGTATCTGCGGCTAACGTTGATTATCATGCCAGGATCGTTGCGCAGAAATATATTCAGCGCGAACTTATAAGAGTATCGACAGAGATACAGACAAGATCATTTGATGACACTTACGATGTAACAGAACTGTTGGATTACTCAGAGAATGCTCTTTTCCAGATTGCTGAGGGGAACATTAAAAGAGAAGTAGCACCTATTAATGTGGTGATTAAGGAAGCAATAAGGGAGATAGAGGAGGCAGGTAAGAGGGAGGATGCTCTTGTTGGAATACCATCGGGTTTCACAAAACTCGACAGGCTCACATCCGGCTGGCAAAAATCAGAGCTGGTCATTATTGCGGCCCGGCCTTCAATGGGAAAAACTGCCTTTGCCCTTTCAATGGCAAGGAATATGGCTGTTGATCATGGGAAAAATGTAGCCATATTTTCCTGTGAAATGTCTTCCATTCAGCTGGTAAACAGGTTAATAGTTGCAGAGACCGATATTCCCGGCGATAAGATAAAAAACGGGCGCCTTAACGAGGAGGAGTGGAAACAACTCGATTCAAGAATTAAGAAACTTGTGATGGCTCCTATCTTCATAGATGATACTCCCGCCATTTCGATATTTGAACTACGCGCAAAATGCCGGAGGCTGATGGCACAGCACAAACTTGATATAGTGATAGTAGATTACCTTCAGCTGATGTCAGGTCCGGAAAATGCCGGAAGCCGCGAACAGGAGGTTAGCAATATATCACGCTCCCTTAAAAGCATTGCCAAAGAGCTTAATGTACCTATCCTGGCTCTTTCTCAGCTCAACAGATCGGTTGAGATGAGAGGAGGTACAAAACGTCCGCTGCTGTCGGACCTCCGCGAATCTGGCGCTATTGAACAGGATGCTGACATGGTTGTCTTTATTCACCGGCAGGATAAATTCGGCATACCAACTTTTGAAGACGGATCTTCTACAAAAGGTATTGCTGAGATTATCCTTGCAAAAAACCGAAACGGTCCTGTCGATGATGTCAAGTTAAAATTCCGCGAGGAGAAAGCCCAGTTTGTTGATATTGACGATTTTGATCTTGATGCCGGGATTGATCTGCGCGAAGGCGCTCAGAGTATTACCCTCGGATCAAAGATGAATCATGATAACCTGAGGAAGCTGGGAGGAGAATTCGATAATGAAACGGATATTCAGGACGAACCTCCATTTGCTTAAAAACTTGTTAATTAAACCTCAGCACCAGCTTTCCTCCAACACTATGGTATTTTAAGTCATCAAATCCAACATATACTCCAATCTCCCCGATAAAGAGGAATTCACTTATGCTGTAACCTATCTCAGTATAATTCTGATGGTACCGCGAACCAAAATAAGAAAGGCTCAGGTTTTCTCTCATTAATGTGTTACTTAATCCAGGCAGCAGCTTAATGAGCAGGTATGGCGTGGTATATTTAAGATGGGCTTCCCCAAAGAATTCAGGAGTAGCCATGGAGTAATAATCCGGGAGCATAAAAGCATCTTCATAATTATTCAACAGGATTGGAAAGGGTTGAGAATTTATATGGAAGAAGTCATAAAAAGGAACATACCTGTTGTCAATAAATCCTCCTGTTCTGATTCTCCATCTGAATTCACTGAATGCGCCAATATCCTTTCTTTTGGCTACCTCAAAGGTCAACATATCGAATTGTTTTATACTTTTTTCCAATTCACTGAATTTGTTAATTCCATGTTGCCATGAAAAACTTAAAGTGGGCCAGTCAGAACCGGCAGGACTCTTATTTCCCTTGTAGATCCTGTATTTCTGGTTAGGCGTGTATGCGATTCTTGCCAGAAAGTCAGCATGCCGCTGGTTGCGTAATGCATTAAGCGGATTTGCGCCGGCCGCAAGATAACTGTTGGCCGGAATGTTATCGGTGTATTCTGCTGAAGGCTTAAAAACAGAAAAGTTGGTTGTGTTATTCAGGACTCTTCTGTATTCATAAGTGGCTCTTAACTCCAGGTTTAATCCATTGATGAGTTCACTCATATAGCCAAGTGACACGTAATTTGATTCATACAATTTCAGATAGTTCTTTCTTAAGAAAAGGGTTGTTATAGAGTTTAAAAAAGTATTTATGCTTCCAACATTACTGATATCCGTACTTGTCATCCCGGTCCTGAGGTATAGCTGGCTCTGCTTCAGTCCATTGAATTTGTAATATGAATTGACTTTCCACATTAGTTGTTCCCTGCTGAAAGCCCATCGTATATCGGGACTGACAGAAAATGATTTATTGCCTTTCCATGATTTTGATATACGGAAATTCATGCCATAAACAAACCCGTCAACAGTATTGAAACTCAGATTCCTGGGCTGCACAAGACCGCTAAAGTGTAAACGGAAGCCTGTCGTATCGGACCAGGTATGCCCCAGTGTGATCTGCTTTACCGTCCTGAAGAATTTGCTTTTCCCGCGAATTTTTTCAGATATTGTTGAATCGTTTTTCGGCCTACTGATAAGGGTGACTGCTTTGATACTGTCACTTACCCTCAGGCTGTGTTTCTCTATATCTGAAAGGGGTATGGGCCTGATCTGTGCCCAGTATGCACTGTCTTTCCTGTTTGCGTCTTTTTCAATTACATGTGTTGTATTGTCTTTTATTTCCAGGTTGTTTTTACTGCTATCGGCTATGCTCCTTTCAGATTCTTTTTCCATGAGTCTTGCAAGCTTTATCATATCGCGGTTCGATAGCTGGTCTTTTTCAAGAATCTTATCAATCTTCTGCTTTGTTTTTGTATCAGGAAGAGTGTCAGCTACTGACGTAAATTTTGATGGTTTGCCGCTGAAATCGGTATTTATCATTTCTGGTTTATGGAGGGCCAGGTTAGGTCGAACATCACTATATTTCACTGAACTGGAATAACCTACATCGGCTTTAAAACCAATGATTGCAATATTGATATCAAATTTGTGACTTACCGGCATCCATATATTATCCTGAACCGGGATATATAATTGTTGTATCCTGATCTTACCAACGAGGTTCTCATTTGTCAGATCGACACTTTGCAGACACCAAAGATCTTCAATAATATAGATTGTACCCTCAAAAAGCTGCTGACTTTTGCGCCTGGGAATGACCTCAATTTTATTGATTGTATAATTTCCCTGGGGAGAAGAACCCAGGTATTTGAAATTATAATGCGAAAAAGCAACCGGCGAAAGCGGGGAAATAGCCATATTGGCAAGAACCGGCTGATAAAAGCTTGCTTGAATAAAGCTCATTGGGGATATTTCATTTCCCTGTTCAGGGAAAGTGCTGTTGTATGAAATTACTTTCTGAAAGTATTTTTCAGGTGCAGTGAATTCTATTTCATTATATGATTCCATAAGATAGGAGTCACCCTCTTTCATAACTTTCTCTTCCTTCCCGCGTTTCCCTCCTCCTGAAACTGTTGAGGAATTGCCTGATGTCTCCATTTTCAGCGATTTTTTCAGTAATCTGGGTATCCTGTTGATAACAAGGTTCCCTTTAAGGTAAACCTCTGCCTTGTAATAGCTTACGTTATTCAGGTAATAAGGAGCCATGCCTATTACTTTCCTCATAATAATGGTGGCCGGATCTTCGCCTGAAGCAGAAATCCTGACTTCCGGTATCTGGTAATACTGTAAAGGAAGGATTATATTCCGTGTTATTGTATTATCAGAAAGAGTGATATTCTCAAGTATCGGCTCAAAGCCAAGACTCTGGTAAATTATTGTGTATTTGCCGGCAGGTATCCTGATTTCATAGTCACCTTTTGTATTGGTTGTTGTTCCCTGTTTTAGTTCCTGAATATAAACTGTCGCATATGGGATGGGATCACCTGACTGGCTGGTAATCTTACCTTTAAGAGTCTGCGCGTATGAAACAGCAGAAGTGAAAATCAGGATAAGAAACAGGAGTACTGATTGTCTCATTTCGTTTACTCTTTTAAAGTAAGACGAAAATAACAATAAAAAGTTATTTTTTCCCGGAAACGATTATGACTATCTCTCCTTTTGGAGGTTTTTTTGTATAAAACTCTGAAAGGAAGGATAATGTGCCTTTGATATTTTCCTCATAAATCTTGCTGAGTTCCCTTGAAACACATGCTTCACGGTCGTCACCAAATGAGACAGCAAGTTCATCGAGTGTTTTTACAAGGCGATAAGGTGATTCATAAAAAATCATCGTCCTTGTTTCATCAATCAGCGCACTGATTCTCTTGTTCCTTCCTTTTTTTGCCGGGAGAAAACCTTCAAAACAAAATCTGTCGCAAGGCAATCCTGAATTTACCAGTGCAGGGATCAATGCTGTTGCTCCGGGAAGTGTCTCAACAGGAATATCTTTTTCGAGACAAGTACGGACCAGTAAAAATCCCGGATCGGAAATGCCGGGAGTTCCGGCATCAGAAATTAGTGCTATTGTTTGCCCTGAAAGTAACTTTGAGCAGATTGACTCCACACTCTTATGTTCATTGAACATATGGTGCGACTGCAGGGGTGTACCAATATTAAAATGGTTGAGCAGTTTTTTAGCCTGCCTGGTATCTTCGGCAAGTATCAGGTCAACATTTCCGAGCACTTCAAGAGCCCTTAGAGTGATATCCTTGAGATTACCAATTGGAGTAGGGACCAGGATAAGTTTACTCATTATGAGGAAATTTTCGTTTAACCAGATCGAGAAGTTGCTTAACAGCCTCACTTTCATCATTGTCGCCGGTATAACTCATGATTACGGCCCTGGCATCAATAATGTTTTCAGCATTGTTGAGCCGGTTTATAGCCTGGTTATAAGCATCTTTATTTCCTTCAAATATTTCCCTTATAAAAAGGAACTTGTCATTTATCCCAATTGCATCAGAAAGGTCAGATAATTGCTTCGTTTTTAGCATATCACGTCTATCTTCGTCTGCTTTGATGCTTCCCATCTGTTCATTGAACCTGTTAGATAAGTGGCTGAACTTATCTGCAATTATGGTTGATTCGGATACTTTTTTATGAGTTTTGGGAGGTTCTTCTTTTTTCTCTGCTGGTAAAGGGTCAGTTATTTCAATCGTTACGGACTCTGATTTCTTTTCATCCTTCTGTTCCGGAATGTTTTCTTTGATGCTCTTCAGGAGAGCAATTATTTCACCCGCGCTCTTACATTTTGATTTTGCAAGCTCAACCTGCAACACGGGAACTCCCGGGTATTTTTTGAGATCATCAATGATTTCACGTGCTTCATCGAGATCTCTAATAATTAAATCAATGGTTGCATTGAAATCCATACGTTTTGATGTTAATATACCAAACCATTTTCCTTATTTTGCAAAAGTAACTATAATTACATTAGTCATAACGCAAATTTTGCAATTTGCGTACAGACAACTTACATTAATTGCAGATGGATTTTCTTGAAAATTCAGTAAGAACAGAAGGTAGGCGGGGATCAATAGAAGTTATTACCGGTTCTATGTTCTCAGGTAAGACTGAAGAGCTGATCAGACGACTCCGGAGAGCCCAGTTCGCAGGATTAAGAGTCGAAATTTTCAAACCTTCGCTCGATAAGCGGTATTCTGAGACAAGAGTTGTGTCGCACGATGACAAATCGATTGTTTCCACTCCTGTCGATAACGCAAGTGCAATATTGTTATTGGCAGGTGATGTGGATGTTATAGGAATCGATGAGGCACAGTTTTTCGACAGTTCCATTGTTGAAGTTTGCAATCAGCTGGCCGATAACGGTATAAGGATAGTTGTTGCAGGTCTGGACATGGATTTCATGGGAAAACCATTCGGGCCGATGCCGGCACTTGTTTCTATTGCTGAATATGTAACCAAGGTGCATGCAATATGTATGAGATGCGGTAACCTGGCAAACTATTCATTCAGAAAATCGGATGATGCCCAGGTAGTAATGCTGGGAGAAAAAAACCTTTATGAACCTCTGTGCAGAAATTGTTATAATAAAGCCATAAATAAGTAACAGGTGAAAATTGCCACATCAGAAATTGCCGGTATACTAAACGGAAGGCTCAAAGGACCTGCGGATCTTCAGGTTACAGAAATAGTTATCGACAGCCGGCAGCTTAGTTACAGCGAAGGTCTTGCTTTTTTTGCCATTACCGGGAAAAACCATGACGGACACAAATATATTGATAATCTTTACCAGAAAGGTATAAGGATATTTATTGTTGAGAAACTGCCCGGCGATATTGAAAAATACGCTGACACTGCTTTCATATTAGTTAAGAATACGGTTGAAGCATTGCAGGTAATTGCTGCACATATCAGGAAAAAATTTAAATCACCTGTGATAGCAGTGACAGGAAGTGCCGGTAAAACAGTGGTGAAGGAATGGCTTTCTGATATTTTAGGTATTTCAACATCTGTCATAAGGAGCCCCAAAAGCTATAACTCGCAGGTAGGAGTACCACTATCAGTGTTGAAGCTGGATGAGAAATATAAACTTGCTGTTTTTGAGGCTGGCATTTCTAAGCCGGGGGAAATGACAAGACTTCAGGAAATAATTAAACCTGATGCAGGAGTGATTACAAATATCGGAGATGCACACCGGGAAAATTTTCCTGATGATAAAGCCAAAGCAGCTGAAAAACTAAAACTCTTTAAGGATGCTTCCATGATCATTTATTGCAGTGATCATAAGCTTATTCATTCATTAATAATGGATGACCCGAGACTCAGGACCAAAAAGCTCGTTGACTGGTCCGCAGAAAATAGCGATGCTTCAGTGTATGTGGACAAAAAGATTTCGGAGGAAGGCCATACTTCGGTTCGGATTAAATATAATGGCAGTTATTACGATTTTATAATACCGTTTGCCGACAGGGCATCCGTTGAAAATGCAATTATGGTTGCGGCAGTCTGCCTGGCATTAGGAACCGATACTGATATAATTGCAAGGGGTATGTCGTCGCTTGTTTCGGTGGCAATGCGAATGGAGATGAAGAATGGCATTAACAATTGCCAGCTCATTGAAGACTATTATAACTCAGATCCCGGCTCTCTTGGTATGGCATTGGAATATCTCATATCGCAAAAAGGAAGAAAAACCACTCTGATTCTTTCCGATTTTGTTCAGAGCGGGAGGTCTGAAAAGGAGCTCTACCGCGAAGTGGCAGCGCAGATTAAAAAAACCGGTATTAATAAATTTATCGGAATTGGTAATGCTCTGTTAAGGAACAATGCATTATTTGATAATAATGCAGCCTTTTTTCAATCAACCGAAGATTTCATAAACAATTTCAACAGTTCTGATTACAGAAATGAGATTATTCTGCTAAAGGGTGCAAGGATCTATGAATTTGAAAAAATCGGGAAATTACTGGAACAGCAAATTCATCAGACTGTTCTGGAGATTAATCTGGATGCCCTTTCATATAATCTTAATGAATTTCGAAGGTATCTCGATCCTGGTACAAGGATCATGGCAATGGTAAAGGCATTTGCATATGGAGCCGGTTCAGCCGAGATTGCTTCATTTCTTGAGTACCACAGGGTGAGTTACCTGGCAGTTGCCTATGCAGACGAGGGAGCAGAACTAAGGAATGCTGGCGTTACCCTGCCGGTTATGGTAATGAATCCTGATCCGTCCGCCACCGAATTAATGATAAGATATTCTCTTGAGCCTGAAATATATAGTTTTTTATCACTGGATAAGTTTACATCTGTCGCCTCGAAGCACGGGTTAATAAACTATCCTGTTCACATAAAGATAGATTCCGGAATGCACAGGCTTGGTTTTATGCCAGAGGAAGTAAGCTCCCTGGCTGAAATTTTGGGAAACACTGAGTGCTTAAAGGTCATTTCAGTCTTTTCACACCTGGCAGCAAGCGAGGATCCGTCTCTCGATCATTTCAGTCACAGGCAGGTTGAGTTATTCCTTAAGGCAGCTGAGGAGATTGGTAAGACAATCGGATATCCTTTTTTACGCCATATTCTTAATTCTTCAGGTATTGCACGGTTCCCTCAGTATCAGTTTGAAATGGTCAGGCCCGGTATAGGATTGTACGGGGTTGGAAGCTTTCCTGGTCTAAGCTTAAAGACAACCGGGCGTTTTAAAACAACAATATCGCAGGTAAAGAAGATAAAAAAAGGAGATCCTGTGGGTTATGGCTGTGCAGATGTCTCTGATTATGAAAGAATTATAGCAATATTGCCCGTTGGTTATGCCGATGGTTTAAACCGTAAGCTGGGGAACAGGATAGGTAACCTGTTTATAAAGGGCATAAAAGTACCAGTGATAGGTAATGTTTGCATGGATATGTGCATGACAGATATTACAGGATTGAACGCTAAGGAAGGAGATGAGGCTGAGATATTCGGTGAAAATATATCAATTGAGGAGATTGCTGCGAAATGCCAGACCATTCCATATGAAATCTTAACCTCAATCCCGGGACGTGTTAAGAGGGTATTTTTCCGCGATTAACAGGAAACCTGTTCAATAATTTAACAATCATCCGAGCCCGCTTATATGTTCGAGGGTAACGGTATCCATGATGGTGATCTTTCTTCCTTTAAGTTCGATGATGCCTTCAGACACCATGTTTGAAAGTGTACGAATAGCATTTGATGTGGTCATATTTGAGAGATGGGCAACATCCTCTCTTGAAAGTAAAGCCCTGAGGGTTTTTCCATCAGCTTCATAACCATAAGTATCGCGAAGCATCAATAAAGACTCTGCCAGGCGGCCCCTTATATGCTTCTGAGTAAGGGAAACAATTCTTTTATTTGAAAAAACAAGTTCTTCAGAAAGCAACTTCACGAACTTCAGGGTGAGATCGGGGTTTTTCTTCAGAATTTTTACAAAAGTACTTTTTTCAAATGTACAAAAGGACGAGTCTTCAATGGCCGAGGCAGAGAATGCCCACACATGTTCGGAAAAAAGCGACCGGTATCCTATAAATCCCTGGGGCCTAACCATTTTCACAATCTGTTCTCTTCCGCCAACACCTACTCTGAATACTTTAACTTTTCCGGATGCGAGACATATTAGACCACGGATTTTTTCACCCTCTTTAAAAAGTGTATTCCCTTTTTTAATATGAAACAGGGAATGATGTTGTGATAATGTCTCTTTGTCTTTCTGATTTAAACCTTTGAAAATAGAAGACGGTCCTTCAATACACAACTCAATAAAAGGATTAATATATTGCATGAGATCTTTATGTTAAATAACATATCAAAGGTAACAAAAGAAATTTATAAAATTTAAATTAACATTTTTTAACATATTCACTTACAGAGAGTTGTAATAATCACAGATACAGTTTTTTATTGATATACAGGTAATGTAAGGGAATAAATAATATCTGCTTACTGGCAGATTATTGATTTCAGCGGGCCCTATTTATATTAATAAATAGCAGCCAGAGGCATTCTTCTTCCTGCGCCAAATGCCTTCGATGAAATTCTCAATATGGGGGGAGCCTGGTATCTTTTATATTCATTAAAGTCAATCAGCCTGACAACTTTTAAGACTGTTTCACGATCCGATCCTTCACTGATGATCCGTTCGGCAGGTTTCTGCATTTCAATATACTGATACAATATTGAATCAAGTATATTATAGTCAGGAAGGGAATCAGAATCGAGCTGATCGGGTCTTAATTCTGCTGAGGGCAATTTTTTTATAATGTTTTCAGGGATGATCTCAGAATTTTTGTTAATAAACCCTGCAAGCTTATAGACATCTGTTTTATAAACATCTCCTATAACGGATAACCCACCGGCCATATCGCCGTAAAGAGTTCCATACCCGACGGCAGCCTCACTTTTGTTAGAAGTATTAAGAAGGATATTTCCATGTTTATTGGATAGAGCCATTAGCAAAACAGCTCTGATACGGGCCTGCACATTTTCTTCAGTAATATCCCGGGGTTTTCCTTCAAACAGCGGAGCCAGCACCTCTTCAAATGCGTGGAAGGGTTCTTCGATGTTTAATATATCATATCGTATATTCAGAGTTTTGGAAAGAGCAACAGCGTCATTTACTGAATGCTCCGACGAATAACGCGATGGCATGAGCAGTGCTCTTACATTCTTTTCTCCAAGGGCTTCCACGGCAAGGCAAAGACAAACAGCCGAATCGATGCCACCTGATAGTCCTATAATAGCTGATTTAAGTCCGGTTTTTGAAAAGTAGTCGCGGATTCCTGTAACCAGCGCTTTATGAATCAGAGAAATGATCCCCTGCCTGTTTTCTTCCCTGAGATTAACAGTAGAATTAATTTCATCATAGTCATAAGTCTCGACCCTCTCCTCAAAAAATGGTAAGCGTTTAAATATTTCACCCTTACTGTTCACAAGTATCGATGCCCCGTCGAAAATAAGTTCTGTATTTGCTCCTGTCTGGTTAACAGATATCACAGGTATCTTATATTTCCTAGCTTTTGACCTGAATATGTTCTCTTTAGATTCAACTTTTGAATATGAAAAAGGCGATGCAGAAATGTTTACTATGAGGTCAGGATGATGAATGCTGATCTCTTCCATGGGAGATACGGTATAAAGCCTCGTTTTTTCAAATTCATTGTCAAATGGCTGTTCATCCCAGAGATCTTCACAGATGGTAATTGCGAGTTTTAAGCCTTTAAAAGGGAATACATTGAACCTGGTCTCGGGTTCGAAGTACCTGTATTCGTCGAAAATATCATATGTTGGCAATAGTGCTTTATTTGCTGAATAAATTATTTCCCCTTCAGAAAGTACAAGGGCTGAGTTGAACAGCTTTTTGCCTTCAGGGTTTCTGTTAAGTGTGGGTGATCCCACAATAGCTGTAATTCCATTGCATTCCTTTGCTATTTCATAAACTGTATCGTTACATCTTTCAATAAAGTCAACACGCTCGAGAAGGTCAAGAGGAGGATATCCGGGGATGCATAGTTCCGAAAAAATAACCAGGTCCGAATTTTCTGACTTTGCTTTTCCAATAGCACTGCAGATAACTTCTTTATTCCTTTTAAAATTTCCTATATGATAGTTCAGCTGTGCAACCGTGATTTTCATCAGAGTATCTTTAAAAATTTATCCCAAGCCTGAAACTCAGTAATTTATGAGACACCTTGTCTTTAATCTGGCCATTATCCTTAGTTATGTCAAGGAAATTATTGTCAAAATTCAAACCGGCCACTAAGGCCGTATTCCCGCCAAGAGAGTACTCAATCCCTGCTGTGATATGATAAGAAAGATTAAACAAGTTCAGCTCTTTTGTTGCATTTTCGCTCTTTATCCCCAAAAAAGGAATATCTGCTTTACCGCTTATAACAACTTTAGGGTCAAGTCCAAGGTCTGTAAAGAAGGTTACATATCCGATCTGATTGGTCTGAAGTTTTATTCCGACAGGAATTGAAAGATATTGTATTTTATAGATAACCGGTTTTTCGGCTGGAACGGTTGATTCGAAATTTGTAAATTTAAAAACAGTCGTATCACTGTTTGTCAGGCTCCCTCCGGCACTGATCAGGCTTATACCGGAAGAAAAAGAATAGTTCTTGCTGAAATAATTGTTGAAATTCAGGCCAAAATTGAATCCTGCTCTTGCCCCGTTATTATTTACTTCCCTGACATCGGTCGAGAACCAGCTTATAACAGGATCAGCATGTATCCCGAAGCTGATTTTTTGTTGAGCCTGCGAAGTAATTGTAATAAAAACCAGTATAAAAACCAAAAAGATTTTTTGTAACTGATTGTACTTTCTTAGGGAAAAAATTGCCATAAATTTACTTTGTTTAAATTCTTATGCGAAAATAGCAAATAATAATGAAGTTAATGTGTCGTTTTTATTTGTTGACTTATAAACGAAAAAGTGAGTATTTTAGTCTTCCCAAAATGGATAACAAAATGAAAACCCGAATTGTCGCCTTTGTTTTACTGTCTTTGATTGTTTTAATCTTTACATCATGTAAGAAAAACCATTATAAAGTAGATACTTCATCAATTAAAGTAAATTTTGAAATAAAACGTCTTGAAAAAGATCTTTTCTCCCTTAACCCTGATGAAATTATTACGGCAGTACCATCCCTGAAAAAAAAATATGGCAGTTTCCTCCAGTTATTCAGTTATGTGATAAATACAGGAGATATTAACGATAGTTCATTTGGTGATTTCCTTATAAGATTTTGTACCGATAAACAGAACAATGATGTCTTTAGACTTACAATGAAGGTCTATCCCGATGTCAAATTGATAGAATCGGAATTGCAGGAGGCATTTCGTCATTATCTTTACTATTTTCCTGATAAAACAGTGCCCGGTGTATACACTTGTATAACAGGATTTAACAATAGCATAATCACTGGAGATTCTGTTCTTGGAATTAGTCTCGACAGGTATCTTGGAGCTGATTGTGAATACTACCCGAGGCTTGAGATATACAAGTATCTGGCAGATAAAATGACCCCTGAGTATGTTGTTCCTGACTGCATGTATGGATGGGCTGCATCGGAATGGGATTTTTCAGCTGTTAAGTACCCGGTTGATAATGTTCTGGCAGAGATGATACATGAGGGTAAACTGAAATATTTTGAAAAGTGCATGCTGCCTGCAACTACAGATTATATAATATTTGGATTTACTCCGGCCCAGATGAAATTCTGCATGAATAATGAAAGTCAGATGTGGCAATATCTGGTTGAACACGACCTGTTATTCAATACCGATCAGTTCACTATCCGTAAACTTACAGGAGAAGCTCCATTCACCAGTTATTTTACAAATGAATCACCCGGCAGGGCAGCTGTTTGGATTGCATTCAGGATTATAGAATCATATATGGTTAAGAACCCCGGGGCAAAACTTGAAGACCTGATGTCCAATACAGATCTTCAGGGTATTCTTCAGAAAGCTAAATATAACCCTAAATAAAGATTGTTATTTTTGTGCAACATTTTCTCTTAGT
Source organism: uncultured Rikenellaceae bacterium (assembly GCA_964446825.1). Lineage (GTDB taxonomy): Bacteria > Bacteroidota > Bacteroidia > Bacteroidales > VadinHA17 > LD21. The sequence goes on from CAYUQR010000043.1 coordinate 21,162, forward strand.
ATTTGTTTAGTGATATAATGAGAAAGGTTTTATCCATACCATTAATAGTCCTGATTCTTTTCACAGGGATCAGCGTAAAATTTGCAACCCATTATTGCAGGGGGTCTGTTTTTGCGACAAAGGTCTCTCTTTCCGGTAAGCTTGCAACATGTGGCATGGAACACCATGAAGATAATTACTCTCAGCAGCCAACCATTACGAGGCATTGCTGTGAAGATGTTTTATCTGCTTATACCATTGATAATAATTATTTTGGTTCATCTTTTCAAATAGATAATCCGGGGATGCAGGGCATTCACCTGTTCATAGTTCCCCTTGATATTAATATCAATGAGGTTGCAGTTCTAAATCATGTCTTAAGAAACATAAGGCCACCCGGGATGACTGATTTTCATAGTCCGGCCATTCAGGCTTTATGCGTTTTCCGTATTTGATGCTGTTATTCCGAATTATCAGTTGGCGAAGCTATGCTTTGCCTGTGATATCTGTATTTGTTATTCCTGTCTGTTCATTTTGAAAAAGAAACCTGCCTTAGCAGGTCACTATACTGAAAAATACTAAGTAATCTTTCACGTTATGTTAAATAAAATCATCAGATACTTCCTTGAGAACAAGCTGGTTACATTCCTGGCGCTGATTACTCTGGTTACACTAGGCATTGTAAATGCTCCTTTTAACTGGAACCTGGGAATCTTTCCCCGCGATCCGGTGCCGGTTGATGCTATTCCGGATATTGGTGAAAACCAGCAAATTGTTTATACCGAATGGCCTGGAAGATCACCACAAGATGTCGAGGACCAGATTTCGTATCCCCTTACAACGGCATTGCTAGGTATCCCTGGAGTGAAAACGATCAGAAGTAATTCCATATTCGGCTTGTCGAGTATCTATATTATTTTTGATGATAAAATAGAATTTTACTGGAGCCGTACCAGGATACTTGAAAAGCTTAATTCATTGCCTTCAGGCACATTGCCTGAAGGTGTTACTCCTTCACTTGGACCAGATGCCACGGCATTGGGGCAGATATACTGGTATACTCTTGAGGGAAAGGACAAACACGGTAAGCCCGCCGGAGGATGGGACCCCCAGGAACTTCGCACCATTCAGGATTTCTTTGTGAAATATTCACTTGCAACTGCAAAAGGTGTTTCGGAGGTGGCATCTATCGGAGGCTTTGTAAAAGAGTACCAGGTTGATATCGATCCTGATGCAATGAAAGCTTATGGCGTAAACGTGGCGCAGATAATGGCGGCAGTTAAAAAAAGTAATCTCGACATAGGAGCCAGAACTATTGAATTTAACCGGGTTGAATACCTTGTCCGTGGATTGGGCTATATTAAAAGCCTGTCAGACCTGGAAGAGAGCGTTGTAGCAGTAAAAGATAATGTTCCGGTAAGGATAAAAGATATAGCAAAGGTGAATTTCGGTCCGGCTACAAGAAGGGGAGGTCTCGATAAAGGAGGTGCCGAAGCTGTCGGTGGAGTTGTTGTTGCCCGCTATGGGGCAAATCCTATGGAGGTAATCAATAATGTAAAAAAGAAGATCAATGAAATTTCACCCGGTCTGCCTTCCAAAACGCTAAGTGATGGTACTGTTTCCAAAGTTACAATAGTACCTTTTTACGATCGTACAGGATTGATTAAAGAGACCCTCGGGACCCTTGAATCTGCATTAACAGATGAAATACTCATCAGCATTATCGTAGTAATTATTCTGGTGTTGAATTTAAGGGCCTCAATAATCATTTCCAGCCTGCTGCCTGTCGGAGTGCTTATTACATTCATCATTATGCGAAGGTTGCATGTGGATGCAAATATAGTGGCATTGTCAGGTATCGCTATAGCCATTGGAGTGATGGTGGATGTAGGAATAATTTTTACAGAGAATATTGTCCGGCATCTTGATATGCCAGAGAATATCGGGGTGCGCGGAAAGCATCTGCGCAGTGTGATTTATGAAGCTACCACGGAAGTAGCTTCAGCTGTCATTACTGCTTTGGCTACTACAATTGTAAGTTTTCTCCCGGTATTTGCAATGCAGGCTGCCGAAGGTAAACTGTTCAAACCGCTGGCTTTTACCAAGACTTTTGCCTTACTGGCATCCCTGGTGATTGGAATTATGGTTATACCGGCACTTGCTCATATTATTTTTTCCATACGCATAGATAAGAAAAGAATATCACGAATTTTGAACTATTCGCTAATAGCTGCAGGTTTCATTTTTATCTTTTTCTTTAAGGTCTGGATAGCTTTTGCTTTAGTAGGCTTCGGTGTAAATAACTTATTTGCAGATAAATGGCCTGAAAATAGAAAAAAATTTGCAAATATTATCAATGTAGGCATAGCGGTCCTGGCTGTGGTTTATTTTCTGACTATTCACTGGATGCCTCTTGGAGCACAAAACCATATTCTTTTGAACATATTGTTCGTTTTCTTAATTCTGGCTGTCGTTTTGGGCATATTGATGACGGTGGTGCATTTTTATTCACCGATCCTAAAATGGTGTTTAAATAATAAATGGAAATTTTTATCTGTTCCTGTTATTGTGATCTTATTTGGATTACTGGTGTGGCAGGGAGCCGGGAAGATATTTGGATTCCTGCCGCTCAAATTCAAGGAAACCAGGGGCTGGCAGGCAGTATTAAATACAATCCCGGGGGTAGGGAAGGAATTTATGCCTTCCCTTGACGAAGGTTCTTTTCTGCTTATGCCCACTACCATGCCTCACTCGGGTATAGAGGAAAACCTAGATGATATCCGTTTGCTGGATATGAAAGTCAATTCAATTCCTGAGGTGGAATCCGTCGTCGGTAAATGGGGCCGTGTAAATTCCGCACTCGATCCTGCACCAATATCAATGTTTGAGAATCTTGTCAATTATAAGCCCGAATATATCCAGGATGAGAATGGTTATCGAATGAGATTTAAAACCGACAGGAATGATTCATTTATTTTAAAAGACAGTAGTCGTTACAATCCTAAAAAAGATCGTTTCAGGATAATTAGTAAAGATGATCTTATTCCTGATAAAACTGGTGAATACTATCGGCAGTGGCGCGATAATATCAGAACACCGGACGATATCTGGAAGGAAATTGTTAAACAATCAGATTTGCCAGGACTCACTTCCGCTCCTAAGCTTCAGCCTATTCAGACCCGACTGGTTATGCTTCAGACAGGAATGAGAGCACCGATGGGAATAAAAGTTTATGGTCCCAACCTGGAGACAATCGAAAAAACGGGATTTGAAATAGAAGGATTACTTAAAAATGTTCCTGGGGTGGAACCATCATCAGTATTTGCCGACAGGGTGGTCGGTAAACCATACCTTCAAATAAAAATAGATCGCAGGGCCATTTCACGTTACGGACTTACCATTGATGATATTCAGATGTACATCAGCAGTGCCATCGGAGGGATGCCACTTACTACCGCTATTGAGGGAAGGGAAAGATTCCCGGTACGGGTTCGGTATGCCCGTGAATTCAGGGATAATCCTGAAGATTTAAAGCATGTTCTTATTCCTACTCCAACAGGAGTGCAGGTACCGCTTGGCGAACTGGCCGAAATTACTTATACCCGTGGTCCCCAACTAATTAAAAGTGAAGATACTTTTCTTGTCGGATATGTGATATTTGATAAAAAGCCCGGGTATGCCGAAGGTGATGTGGTGGAAAACGCACAATCATATCTTAAGACTAAGATAAGCGATGGGGGGTTGATACTGCCCGCAGGAGTCACATACAAGTTTACCGGGAACTTTGAGAACCAGATCAGGGCTTCGAAAAGACTTATGGTTGTGGTACCGATTTCGCTGATCATAATTTTCATGATACTATATTTCCAGTTTGATTCAGTTACTACTTCAGGTATTGTGTTCTCAGGTATATTTGTGGCTTTTGCCGGTGGATTCATAATGCTATGGCTTTATGGCCAGCCCTGGTTTATGAATTTTTCCCTTTCCGGAATGAATATGCGAACTCTTTTCCAGATGCACACTATAAACCTTAGCGTAGCTGTATGGGTTGGGTTCATCGCACTATTTGGCATTGCAACCAATGATGGAGTGATTATGGCAACTTACCAGATGCAAATGTTCAGGAAAGAAAAACCGGAAAATGAAAAAGCAGTCAGAGAATCTATACTGCATGCAGGAATTAAAAGGGTGCGACCTGCGATGATGACTGCATCGTGTGCAATAATTGCGCTGATACCTGTACTGACATCAACCGGTAAGGGTTCGGACATAATGGGACCAATGGCAATTCCTTTATTTGGAGGAATGATCCTCCAGGTAATGACCATGTTTGTTGTACCTGTTCTTTACAGTATGTGGCAGGAAAGGAAGCTTAGAAAGTTGAACAATATTAAAAGAATCAGTAATGGATAAATATGGTCGAAAAATATTAACAGCCTTTTTGCTTGCAATAGGGATCTCTGCAATCGCACAGGATATTCCGGAAATGTACCTGGTTGAAGCCGCCATGAATAACCCTGGGTTAAAGAGCAAATTCAGTGAATACCAGGCTGCTCTTGAAAAGGTTCCCCAGGTTGGTTCGCTGCCTGACCCCCAACTCACATTCGGGTATTTTATTCAACCTGTTGAAACAAGGGTCGGACCGCAAAGAGCTCGTATTTCATTGTCGCAGATGTTTCCCTGGTTTGGAACACTGGGAGCAAGAAAAGATGCTGCCTCAGAAATGGCGAAGTCAAAATATGAGTTGTTTGAAGAGGCCAGATCAAGGTTATTCTATGATGTTAAATCAACATGGTATAATCTCTATTTCAATCAAAAAGCCATTGATATTTCAGTAAATAATATTGAGATACTGAAAACATTAAGGAAACTGGCACTTACAAAAGTGGAAGCAGGGCTGGCATCATCAGTGGATGTATTACGCGTGGAAATGGAAATAGCGGATCTGGAGAATAAGGTAGCATTATTAAAGGACAGCTACCTGGCTGTACAGGCCGAGTTCAACAATATGCTGAACGTATCGGCAGACAGGTCTGTAAGTGTTCCTGATACACTTTTCATCAGGAATCTCGATATGACCCGTGAAGCAGTGATGGACAGCATAAAAACCGGAAATCACCAGTTACTGCAAATGGAATTTATGGAAGCATCATACGCAAAGCAGGAACAGGTGGCCAAAGATGCAGGGAAACCAAATGTTATGCTAGGCCTTGACTATATAGTTACAGGTAAGGGAACAGGGGCTATGGCAGGTGTTTCAGAATCGGGAAAAGATGCTGTTATGTTTCCTGTACTTGGCATTTCAATCCCTATATACCGTAAGAAATATACTTCAATGGTGAAAGAGGCAACACTTATGCAGGAATCGACAGGAAGTGGTAAGCTTGATAAAATTAATATTCTGGAAACCACTTTTGAAAAAGCAGATAAGGACTATAACGATGCAGCCAGACGCATTCAGCTGTATATGGGACAATCCGGCAAGGCAAGAATTGCGCTCAATATTCTTCAAACTGCTTATGAAACAGACGGAAAGAATTTCGAAGAAGTTCTGCGCATTGAACGTCAGTTGCTTGGCTATAAACTGGAGCTTGAGAAAGCAAGGACAGACAAGGATGCCGCTATTGCTTTTATCTATTATCTGATTGGAAGGTAAAACACTATAAATAAAAAACAATGAAAAAGAATTTTTCACCTGAAAAACGCGATTATATAATTGTCGGGACAACTTTGATCTTAGGACTTTTCTTTGGCTGGTTATTTTTTCATGGTTCAAGGAAGGAAACAAAAACTGTCCAGCCGTCACTGGAACAGGCAAACACGAAAAAGGTAATCTGGACCTGTGCGATGCACCCCCAGATAAGGATGGACCACCCTGGAAAATGTCCGATTTGCGGAATGGATTTAATCCCATTGCAGAGTCTTTCCGAAAATGATTCAACAATATTGCCAGGAGAGATCCGGATGACGGAGGAAGCTATCAAGATAGCCGATATACAAACAATAATTGTTAAAAAAGCATATCCTGATAAAGAGGTGTTTCTTTTTGGTAAGGTTAAGCCGGATGAGAGGAACATAAGCGAACTGACAGCCAGGTTTGGTGGAAGGATTGAAAAGCTGTTTGTAAACTTCACAGGTCAGGAGGTAAGCAAGGGAGAGAAACTGGCAATAATTTATTCCCCGGCGCTAGTAATTGCACAGAAAGAACTGCTTGAAGCCGAGGAAAGCCGCTTAACCAATCCCGATCTTTACAATGCTGTGCGTAATAAGCTAAAATTATGGGATCTAACTGATGAACAGATTGATAATATTGAAAAAAAGGGGGAAACTCAGAGTTCCTTTGATGTGCTTTCTCCGATCTTTGGAACAGTTACCAGGCGGAATGTGGCTTTAGGCGATTATGTAAAGGAAGGAAGCGCTCTGTTTCAGGTGATTGATCTTACAAGGATCTGGGTTATGTTCGAAGCTTATGAAAGCGATCTACCCTGGATAAGAAAAGGAGACAAAATTAATTTTACAGTTGAGTCACTTCCGGGTAGAAATTTCGAAGGCCGGATAAGCTTTATTGATCCAGTAATCGATCCAAAAACAAGGATTGCACAAGTCCGTGTCGAAATTCAGAATCCGGGTTCCCTGCTCAAACCTGATATGTTTGCCGATGGGATAGTAACTTCACCTTTCGCCGGTGCTAAGAAGGACCTCATGGTTCCTAAAACTTCAGTGCTCTGGACCGGCAAAAGGTCAGTAGTTTGGGTGAAAATTCCAGATATGAAACAGCCGACATTTAAATACCGCGAAATAGGACTGGGTCCGGCTGCTGGTGATTTTTATGTAGTAAATAACGGGCTTAGGGAGGGGGAAGAGATTGCGACCAACGGAGTATTCAAGATTGACGCGGCTGCCCAGCTTGCAGGTAAGCCCAGCATGATGAATCCTGAAGGCGGAAAAACCAATACGATGCCCGGAATGATTATGCCTGGAAATTCCGGATCAGGGTCTGAACAAAGCTCAAAAAATATGGATATGCCAGATACCGGTGCTATATCGAACAATGATAATTTAAACAATAAAATTACCGGGAAGCCCGGGAAAATGAATATAAGTATGGATTTTATCATGCAACTCAACTCCGTTTATGACCAGTATATCATTCTCAAAAATGTTTTTGTTCACAGCGATGAAACGAAGGTAAAACAAGCTGCAAATGAGGTTCTTCAGGCCCTGTCGAAAACGAATATGAATCTGCTTAAGGGTGGTGCTATGACAACATGGATGGGCCTTTTGCCCAATCTTGACAGCCAACTCGGCCAAATTGCATCTTCTGATGATTTAAAGGTACAGCGGAAGGCATTTTCCGTTTTCAATGACAGCTTCTATAAAGTAGTAAAAACCTTTGGGTTAATGGGGAAAACAGTTTATTACCAGTTTTGCCCGATGTTCAATAACGAAAAGGGCGCCTATTGGTTAAGTGAAATTGAAGATATCCGTAATCCATATTATGGAGAATCCATGCTTACATGCGGTGAAACAAAAGAAACTCTAAAATATTAAAAGTATGAAACTTATAAAAGCGTACATCAGGCACAGAATGGTTGAGAAAGTATATAATTCACTCAGAAATGCAGGATTCTGCTGCATGACAATGGTAGAATGTGAGGGAACCGGAATGTATTCAGATCATGAAAAAGAGCATATGAGCACAAAGTATCCTTTTGCTGATGCATATCGGGTTGTTAAACTTGAAATCCTCACGGATGAAAAGAATGTACAAAAAATTGTACAGCTAATACGCCAATCAGGAAGAACTGGTTATAGTGGTGACGGAATGATCATACTGTCACCTGTAGACGAAGTATATAAAGTAAGAACCGATGAAGTTGGGTTCAGTATTGTATAAATTAAATTGGGTATTATGAATATCTCTATCAAAAATATGGCATGTATCAGATGCATCATGGCTGTATCAAATATTTTCCATGAGGCCGGAATTCAAGATGCTAATGTACAATTAGGCAAAGTCGAGACCAAAGATCCTATTCCTGAAAAGAAATTAGAGATTATAAATATTCGGTTGAAGGAGGTCGGATTTGAAATAATCAATGATCATATGAGTCAGTTAATTGGACAGATAAACAATATTGCTATTGATTTTGTTTACAACAGGGAGGAAGATATTAAGATTAATTTTTCAGATTATCTGGCTGAAAAACTGAATCTTGATTACAACTATTTAAGTACGCTTTATTCATCAGTTGAAGGAACGACAATTGAAAAACATATGATAAACCTGAAAACAGAACGTGTAAAAGAACTCCTTGTGTATGATGAAAAAACGCTCTCCGAAATTGCTTTTGAGTTGGGATACAGTAGTGTTGCCCATCTTTCCAATCAGTTTAAAAAGGTAACCGGTCTTGCCCCTACCCATTTCAAGGAAATTGGCGATAGAAAGCGTAAATCAATCGATAAAGTCAGGTAATATGAAAATTATACAAATCAATTGAGGAATTATGTAACATGCTGTAGCAGCATGTGTAGTAATTTTGAAGCAGTTATAAAACATAAATTGAACTAAAATGAAA
>CAYUQR010000044.1:0-29276 GCA_964446825.1 uncultured Rikenellaceae bacterium
TACCAATTTCACCATCTGGGCGGAATAGCTCAGGGCTCAGGGCTCAGGGCTCAGGTTTCTTGACCTGCGCTCTGCGCTCTGTGCTCTGCGCATTACGTTCCTTGTGCCCAGAACAGGACTCGAACCTGCACATCATTGCTGACACTAGTCCCTGAAACTAGCGCGTCTACCAATTTCGCCATCTGGGCAATATAAGATAGCGCGTGCAAAAATAAAAATAAAAATGAAATTAAAGAAAAAAGAATTAAAAAGGTTGTTAGTTCTCACCTTCCACTGTTTAGAAGCCTCACATGATTTTTTTCTTCAAAATACCTGAAGTAATAATAGAGTTTATAATTCAAATCTAAACCATAATCAATTGAAGGATTATAGTTTATATAGGATTCATAAAACCCGTTATTATTAAAGCTCATGTATCTGTAGTTCCATTCAGTAACATAAAAACGATTTTTCTGTTCGTAATAATCCTTAGAGTAATAATTTTCAGGCTTTTGTGTCGCAAGCCAGGTTTCAAAACCGGGATCTGATACAATTAATCTGTACTCCAGGCTATCTACAGAAATCGTGTCACTCTTAACCTTGTTTTGCTCACCTTTCTTCTGACTTAATCCATCAATCTGAATCAGAAAAAGAAGAGCCAGCATGATAAAAACAGATTTCTTCATTTTATATCGTTTTAATTAAAACTATCTTCTGTTTTAACTGTTAACAAAAAATATACCAATTAAATGTTCCGTATTGATTAAAAGTATATTTTTGCCTCCTGATTTATAAATTAATGAACAATATATATAAGTTATTGTTGTGTTTCTCCCATTATTTCTACAGGTCTGCCTAATCCATTTGTAAAAATTCCGGATAAAAGAAGATTGACGGTCCTGCAGGAAGATGCAGGTTTTTTTGTAAATAATTACTAAGGTATGAAAATTATGAAGTTTGGAGGTACATCAGTGGGAAATCCTGACAGGATGCGGGCACTGGTACCTTTAATAAACAATGACGAAAAAAAAATAGTAGTATTGTCGGCAATGGCAGGCACCACAAACAGTCTGTTGGATATAGCTAACCTTTTATATGCTGATAATATTAATGAAGCGTCTTCCAAAAATGAGGACCTGAGAGATAAATATCACAAGGTGGTTGAAGAGCTTTTTTCAACCGTTACTTTTAAGAAAGCAGGACATGAACTTATTGATTCTCACTTTGAATATATAAGAACATTTACCCTCAGGGTGTTTACCAAGCTCCAGGAAAAAGCTATTCTGGCGCAGGGAGAGCTTATCTCAACATCATTGGTACATCTCCTGCTTCAGGAATTGGGAATCAGGTCAGTTCTTCTGCCAGCACTTAGTTTCATGCGGATTGATAAGGATGGGGAACCTGATTCATACTACATAGAGGAGAACCTGGGAAGAGAGCTGAAAAACCATGTTTCGGAGCATATAATAATCACCCAGGGGTTTATCTGCAGAAATGCCTACGGAGAAATAGATAACCTGAAACGTGGGGGAAGTGATTTTACCGCGTCTATAATCGGAGCAGCAGTAAACGCTTCTGAGATCCAGATATGGACTGACATTAATGGTTTTCATAATAATGACCCGAGATATGTTGAAAATACAAGCGTAATAAGGGAATTATCTTTTGATGAAGCAGCTGAACTAGCCTATTTCGGAGCCAAAATACTTCATCCGTCAAGTGTCAAACCAGCCCGTGAAAAAAACATACCGGTAAGGCTTAAAAACACTATGGACCCGGAAGATATCGGCACTCTTATTACATCTTTATCAGTTCTGCAGGATTATAAGGCTGTGGCAGCAAAGGACGGAATATCAGTATTAAGGATAAGATCTACAAGAATGCTCATGGCCTATGGGTTTCTTCGAAAAGTATTTGAGATATTTGAGGCTTACAGGACTCCTATTGATATGATAACAACGTCGGAAGTGGCTGTATCAATAACAATTGATAATCCGGAATTTATTAACCAGATAGCTAAAGACTTACGAGAGCTTGGCACTGTGGAAGTTGAAGAGAACCAGACAATTATATGTATTGTCGGAGACTTCCGTACGGAGCGTACAGGCTCTGCTCCGGAGATATTTGAAGCACTTAATACCATACCTCTTAAAATGATATCATATGGAGGAAGTCCCAACAGTCTTTCATTGTTGATCGATACATCTAAAAAAACTGAAGCTTTAAGATTACTCAGCAAACATCTTTTTAATTAAGAAAAATGATCACTAACATAATAACAGAGAAATTCAGGGATATAGAAACACCCTTTTATTACTATGATCTTGATGTTTTAAGGTCTACTCTTAATATTGTAAAAAAAGAATCTGAACTCTCAGGTTATAAAGTTCATTATGCTGTTAAGGCAAACTCGAATCCAAGACTACTGAAAATTATTGCCTCATATGGTCTTGGAGCAGATTGCGTAAGCTGGAACGAAATAGCCTGTGCATTAGAGGCGGGTTTTAATCCCTCGGAAATTGTTTTTGCAGGTGTGGGAAAAACCGATAAAGATATTAAGGCTGCACTTAATGCAAATATCTTTTGTTTCAATTGTGAGTCAATACCTGAAATGGAAGTTATTGACCTGCTTGCATCTGACCAGAATAAAACTGCCAGAATAGCCTTGAGGATCAATCCCTATATTGAAGCTCATACTCACAAATACATTACCACAGGTATTGAGGAGAGCAAATTCGGTATCAATACCTGGGAGCTTGACGAGGTGATGAAAAAACTATCAGGCCTGAAGAATCTCAATCTTATTGGAATCCATTTTCACATAGGTTCCCAGATTACTCTCATGTCGGTGTTTAAAAGCCTTTGCACAAGAATAAACGAATTACAGGACTGGTTTGCTGACAGGAATGTGGATTTAAAGTTCATAAATGTCGGAGGAGGACTCGGGATTGATTATGAGGACCCTGAGAAATATCCATTCTTCCCTGAATACTTCTCTCTTCTGAATGAATTCCTTGACCTGCGTCAGGGCCAGGAACTTCATCTTGAACCAGGTCGTTCAATTATTGGTCAGTGCGGAAGCCTGATATCAAAAGTACTATATATCAAAAACGGAAGCAACACACTCTTTGCAATAATTGATGCAGGGATGACAGATCTTATACGGCCGGCATTATACCAGGCTCATCATAAGATTGAGAACCTCACATCGTCGGGAAATAGCTACAGGTATAATGTTGTCGGACCTGTATGCGAGTCGTCCGATATTTTTGGCAAGTTCATCGAGTTGCCTGAAACATCCCGGGGTGATATAATAGCTATCAGATCTGCCGGAGCATACGGAGAAGTAATGGCTTCAAGGTATAACATGAGAGACCTGCCCAAAGCAGTTTTTTCAGATGAGATCTGAGTTATTCCCTGGGAGTGCTGTTTCTTATCTTACTGTGCTTCACACTATAAGTGAAATAGATAGCGAAACCGATAGCCATCCAGATGATAAGCCTTAACCACGTATCGAGCGGTAATGATGCCATCTGAATGAAGCATATGGCTGCTCCCAATATAGGTACCATTGGAACCCATGGCGTCTTAAAAGGTCTTTCAATATCCGGTTTGGATTTCCTCAGAACCAGTATGCTTATACAAACTATTATAAAAGCAAGAAGAGTGCCTATTGAAACCAGCTCTCCCAAAATGCTTATAGGCAGTATACCTGCAATTATCATAGCCACCGACCCTGTAATAATTGTACTTATGTATGGAGTTTGAAATTTCGGATGAACTTTTGAAAACACCGGAGGTAACAATCCATCTTTTGACATGGAATAGAAAATCCGGGGCTGACCAAGAAGCATGACCAGAATTACAGAACTCAGGCCCGCTATTGCTGCAATTTTGACGATCGGCCGCAGCCAGAACATCCCCTTGCCCATTGCATCGACACCAACAGCCACGGGATCAGCAACATTCAAAGTGGTATAGCTGACGATCCCTGTTAACACAATAGCAACGAGTATATAAAGTACAGTTGAAATTCCAAGAGAACCAAGGATTCCAACCGGCATATCGCGCTGAGGATTTTTTGCCTCCTGTGCTGCAGTTGACACAGCATCAAATCCGATATATGCAAAGAATATTACTCCTGCTCCCCTGAAAATACCACTTATACCATATTTGCCAAATTCATGTGAATAGGCCTTCAGCCATCCCCAGAATGAACCATATTGCGATATTGGTGCAGACTCAACTTTATTGGCAGGTATGAAAGGATGCCAGTTTGCTGACTTGACAAACATGAATCCAAGAGCCACAAACACGATAATAACTGATACTTTGGTTATTACCATTACGTTGTTAAAATTGGCAGATTCTTTAATACCTATAACCAGGAGTGTTGTAAGCAGGGCTACGATAAACATAGCCGGTATATTCAGAATACATGTTACATGTGCCAATGAATCAACCTGGATGCCAGATGATGTAAGAGTATTCGCAAAAGCCTCAGTTAATGGTTTCCATCCCATATCGGGAACATTAACAAGTACCGTGCCTACAGCTCCTGTATACTGAGCAGGGATGAATATATTAAGATCTTTCAGGAAACTTACCACATATCCTGACCAGCCTACTGCAACTGTTGAGGCGGCAAACAGGTACTCCAGAATCAAATCCCATCCTATTATCCATGCAAGAAATTCACCCAGGGTTGCATAGGAATATGTATAGGCGCTCCCGGCAATGGGAATCATTGATGCAAACTCAGCATAACACAGTCCGGCAAAACCGCATGCCAAACCCGAGACAATAAATGAGAGAACAATAGCCGGACCAGCATACATAGCCGCTGCCTGACCAGATAATACAAAAATACCAGCACCAATAATTGCTCCGATACCTAATGTTGTCAGATTCAGTGCTGTCAGAGATCTTTTTAAACCACCTGAATCCTTTGATTCACTGAATAGCTGAGGCAGTGGTTTCGTGAGAAAAAGCCGGCTTTTTGACATTTGATTTGTTTGAATGTTTGAAAATAATAATTACCTACTACAAACGTAACTTTTTTTTCAAAATAAAATATAACCTGTAATTTAAAAATCAGTATCAGAATGAATTCTTTTATTATGTTTTTTTAACATTAAAAATCTACATTTGAAAACAAAAATTAAACCATATATCATGAGAAAGTATTTATTATTATTAATCTCATTGGGAATTCTTTCATGTTCTCATGTTAAGAATAATCAGTTATCTTCCGAAATTAAGGCATGGGAGCCAGATATTCAAAAATTTTTGATCCTCACCAATGCAGGGCTATTGTAATATTTGTCGCCAATGACATTGCCGGTACCAAAGAAGATAAAACCCCCGATGAGGTAGCCCGGCTATGCCGGAAGGTCATTGAAATTATTCGTGTTAAACACCCCGATACCCCTGTATTCTGGATAGCTACCACACCAACGCCTTCAAGGTGGGAAGTCTGGCCGGAGATCAGTAAAGCGAATGAAATGATAAAAGCAGTGTGTGAGGGACAAAAAAACACATACTTCATAACAACAGCGTTTGCTTTTATCAATGATAAAGGTCAGCCGGCACGTGAATTATTCCGTGACGACAGTCTTCACCTTAATGATAAAGGCTATGTTGTATGGACCAAAATTATTAGACAGGAACTGGACAGTGTACTGGTAAATTAAGACAATTATCTTGCCCTGCGATTATATAGTTCCTGCCAGTTTTCCGTACCTGGGAGCAGTGGTGTCAGGTTTTTATCAGTAGCTTTCCGTTCCAGCTTCTTAATAATCAAAGGCCGTTCTCCCCTGGCAACGCCTTTACCATGAACAGCAACATCGACATATGCTATAAAGAAATTTATCTGGTGAGGCAATATTTCAGGAGTACGTATAAAACCGACATCTTCATTACGAAGGGTGTAATTATCATGATTAGCTTCCAAAACATCAACATAATAGACATAAGGATCAAGCCCTGCAAAAACCACTATGCCGTTTTCATCGGTATAACCACCAATTGACAGGTTAGTCTGAGCATCCCAATCAGTAAGGGTCGGATAAAGGTAAACACTGGCATCAGGGACAACATATTCCTGGTAGTATTCCAGAACCTCAATCTCCAGAAGTGTCGGCACCATAATAGTAAGGTCGAGAGATGCATCAGCTGTAACTCCGCTTTTTGACCTGGCTGTCAGCTGAACCGTAACAGGACCCGTTGAATTAAAAATATGGCTTGGAGATCTTTCATTTGAAATATAACCATCGCCAAAATCCCATTCAAAACTATTGGCATTTTGGGAATCGTTGTAAAAAACAACCGTCTGTCCGACTTCCGGTTCGGAGGTATCTGTATAAAAATGGGCAGAGGGAGTTTTCTCGCACGATAGGAGTATCAACGGTAAAATCATTAAAATATAAACTATTCTTTTCATATTACAGGTTTTAAAATTTAAAAATCAGCTACCAAATAACGTGCCATTTTTTTTAAAAGTCTTGTTTCACAATAAAAAGCTGCACCAAAGACTCCTTTTTCTGATCTGCAAAATTAAAAAATATATTTATCTTTGCACTCCAATAAAAAGAAGGGTTCAGAATGATAAAGATAACTTTTCCTGACGGAACTGCAAGAGAATATAAAAAAGGTATCAACAGCCTTGAAATAGCAGAACAGATCAGTCCGCGACTTGCCAAAGAAGTCTATTCAGCAACAGTCAATGGTGAGGTATGGGACCTGACCAGACCAATTGATACCGATGCAACCATTAAGCTGCATAAATGGGAAGATGAAGAAGGGAAACATGCATTCTGGCATTCATCAGCGCACCTGATGGCTGAAGCACTGGAATCCCTCTATCCTGGAATTAAATTTGGTATTGGTCCTGCTATTGAGAACGGTTTTTACTATGATGTGGATCCAGGTGATGGAAGGGTTATTACCGAGGCTGACCTGGTTACCATTGAAAACAGGATGAAGGAACTGGCTGCTGAAAATCTGAAATACACAAGACGACAGGTAAGTAAAAAAGAAGCACTTGATATCTTCTCAAAAAAAGGAGATGAATATAAGACTGAACTGATCAATGAACTTGAAGACGGGACAATAACTTTATACACACAGGGTAATTTTACCGATCTCTGTAAAGGTCCTCATTTGCCATCCACTGAGCCTTTGAAAGCAATTAAACTATTAAGTGTAGCCGGAGCCTACTGGCGCGGAAACGAGAACCGCAAAATGCTGACAAGGATTTATGGAATAACATATCCGAAACAGAAGCTTCTCGATGAATATCTTGTCTTTCTCGAAGAGGCAAAAAGAAGAGACCATAGAAGGATTGGAAAAGAGCTGGAATTATTTACCTTCTCACCAAAGGTAGGTATGGGACTTCCCCTATGGCTTCCTAAAGGATCGGACATAAGGCAGAATCTTATTACTTTCCTTACAAAGGAATTGAGGAAAAGAGGATATAAGATTGTTACTACACCACATATCGGTAATGTAAATCTTTACAAAACTTCCGGCCATTTTGAAAAATACGGCGCCGATTCGTTTCAACCTATATCAACTCCCCAGGAGGGTGAGCAGTTTATGCTAAAACCAATGAACTGTCCTCACCACTGTGAAATATACAATGCCACTCCCCACTCCTATAAGGATCTGCCGTTAAGGATGGCTGAATTCGGAACTGTTTACAGATATGAACAGAGCGGCGAACTGCATGGTCTCACAAGGGTCAGAAGTTTCACTCAGGATGATGCCCATCACTTCTGCAGGCACGACCAGCTAATGGATGAGTTTAAAAGCATTATTGATCTGATATTGTATATTTTCAAGATCCTTAATTTCAACGATTTCACAGCACAGATCTCTTTACGCGATCCTGAAAATAAACAAAAATATATCGGATCGGATGAAAACTGGGAAAGAGCCGAAAAGGATATTATTGAAGCCGCTGCTGAAAAAAACCTTGAGACAACCATTGTAAAAGGAGAAGCTGCTTTTTATGGCCCTAAGCTCGATTTTATGGTTAAGGATGCAATCGGAAGAAAATGGCAGCTGGGTACAATCCAGGTGGATTACAACCTGCCTGAAAGGTTTGATCTTACCTATAACGGAAGTGATAACCAGAAGCACAGGCCTGTAATGATACACCGTACTATTTTCGGATCGATGGAACGGTTTGTTGCAGTTCTTATTGAAAATACAGCCGGAAAATTCCCATTATGGCTAGCGCCCGAAAAAGCGGTCATTTTGCCAATAAGCGAAAAATTCAATGATTATGCCGGAAAAGTTTTGGAAATTCTAAATAATTCCGATATTTGCACACTGATTGATGAAAGAAGTGAGAAGATAGGTAAAAAGATCAGGGATAATGAATTAAAGAGGATTCCCTACCTTCTTATAATAGGGGAAAAAGAGGTGGAAAATGAAACAATTGCGGTCAGGAAGCAGGGCGAAGGTGATAAAGGGAGTATGAAAATTGAAGAATTTGTTGATTTTATTAACTCCGAGATTAAAAAAGAAATTACTGTTTAGGCACAATAGGTAAATTTTAGTATTAACAAAAGTAAAGGAGGAAAGAACTATAGCTTTACCAATTAGGCGAAGTCCGGCAAGGGTTACCCAGCCGGCTCACAAAATTAACCACAGGATTACTGCGAAAGTGGTCAGAGTTGTCGGTGAAGAAATAGAGGCAGATGTTATGAGTATACAGGATGCTCTTAAGCTGGCAGATAATCTGGAACTTGACCTCGTTGAAATTTCTCCCAGTGCAGATCCCCCTGTTTGTAGAATTGTTGATTATCAGAAATTTCTTTATCAACAAAAGAAAAAGCAAAAAGAGATAAAGGCCAAAACTACTAAAGTTGTTGTTAAGGAGATAAGGTTCGGCCCGAACACGGATGACCATGATTATAATTTTAAGCTCAGGCATGCAATGAAGTTCCTTGAAGAGGGAGCAAAAGTGAGGGCTTATGTGTTCTTTAAAGGAAGATCAATTTTATTCAAGGAACAGGGAGAAGTATTGCTCCTTCGTTTTGCCAACGACCTTGAAGAATACGGTAAAGTAGAACAGCTTCCACGACTTGAAGGCAAGAGAATGATAGTATCATTTTCGCCTAAAAAGAAAAAATAGTTTTTAAATATATCTGAAACAGAAAAATGCCAAAAATGAAGACGAATCCGGGTGCAAAGAAAAGATTTTCTCTCACCGGAACAGGAAAAATCAAGCGGAAACATGCATTTAAAAGCCATATCCTGACTAAAAAATCTACAAAGCGTAAGAGAAATCTTACCTATGCAGGTCAGGTTCATAAAACAGATCTTAAGAATGTTAAGTTGTTGCTGGCAAGCAAATAATTGTACACCCAGATTAAAGTAATTATAGTATAAACAGATTGTTCAGCAGATAAGTGTCTTAAATCAGGCCGCTGACATTCAAAAAAAATGAATTATGCCAAGATCAGTAAATTCAGTTGCTTCACGTGCCAGGAGAAAGAAGGTACTTAAGCAGACCAAAGGAAACTTTGGATCAAGAAGGAATGTTATTACAGTTGCAAAGAATACCCTCGATAAAGGATTAGGGTATGCTTACCGCGACAGAAAAAGGAAAAAAGGCCAGTTCAGGGCTTTATGGATCCAGAGGATCAATGCAGGTGTTCGTCAGTACGACATGAGCTATTCAGAATTTATAGGGAAACTTGATAAAAAAGGTATCACTCTTAACAGGAAAACCCTTGCCGACCTCGCAATGAATCACCCGGAAGCTTTTAAAGCTATCGTGGATAAGGTGAAATAAGAAAAAAACAATTACCTGGCCTTCTTGAACATCCGGCTCCACCTTATCCTGTTCAGTCCAGTGGCTTCTTTATCGAGCGATAACCATATGAATTTTGGTTTTCCTACAATATGATCTTCAGGAACAAAACCCCAATACCTTGAATCAGCCGAATTATGCCGGTTATCTCCCATCATCCAGTAATAATTCATTTTGAAGGTATAACTGTCAGAGGGAACATTATTGATGTAGATTGTTTTCCCGTCAACTCTGAGGTCATTTTTCTCATAAACATCAATTATCCTCTCATATAAACAAAGGTTTCCGGTATCAAGTTTTACTGTTGCGCCTTTGACCGGTATCCAGATAGGTCCAAAATTATCCTCATTCCATGCCAGAACCGGACTATAAGGAAAAATCTGGGGAGCAAATTCACCGGGTTGTGAATAAAAAGGAACAACATCCGTCACATTGGTGAATTTCGACAACGCTTCAGCATTTGATTTTGTAAGTGGCAAAAGATATGCTGAGCCGGAGATCATTGTTTGATCGGACCTGTTAATGTTCAATCGTTCAAATGCTTTCGGATTAATGGTAGTTCCATTTGTTCCTACTACATATGTCGTCTGCTGTGTACCATTGTCAGGGACAATTTTCCCGTTAACATAGAGGACTCCTCCCTTTATAGTAACAGTATCACCTGGGATTCCAATACATCTTTTTACATAATTATCTCTCCTGTCGACAGGTCTGTATATTATTGTGTACTTGTCATATACCTCTTTCCGCGCTTTCTGATTATAATAACTGTCAGGCTTAAGTGATACACCGCTGTAGCTATCTCTCATCTTCAGATCGCTGGCAGCCCTCCTGACTATCTCATAATAACTTGTAGTCTGTTCCTCCACAACTACAGTATCACCTGCAGGAAAGTTAAAGACAATCGGATCATTATTCTTAACCTTTCCAAGACCTACCAGACGCTTATAAGGCCATTTAATAAGATTTGACCATGACCTCCCCTTTGTCAGAGGCATTGTATTCTGTGTGAACGGAAAAGCTATTGGAGTATTTGGCATACGTGGACCATATGCCAGTTTGCTTACAAAAAGATGATCGCCTACAAGCAATGATTTCTCCATCGAAGGAGTTGGTATACGATAATTCTGAAAAAGGAATATATTTATAAGTGATACGGCTATAACGGCAAAAATCAAAGCATCAATCCATTCAATCAATGCGCTGTTTTTGCCATTCCGTTTCTTCCAGAAGGTCCAGTTAACTTTTTCGGTTATATACATATCATAAATGATGCCCAGACCCAGCAGCAACCAGTAATTGCCAATCCAGATAACGACCAGGATATAAAAAATTGCAGCAATTGCAAACCTTATGTTCTTTTTCGAAAAGAGTTCTGTCATGATGCCATATTATATTAAGAATCGGTAAAAGTAAAAATAATTATCAGAATCCCATCACCTGATTCATAGTGAATACACCTTCTTTTTTATAAATAAACTCAGCGGAAACAACAGCTCCGAGTGCTAATCCTTTCCTGTTTTTAGCCTCATGCTTAAGAGTTATTGTGTCAATCTCCGAATCCCAGGTCACGATATGAGTACCCGTAACTGAACCTTCACGAACTGACCGGATGGGTACTTTGCTATCGGAGATTAAGTTTTCAAAACACCATCCATCATAGGATGAATGCATTTTGCTTATTCCAACAGCTATACTTATTGCCGTTCCGCTGGGGGCATCTAGTTTCTTTACATGGTGGATCTCTTCAACAGATACATGGTATTCACGGAACCTGTCCATCTGTCTGGCCAGTTCAGAATTAAGCATGAACAGCAGATTCACTCCAATGCTGAAATTTGACGAATGAATAAATGATGTTCTGTTTCTTTTACATATTTCCACCGCATTGTCATAATCGTCCAGCCAGCCGGTAGTTCCCGATACAACAGGGATTTTGTTGCTGAGACATATACTGATATTCTTAAATGCTGCCGAAGGGGATGTAAATTCTATTGCAACATCAATACCTTTCAGATTGTTACTATTTAAATCTGATGCATTATCCTGATCTATAACGAGTTTAATGGAATGACCTCTTTCGGTGGCAATGGATTCAATTTCATGCCCCATTCTTCCATAACCAACTAATGCAATTTTCATAATAAATATTTTTGCGAAAATACCTTTTTCGGAACATCATTCATCAATTTGCATAAATAAAATTATATTTTTTTTGTTGTAGGGACGTTGCATGCAACGTCCCTACAATTAATGTGACGTAAATGCATAATATGATTAATGGAAAAATAAATTATATTCCATATATTTCAGAAAATAAATAAATGTTATATGAAGAATTTAATTGTCACATTAACAATAGCATTCACGATGATTGGCAGTTCATACAAACCAAAAGATACAGCTGACCTGGTAATAATTAACGGGAAAGTTCTGACTATTGACAAAAACAATCACCGTGCCCAGGCTATAGCTGTGAAAGGGGAAAAAATCATTGCCGTTGGCACCACTTCTGAAATATCGAAAATGATTCAGAAGGGATCCACGAAAGTGATTGATGCAGATGGCAGGCTGGTTATTCCCGGATTTAATGACGCTCATGTACATTTTGGTTCACTCGATCCGGATTATATCGAACTCAGATATACCATTGATCCTTCTATAATTACCGAAAAAGTCAGGAAACAGGTTGAAAAATCAAAACCCGGAGAACTGATCAAAGGAGGCCATTGGGAGCATGAGATGTTTACCGATAAAAAATGGCCAACCAAGGAACTTCTTGACAAAGTTTCACCCGATAATCCTGTTATGCTCAGCAGGGCTGATGGTCATTCAGTGCTCGTGAATTCTTATGTTCTCAGGGCATCTGGAATAACAAAGAATACTCCGAATCCATTTGGCGGCGAGATACAGAAAGATCCAGTAACAGGTGAACCAACCGGCATCATAAAAGAAAATGCAGAAAGCCTGATAAAAACCGGGGAAATTAAAGTAAAAAGAACGGCAGAAGAAGACAGTGCAAGATTATGGGACGGTTATCGCCTTGCATTAAAGGAGGCACGTGAAGACGGTGTCACAAGTGTTCAGATCCCAGGCAGCGCCGATTTCGATGCCTATGCAAAACTGAAAAAAGATGGAGAGCTAACCTGCAGGGTCGATATTGGAGAGTTTCTGACCACAGACACTGTTTTGCTGAAAAAATATATTGAGCTTGGAAAACAATACCCCCGTGATGGTAACTGGATCAGGTTCGGATACCTGAAAGCTTTTATGGATGGGACAATTGGATCAGGAACTGCGCTTATGTTCGAACCATTTACCGATAATCCATCGACATCCGGAATGGCTATGATACCTTATGAAGATATGGAGAGGATGGTTATTGTAGCCGATAAAATGGGATTCCAGGTAGGCATTCATGCTATTGGAGACAAAGCAAATTACTGGGTTTTAAATGCCTATGAGAAAGCTATCGGGGTTAATGGCAAACGCGACAGCAGACATCGCGTTGAACATGCCCAAAACCTGCAATCTTCAGATATTCCTCGATTTGCACAACTTGGGGTAATTCCGTCCATGCAACCCACTCATTGCATTTCTGATAAAAAGTTCTGCGAAAAACGTATAGGAACCGAAAGGGCAAAGGGAGCCTATGCATGGAAAAGCCTGGCAGATGCCGGAGCAAAACTTGCATTTGGAACTGATTACCAGGTTGAACCGCTCAATCCGATGGAGGGCCTGTATGCAGCAGTAACAAGGAAAGACAGGCTTGGAGAAGAAGGAGAAGGATGGCATCCTGAACAAAAAATATCAATGGAAGATGCAATCAGGTTCTATACACTTGGATCAGCCTATGCACAATTCATGGATGAAAGGAAAGGAATGATCAAACCAGGCTATCTTGCTGATATTGTAATTACAGATAAGGATCTGCTTACTATCCCTGACATTGAAATAATGAAGACTAAGGTGGATTATACGATTGTTGGAGGGAAGATTGTATTTTCTTCAGGAATGTGATTAAACAGACAGGGCCCCCAGTATCCTCATCGCCTCTTCCCTGCATGAGCCACAAAATTCAGGTTCAGCCTTAAAATCGGTACAAACCTGTGGTTTTTCGCGAGAATTATAAATATCACAACTGTAATCATCCAGAAGATGAACACATCTTATGCCTGCCGGCTTACCATCGGGCATGCCTGGTAAAGGCGAAGAGATTGACAAAGCTATACAGCAGGCCCCACAATTTTCGCGACATTCCATAGGCAAATATAATCTTATTTGTACTTTTGCGAGAAACAACAGATGAGAATTGATATTCTTACAGTTCTGCCTGAATTACTTGATAGTCCTCTTAATTACTCCATAGTTAAAAGAGCAAAGGACAAAAAACTGGTCGAAATAAATGTTATAAATCTTCGCGATTTCACCAGCGATAAATATAAAAGCGTGGATGATTATGCTTTTGGAGGTGGTGCAGGTATGGTTATGATGATTGAACCTGTATTCAGGGCTCTTGAAAAGCTTAAAAGGGAAAGGAAATATGACGAAATAATATATACTTCCCCTGATGGTGAGAAATTCAGTCAGAGAATGGCTAATCAGCTCTCAATAAAAAACAATATCCTGATACTCGCCGGTCATTACAAGGGAGTTGACCAGAGAATACGTGATCATTTGATTACCAGGGAAATATCTGTTGGCGACTATGTACTTTCGGGAGGTGAACTACCCGCCGCCATAATTACTGATGCAATAGTCCGGCTGATTCCGGGAGCTATCTCTGATGAGCAATCGGCCCTCTCCGATTCTTTTCAGGATGATATTCTTGCGCCTCCTGTTTATACCCGACCAGCAGATTTTAACGGATGGAAAGTCCCGGATATACTGCTTTCCGGTCATGCTGCAAATATTGAAAAGTGGCGACATGAGAAGGCGGAAGAAAGAACCAGGCGTCTTAGACCCGGTTTGTTTAAAGATGAAGTGGAGAATGGATGAGGGGATGAATGGGAGACTTAGATTCATTTTGAAATATAAAAAAGCTTTTGTAAGATTGTAGGCATATTTGCTAATTTATTATCTATCTAATAATCAACAACATGAACACACAAGATTATATTAACCGGGAAGATAAATATGGTGCGCACAATTACCATCCTCTTCCTGTAGTTCTTGAAAGAGGTGAAGGTCCGTTTGTATGGGATGTGGAGGGAAAACGATATTTTGACTTCCTTTCAGCTTATTCAGCTGTAAATCAAGGCCATTGCCATCCAAAAATAATTAAAGCCTTAACTGATCAGGCTTCAAGGCTGACTCTTACCTCGAGGGCCTTTTATAATTCCGTGCTTGGCGAATATGAAGAATACATTACAAAATATTTTAAATACGACAAGGTTCTTCCTATGAATTCAGGGGCAGAGGCAGATGAAACAGCCCTGAAACTCTGCCGGAAATGGGCTTATAAGAAAAAGGGAATTAAAGAGAACCAGGCAAAGATAATAGCCTGCGAGGGTAACTTCCACGGCAGAACTATCAGTATAATATCAATGTCGACCGACCCTGATGCAAGGAATGACTACGGTCCCTTTACGCCCGGGTTTATTATTATCCCATATAATGATATCAAAGCCCTGGAGAATGCGCTAAAAGATCCCGATGTAGCCGGTTTTCTTGTTGAGCCTATTCAGGGAGAAGCCGGAGTCTTTGTTCCTGATGATGGCTATCTGAAAAAAGCATATAATTTGTGCAAATCAAAAAATGTCCTGTTTATTGCCGATGAAGTACAGACAGGTATAGCCCGTACAGGTAAGCTGCTTGCGTGCGATCATGAAGGAGTTCGTCCCGATATACTTATACTTGGGAAAGCCCTTTCAGGCGGAGTTCTTCCTGTTTCTGCGGTTCTTGCCGATGACGATATTATGCTTACCATTAAACCAGGTGAGCATGGTTCCACCTTTGGCGGAAACCCGCTGGCAGCAAAAGTTGCCGTAGCCGCACTTGAGGTTGTGAAAAATGAAAAACTCGCCGAAAAGGCCGAATATCTTGGAAAGATTTTCAGGGAAGAATTCCGGACTATCAAATCCGACCTGGTTGAACTGGTTCGTGGTAAAGGTCTTTTGAATGCAGTTGTCATAAAGCCGAAAAATGGCAAGGAGGCCTGGGATGTATGCCTGGCTATGAAAGAAATGGGACTGATTGCAAAACCTACACATAATCATATAATCCGCTTTGCTCCTCCCCTTATTATCACTGAAAGACAGCTTATGGAAGCAATCGGACTGATTAAAGAAGCGTTTAAACTATTTGAATAAATTATATCTGCACTTTTCTTTTTATGTCAAATCATTCAGATATAAATCTGATTAGAAATATTTACCATGAAAAAAAATAAAACAATTAAGTACATCACACGTACTGTTCCTGCACTTATTTTATTATTTATATTATCATGTTCAGGCAACAGGGAAGTTACTACAAACGAACTTCTGGGTCATATTAAATATCTTTCATCCGATTCGCTGAGAGGCCGGCTGACAGGATCGCCGGGCGACAGCCTGTCAGCAGTGTATATTAAAAACAAACTGTCTTCTTATGGGTTCATCCCATTAACCGGTGACGGATTTCAACGTTATAAGGTAACTAAGAAGCTTGTTCCGGGGCCAGATAATGCTCTTTCCATAAATGGAAGAAACTATACTGCTGAGAAAGATTTTTCACCTTTTGAATTCAGTTCAAATTCAGCTTTGGAAGCAGAAGTAGTCTTTGCAGGTTACGGATTCAACCTGAATAACGACAGCCTGAAATGGGATGATTATAAAGGTATTGACGTAAAAGGTAAATGGGTGTTGATTTTGCGTGCTGATCCTGAATCTGACAATACAAAGAGTCCTTATATAACCTTCAGTTCCGACAGGGATAAAGCGTTACTGGCAAAAGACATGGGTGCAGCGGGTGTGCTGATGGTGTCAGGGCCAATATTTGACCCCCAGGACACTATTGAGGCGTTCAGTTCAGGCGAATACTATTCAGTGGACATTCCCGTATTCAGGATAAAAAGGGAGGTCGCTGATGCCATTCTCTCAAAGTCGAAAAACAGTGTGGCAGCACTCGAAAAAAAGCTAAATGAAACAAAAAAACCATACCCTTTTTCAACTAAAGTTACTGCAAATGGCAAAGCTGAAATTTTAAGGGAAATGGCCAGTA
Organism: uncultured Rikenellaceae bacterium; assembly: GCA_964446825.1. Lineage (GTDB taxonomy): Bacteria > Bacteroidota > Bacteroidia > Bacteroidales > VadinHA17 > LD21. The sequence continues at coordinate 17,006 of CAYUQR010000044.1, forward strand.
CAAGAAATGTTGCAATGGTACTTCCAGGCGAGGATCCGCAGCTGAAAAACGAATACATAATATTGGGTGCTCATTTTGACCATCTTGGTATGGGTGGTCCGGGTTCTGGGAGCAGGGCACTTGATACAATAGGAATACACCATGGAGCCGACGATAATGCTTCAGGTGTGGCAATGATGCTCGAGCTTGCAGAAAAATTTGCCAAAACAAAGGGAAGCCATAAAAGAAGCATCATATGCCTTTCATTTTCAGGAGAGGAAGAAGGACTTCTGGGTTCAAAACATTTTACCGATGACCCACCCATCGATCTTTCAAAAGTCAATGCCATGATTAACATGGATATGGTTGGCAGATTGAATAAAGAAAATATTCTTCAAATTGGCGGAGTAGGAACTGCGACAGGATTAAAAGACCTTGTTCTGGCAAACAGCGATACATCTATTATTAAGCTCAGTCTTTCGGAAGAAGGTTACGGTCCGTCGGATCATTCCTCCTTTTACGGAAAGAACATACCTGTTCTGTTCTATTTCACTGGAGCACATATGGATTATCACACTCCTACCGATACATGGGAAAAAATAAACTACAAGGGAATGGTTGAGATTTCCGATCTGATTTTCAAAGTTGCAAAAGAACTGGCATGCGAAAATTCCAGGTTACAGTTTAAAGAAGCCGGACCAAAAGCCGAGGTTAACAGGTATCCAAGGAGAAGGGGAGTCACTCTTGGCATAATGCCTGATTTTGCAGGGGTTATTAAAAATGGTTTGCGGGCCGATTTTGTCACACCAGGTAAACCAGCTGCCCTTGGAGGAATGAAAAAAGGCGATATCATAACAGCTATAAACGGGAGAACAGTCAATAATATTCAGGATTATATGTTTAGAATGGGTCAGCTTAAACATGGCCAGACCATAAGTGTCGAAGTAACACGCGATGATAAAAAAGTGGTTTTAGTGATACAATTATAGATAAACAACGTCTAACAGTATAATTGATTATAATAACTTTTAATAATGAAGAAATTTGTCCTGTGGCTACTGGCTTTTATTATTACTGTAGTTGCCGCAATATATCAGAGACATACAGGTCCGACTTACCCCAAAAGCATGGAAGTCACCGTAAATGGTAACCAGTATAAATTAAAGCTGGTAAGAAGTCTAGCTCTTGATGAAAGGTCTGAAGTAGCAATTGCAATTACAGATACATCTGTAAAAGCAAAACTCTATTATAAACGTTTCAAATATGATGAAGATTATCAGTCAGCGGATTTTTCATATAAGACCTACCCTGTTCATTCATTTATAATGAACAAATTATTCAAAATAACAGAAGAAAAAGGTCTGTTTGCCAGTGTTCCTCAACAACCAGCCGCCGGTAAAATACAATACTATTTTGATATAACTGACACGGGAGGTACTCATACCTATTTAAAGAATGAACCAGTGGTAATTAGATTTAAGGGAGGTGTTCCGATATTTATTCTTTTGCCTCATGTTCTGTTCATGTTTATTGCAATGCTGTTGTCAACGCTGGCAGGCCTTATGGCTGTTGTTAAATACCCGCGCTATAAAAAGTATGCCCTTTGGACATTAATCCTTTTTATTGTGGGGGGCTTTATTCTTGGTCCGGTTGTTCAATATTACGCTTTTGGTGAGTTGTGGACCGGCATCCCTTTTGGATGGGATCTTACTGATAACAAGACACTTATTGCACTAATTTTCTGGATTTTCGCAGTTTATATGAACAGAAAATCAGAAAGACCCATCTACACAATACTTGCTGCAGTTATTCTACTCCTGGTATTTTCCATCCCGCACAGTTTATTTGGCTCAGAGCTAAATTACACAAGCGGGCAGGTAACACAGGGAATAATATTAAACTTTTTCTGATATTTTTGAAAATTTCTTAAATTAAGTGCAGCATTTGGAATTTTACCACGTCTATAGATTGAAAAATTGATAGAACGTGGATGCAGCAAGACATATAAAAACTAGTCTTTATATAAAGATGGCAAATGTAGAAGCGGCATTCAGAAACCTACACCAGGATCTTTTAGACGGGTGTAAAAATGGCGACCAGAAAGCACAGTTTCAGATTTACAAGTTGTACTACAAAGCAATGTACAACACCAGTCTGCGGATCGTAAATGATACGATGGAAGCCGAAGATATTATGCAGGAATCGTTCCTGTCGGCCTTTGAAAAAATTGATACCTATTCAGGAACTGTAAGTTTCGGTGCATGGCTTAAAAAGATAGTTGTAAACCGGTCACTCGATGCCCTGAATAAAAGAAAAGCGGTCTTTGAAGACATTGATTCACATGCCGGAATAAGAGATGAAAGCAGCGATGACACAACCAGAAATGAAGAAATTGATGTCCGTATTGAAGAGGTTAAGGAAGCAATTGAAAGACTTCCTGATGGTTACAGAATAATACTATCACTCTACCTGCTTGAGGGTTACGATCATGATGAAATAGCTGAAATTCTTTCCATTAACAGCAGCACATCCCGATCGCAACTTTCACGGGCAAAACAAAAACTCATTGCGGAATTAAAAGGGAAATGAAAAATTTATCAGGAATGAAAACTATAGAAGACATAATCAGCAGAAACAAGGATTTTTTCGAAGACGCAGAACCTTCGGGAGGACACCTGGAAAGATTTAACAAGAAGCTTGACTTGTTGAGTAAGAAAAATGCACCCAAAAGGAGCATAGTTCCTTACCTGTTAAAAGCAGCTGTGGTAACATTACTGGTTACACTGTCATCGCTCTATACCTGGGACCATTTTATTCGGCCGGAAAACAGAAGGATGACACTGGGTGAAGTATCGCCACAATACAAGGAGGTAGAAAATTATTATATACACCAGGTTAACGTGATGGAAGGTGAAATTCTGAATGTTGATCTTAAAAATAATCCGGAACAGAAAGAAATGTTGATGACAGAAATGAAGAGTATGGATTCAACTTATGTTTCGCTCCAGAAAGAACTCAAGGCTAATCCAAACGATGAACGTATAATTAATGCCATGATAGAACATTATCAGACAAAGCTCGATGTGATGAATTATATCGTTAAGCAGCTAAAAACAATCAGGAATGATAACCAAAATAAGAAAGCAAATGAAAAAGTCAGTTTATAAACAGGGAGCACTCCTCTGTATAACACTTCTGCTCTTTTCTTTAACTTTATCCGCGCAGGAGGTTACAAAAAAATACCATAAGGAATATACAGCCGGAGTAAATACAACACTTGACATAAACAACAAATATGGCGATGTCGTTGTAGACACCTGGGACAAAGACCAGGTTGTGATCGATGTTAAAGTAACAGTTGATATGCCAAATAAAGAAAGAGCCCAGAAAATGCTTGACTACATAGATGTCCAGTTTGATCAGAGCGGCAATGATATATCAGCAAAGACTGTTATCGATAACAAATTCAATTTTACTGGCTGGGGTTCAGGATCAAGGAAATTCAGTATCGATTATAGCATTAAGATGCCTTCGGCTACAGCCCTTACACTTTCCAATAAATATGGCAATACAGATCTGGATAATATTAAGGGACTGGTGAATCTCGATATCAAATACGGAAATCTGACAGCATCAAAGCTTACCAGGGGAAATGTTAAGCCTTTAAATACTCTTAACCTGGCCTATGGCAAGGGTTCTATTGATGATGCAGGATGGCTTGACCTCACAATAAGGTACTGTGGCAGTATGGACATCACAGAATGCCAGGCGCTTCTCCTCGACAGCAAATACTCAAAAATATCAATCGGTGAATCAAGTTCAATTGTTGGTGAAAGCAAATATGACAATATTAAAATTGACAATATTAATAACCTTGTTATTGATAATGGATATACAGGTGTTAGCATAGGGACGCTTTCAAAAAAGCTGGATTACAACGGGAGCTACGGATCATTAACAGTCGACAGGGTACCGGTCGGATTTGAATCTATTAACGTGGAATCTCGCTACATGGGTGTAAAAATAGGGATAGATGAATCAGCTGACTATAAACTTGATGCAAAAGTTTCTTATGGCGGATTGAAATACAATGAGGATAATTTTAAGAATCAGAAAAGAATAGTTGAGAATAATTCCACTGAGGTCTCGGGAGTTGTAGGTAAAGAAGAATCACCCGAAGGCAAAGTGCACATCGTTTCATCGTACGGTTCTGTAAGACTATACTAACACAACCAATATATATTTTCTCAACGGGAATGTTTTCACATTCCCGTTTTTTTTCAACAATAAGGACTTACGACTTCCTTTGACAGAACAAGCCTTGGCGAAGGCCGTCTCCTTCCGCCTACTGCCTTCCGCCCTCCGCCTTTTAATTAACCCCTTCATCCTTGTAAATAAATATCCCTTCTTTCCCGTCAGCAGTGGCAAACCCCCTAAACATACCTTCCGAGTTAAAGGGCATTGATATGTTACCTGATTTATCAACGCTGATAACACCACCGCTTCCTCCTGCCTTTACAAGTTTATCATTAACCACAAGTTCTGAAGCATCTTTTAGTGAAAGACCTTTATATTCCATAAGCGCCGATATATCATGTGCAACTGTCCACCTGATAAAATATTCCCCATGACCTGTACCGGACACGGCGCATGTATTGTTGTTTGCATATGTTCCCGCTCCTATGATGGGAGAATCTCCTATCCTGTTATATCTCTTGTCTGACATTCCTCCGGTTGAAGTGCCTGCAGCAAGATTTCCGTTAAGATCGAGTGCACAGCACCCGACAGTGCCATTCTTTTCTTTCTTTAAAATCTCCTGAAGTTCATTAAACCTTTTCTCTGTATAAAAATAGCTGGGAGGGACAATTTCCAGTCCCTGCTCCTTTGCAAACTGCGATGCCCCTGCTCCAGAGAGCATTACATGAACAGACCTGGTCATAACATACCTCGCTGCCGTTATCGGGTTCCTGATATCGGTAACACATGCAACGGCACCGGCAGCAAGATTTGATCCATCCATTATCGATGCATCCATCTCATTCTTCCCATCGTGAGTAAAAACAGCTCCTTTCCCGGCGTTGAAAAGAGGATTATCCTCCATGACATTTATTGTCTTTTCAACAGCTTCCAATGCAGTGCCTCCATCAGCTAGTATTTTCTTCCCGGTATTCAGCGCCACACTGAGTGCCGTCCTGTACTCTTTATCCATTTCAGGAGTCATTTTTTCACGTGTTATAACTCCTGCACCACCATGAATGACTATCGCCCATTCCTGCTTCGTGGCTATGGAATTTAAAGAATTCTGATCGGAAGTCTTCTTACCATCTTTACAATTAAATAATCCTGCTCCTGTTATCAGGAAAATTACAATAATAAGTAATCTTGTTTTCATTGTTTATCAATTTTAAGTAATAGTAACCAGTAAACATTAAGAACTTAAAAATCCATCTCCACCACGGTGATTCCTGATCCCCCAAACTCCACATGTTCATCACGGAAAGACTTTACAACATCAACTGTATCAAGGTATTGCCTAATAAGTTGACGGAGAATGCCGTTACCTTTACCATGCAGTATCCTTAGATGACGATGCTGCACTATCAGAGCATTATCAATAAGCTCCTGAACAAGGTTGATTGCTTCTTCGCCTCTAAGGCCTCTGATATCAATTTCAGGTTTGAAATTAATATTCCGCTGAACAAGTTCCGGGTCATTTTGCCTGTAAGTCTGATTTGATCTCAGGCTCTTTTTAAGCTCGGCACGGGATATCCTCTCAATCTTATCGATCTCTACGAAAAATCTGAGGCTTCCTGTTTCAACCTGCGCCTTTTTACCTTTTATTGATACAACTTCACCAGCAGCCTGGGTATCAATCATCCTGACTGCATCCCCTTGCTTCAGTGGCTTTTCTTTGGAAACTTCAGTAATCTCTTTTGCTTTTGGAGCTTCAGGCTCCAGCCTTATTTTCTTCGCTTTTGAACTTAATTCTGCTATTTTCTCTTCTGATTCAGTTTGGATGGGCTTTGTATCCTCCACAACAATATTCTTAAACTCCTCAAGTTCCTGACGCACATCTTTTGTCTTTTCCTTCTCAGCCTGTGATTCTTTTATCTGCCTTATTGTATTCTCAATCATCCGGTTCGACTCTTTCAGCAATTGCTGGGCTTCATCTTTTGCCTTTGCAATGATCTCTTTTCTCAGCGCTTTGGCACCTGACAATTCATTTTCATACTCAGCCATCAATTCCTCGAGGCGTTTCTCCTGCTTGCGGATACTTTGTCTTTTGCCTTCCCAGTATCTTTTATCCCTTGCAATATCTTTCAAATGCCTGTCGTAATTTATGTTCTTTACTCCGGCTTTACCTGATGCTTCCGTAAGTATCTCTTCAGGAAGTCCGATTTTTTTTGCTATTTCAAATGCAAAGGAACTTCCGGGTTTACCAATATTTAGCTGAAAAAGAGGCTGCATAAGATGGTTATCAAAAGCCATAGCACCATTTACAATGCCATCGGTAAGAGACGCAAAGTGTTTCAGATTAGTGTAGTGAGTTGTAATAACCCCATAAACCTTCTTCCGGTTAAACTCTCCCAGTATAGCTTCGGCTATTGAGCCTCCAAGCATCGGCTCAGTGCCGGTACCAAATTCATCGATCAGTATTAATGTATTCTCATCCCCGTTCTTTAGAAAATACTTCATATTGATAAGATGAGAACTATACGTACTCAGGTCATTATCAATACTTTGCTCATCACCAATATCTATAAGAATGTTTTTAAAAAGACCAGTTTCAGAACCTTCTGCCACAGGTATGGTCAGACCGCATTGTAACATATATTGCAGCAGACCAACAGTTTTGAGACAAACTGATTTTCCCCCGGCATTTGGACCTGAAATCAATAAAATCCTGTTCCTGTCATCCAGAACCATATCGAGAGGAACCACTTTTCTGGCTGTGCTTTTTTCAAATGTAAGTGACAGCAGAGGATGAACAGCTCTCCTCCAAATCAGCAAAGGTCTATTGCAAAGAACCGGTTTAACTGAGCTAAAATGGTTGCCAAACAGAGCTTTTGCCCTGATAAAATCAACCTCTCCCAGGAAAATATTTGATTCAAGAAGATCATCTATATAAGGCCTGATATTATCGGCAAGGGCTATTAGTATCCTCACTATCTCTCTTTTTTCCTCATATTCGAGTTCAACAATATCATTATTTAGCTCCACAATCTCCTCAGGTTCAATAAAAACCGTTTTCCCTGAAGCTGACTGATCGTGAATAAGTCCTTTAATTTTTCTCTTATCATATGAACTTACGGGTATGACTCCTCTCCCATTACGAACAGATACGGTCGTATCTGAATCAACGATACCATCAGATTGCGCCTGTTTAAGAATCGAATGAAGTCTTTTGGAAACCTGTATACTTTTACCGGCCAGATCCGCCCTGATTTCTTTTAACCTTGTGGAAGCATTGTCCTTTATAACCCCGTGTTTATCAATTATCCTGTCGATGGCATCCAGAACATACGGATAAGTTTTTACAGAGCTGCACATTGCCTGAAGTACAGGATACTTTACGGCATCTTTGCTTCTGAAAAAATTAAGTATGGTCCTGACAGTCTCGAGGGAGCGTCTCAGGTCAAAAACTTCCTGAACCTCCGGAAAGGTACCCTCAATTCTTATCTTGGTTAAACAATCAGATATCTTGTAATAGTTTTCAGAAGGGAAATAATCTTCAAACTGCAGTAATTGCTGAAACTCAAAAGTTGCTGAAAGTTGATGAGACAATGTATCGAAGTTGTCGATGAATTTAACAGATTCAACTTTCTCCTGCCCCATAGGACTCAGACACTTTTCCGAAAGAAGGATTCTGATCCTGTCGAAACCTATTTTGCTCTCAAAATTTTCTGGGTAAATCATGCCCAAAGATAAAGACAAAAGAGAGATGACAAAAAGAAAAATGTAATTGGCAGCAGGCGGCAGGAAAAGCAGCACATCCTCCAAAGTTAATTATTGTTAAATCACCATATATAAATAGAATATTAGGATCCATTTTTTTTACATTTGAAACATCATAAACTAACCTATAAATATCATAAAATGAAAATGAAGAAAATTTCCACCTCACTTATGCTCTTCTTATTTCTGCCATTATGGTTAATGTCGCAGACCGAGAACGTCGATCTAGGAATGATATACAAGATCAAGCAGGAGGGATTAAAAAACTCAAAGATTGAGGATCTTTCCTTCTGGCTAACTGATTTTGTTGGTCCCAGGCTTACTGCATCCACCGGATTTAACCGCGGAACAGAATGGGCAAAGAAAAAAATGGAAGAGTTCGGGTTTCAAAATGTAAGGATTGAACCTGCAAGGGATTTCAGCAGGGGCGGCTGGGATAATGTTAAGACTTATGCCGCCATGACTTCACCCTATTATGTCAACTTCGCATGTAATCCTGTCGCATGGACAGGAAGCACAAACGGACTTATTAAAGGTGATGTAGTTCTTCTTGATGTTAAAACAGAGAGTGATCTTAATCAATATAAAGGCAAACTGGCAGGTAAGATTGTTCTGATGCCTTCCACTGCTACTTATGAAGTAAGTTTTGAGCCACTGGCTACAAGGTTTACTGACGAACAGCTAAAGGAACTCTCAATGGATGCATCATCTGCACCAAGAAGAAGAATGGGCGATTTTGCGACCTACAGGGCACAGAGAGCTCTCAGACAAAAGATCAGCGAGATGCTTTCACAGGAAGGAGTCGCAGCAATAATCAACAATTCGGGTGTATTCAATGTACCCAGGTCTAATGGAGCAAACTATAAAGCAGGCGAAAAGGAACCTGTGGCCGAGTTAAACCTGCCTATTGAAGATTATGGAAGAATGGAACGTCTTATTCAACACAAAGTACCTGTGGAGATGGAAATAGATGTTAAGAACAAGTTCTTTGACAGTCCCACAGTTTATAATGTTATTGGAGAAATTCCCGGAACTGATAAACTATTGAAAAATGAAGTTGTGCTTATCGGAGCTCATATAGATTCGTGGCACGGTGGTACAGGGGCCGCTGACAATGGTTCAGGTTGCATTGTTATGCTTGAGGCACTCAGGATATTAAAGAGTCTGGATGTGGCTCCCCGCAGAACAATCAGAATAGCTTTATGGGGAGGAGAAGAGCAGGGATTATACGGTTCTTCAGGGTATGTACAAAAATATCTTATCGATCCGAAAACGAAAGAACATAAGCCTGATTATGACAAATTTGATGTATATTTTAATATGGATAACGGTTCCGGTAAGTACAGGGGAATATATCTCCAGGAAAATGAACTTGTCCGTCCGATATTTGAACAGTGGCTGGTTCCTTTTGCCGGCATGGGTTGCTCAACAATAGCTATCAGAAATACATCTGGTACCGATCACCTTTCTTTCGACAGAGCAGGGTTGCCAGGATTCCAGTTCATCCAGGATGAACTAGAATATGACCGCGGTTATCATACCATGATGGACACCTACGAAAGACTCGTTATGAGTGACCTGAAACAAAACGCCATAATAACGGCATCATTTGTTTATAATGCTGCAATGCGCGATTCAAAAATACCGCAAAAACCAGTAATGAAAGCATTGGAAAATGCAAACCAATACCCCCGGAATTAAAAAATCTGTATGGAACGGTCGTGACCGTTCCATACATTTCATTTTTTTATTCCCGCCAGATCCAGGATAAAAGCGTATTCCAGGGATGTGATACGGTAACGTTCAAAACGTCCTGAAGCGCCACCATGGCCTGCAACCATATTGCAATCCATTACCAGTGTGTTTTTATCTGTTTTCATATCTCTCAGCTTTGCCACCCATTTTGCAGGTTCCCAGTACTGAACCTGAGAATCCCAATAACCTGTAGTTACCAGTATGTCAGGATAATTCATCGCTTTCACCTGATCGTAGGGAGAATAAGATAACATATAATCATAATACACTTTCTTCCTTGGATCACCCCATTCATCCCATTCGAAAGTAGTCAGGGGAATCGTTTCATCGAGCATTGTTGTAACAATATCAACAAAGGGGACTGCTGCAACGACTCCTTTATACAGATCGGGACGCATATTCAGGATGGCACCCATAAGTAATCCCCCTGCACTTCCGCCCATTGCAAAGAGCTTACCTGTACTTGTATACTTCTCATTTACAAGATATTGAGCACAATCATTAAAATCGGTGAAGGTATTTTTCTTCTTCAGAAGTTTACCATCTTCATACCAGTACCTTCCCATTTCGCTTCCTCCACGAACATGCGCCAGTCCATAAACAAATCCACGGTCAAGAAGGCTCAGTATAGTTGATCTGAAACCCGGATCGGTTGAAATGCCGTAAGCTCCATAGCCATATAACAAAAGTGGCGCTCTGCCATCCTGAACAAAGCCTTTCCTGTAGACAATTGATATTGGCACCATTGTGCCATCACCTGCTTTTGCCCAGAGTCTTTTCGATTCATAATTATTCTTGTCAAATCCACCTAAGACAGCCTCCTCTTTCATAAGTTTCTTATCTTTTGTTACCATATTATAATCAATGATCGAATTCGGAGTGGTAAGGGAAGAATAACTATAACGTAAAATATCAGTATTTGCATTCGGATTTGTACTTATGCCTGCAATATATACTTCTTCGCCAAAGTCCAGATAATGTTCACTGCCATCCTTTGCACTTATAATCCTAAGATTACTTAACCCCTTGATTCTTTCTTCCATCACAATGAAATTATCGAATAATTCAAAGTTTTCAAAAAGAGCATCATTTTTATAAGGCACAACATCTTTCCAGTTTTCTTTACCTGTCTTACCTTCAGCAGTTTTCATCAATTTGAAATTTGAGGCACTGTCAACATTAGTTCTTATGTAGAAATCATTTCCCAGATGATCAACATGGTACTCATGATTTATTTTACGTGGTTCAAATATCTTAAATTCACCATTGGGCTTTGATAAATCAAGGTAACGTGTTTCAGTTGTCAGAGTCTGTGAAGAATTAATAAGAATATACTTCCTGCTTTTTGTTTCTGACAGGTAAACACTGAATATGTCATCCTTTTCATCAAAAACCATTACATCCTTATCTGCCGGTGTCCCGAGTAGATGCCTGTGAACCCTGTCTGATCTGAGAGTCTCCGGATCTTTAGTGACATAAAATACAGTAAGGTTATCATTTGCCCACACTGCCTCTCCTGTGGTATTTTCAATTTTATCAGGCATTAAGGAACCAGATTCCATATTCAGAAAGTTAATTGTATAACGCCGGCGACTGACAAAATCGACACCATATGCCAGTATCTTATTATCCCGACTCACGCTCAGATTATTTACAGAGCAGAAACTCTTACCTTCAGCCAGCTTATTAACATCCAGCAGAATCTCTTCAGGTGCTTCCAGTGAACCTTTTTTCCTGAAATATACCGGATATTCCTTCCCTTCAGAATACTTTATATAATAGTAATAGCCATTATCAAAATATGGAACGGACTCATCGTCTTTCTTGATCCTGCCGACAATCTCGTCAAAAACTGTCTTCTGAAGGGTATCATTATGCTTAAGAACGACTTTTATATAGTCGTTCTCGCTATTAAGATAATCAAGCACTTTTTTTGTCTGTTCATCCGGAGTTTTTGCATTCTTTTGTTCATCGCTCAACCTCATCCAGTAATAATTATCATTCCGTTTATCAAAAAGTTCATGCGGAATTTTTTCTGCAACGGGAGGCTTAACTGAAGGCTGAACTGTGCATGAAACCACCAAAAACGCGATCAGTACTGCCAAAAATAAATTAGTTTTTTTCATTTATATAATTATTTGAATCAGATGAATTTGTAGGGACGTTGCATGCAACGTCCCTATTACATGCGGCAATTTATGACATTTTTTAATCCTAATTAAACCTTTTCATAAAAAATGTATCAAAGAAGCGTTAAACCAAAATAATTAAAAAATGAAGAAAATAGTCTTTATTGCAGTTATTCTGTTCTTTGCTTCAGCATTAGCTATTAATGCTCAAAGAGCAACCCCAAGAGTCACAGGACGACAGGCAACACAACAGGCAAGGATCTCAAATGGGGTTCAAAATGGCCAACTTACCATGCATGAAACCATGAGACTTGAAAGACAACAGCGTTGTATCGAGATTGAAAAAAGGATGGCAAAAGCTGACGGAACGGTAACGCCAGGGGAAAGGAGATTCCTAAGACGTGAACAAAACCATGCCAGCAGAGATATCAGAAGGCAAAAAATGGTAGGAA
>CAYUQR010000045.1:0-27582 GCA_964446825.1 uncultured Rikenellaceae bacterium
ACAGAGCGCAGAGCGCAGGTCAAGAAACCTGAGCCCTGAGCCCTGAGCCCTGAGCCCTGAGCCCTGAGCTATTCCGCCCAGATGGTGAAATTGGTAGACACGCCAGCTTGAGGGGCTGGTGCCGGCAACGGTGTGCAAGTTCGAGTCTTGTTCTGGGCACTTAAAACCAGGTTGAAAATTCATCCTGGTTTTTTATTTTAATATTGAATCGTATATTGCCTGCAGGATATTTGACCTTATATTCATGTTATAAAGGCGACTGTTATACCTAGTAGGATAAACTCTGTTACAAAGAAAAACATAGGATATTCCATATTCGGGATCTACCCAGACAAATGTGCCGGTATATCCTGAATGCCCGAAACTACAGGATGAAGCACTTTTCGCCGGATAAGCTTCCTCCCGTGTAAGCTGGGAATTATTTAACAGGGGCTTATCAAATCCCAGCCCCCTGCGATTGTCATTTCCCGGGAATTGTACAGTGCTGTACTCCTTAAGCACAGCCTTGTTTATAATCTGTTTGCCACCATAGTTACCCATCCTGCGATATAGTTCCATCAGTTTTAAAAGATCATTGGCAGTAGCAAATAATCCGGCATGTCCTGAAATACCTCCAAGCATGGCGGCCCCTTCATCATGCACTGTACCAATTAATTGCTGTTTTCTGAACAGTGAATCATATTCTGTAGGGACTATCCTGTCCTGCTTATACCTAAGATAGGGATTGAAGGTCATGTCATAAGCGCCTATCTTCCTGTAAATACTATCTGTTACAAAGTCATTCCATTTCTCACCTGTAAGCCTATCAATAATCTCCGGAGCTATGATAAATGTGAGATCAGAATAGACATATTTTTTATCACCAAGGGCACTCTTTCTGATTTCAGAAAACATCTTTTTCCTGTAATTCTTGTTAATATACAAGCCTTGTGCAACCTCAAGCGCGTATCTTCTGGTTTGCTTGCAGTTAAATACCCTTCTTTTATATTCGCCGTCCTTTTTAAGGGTTTCCTTCCAGAAAGGGATGAAAGGAGTCAGCCCTGCCTGGTGTGCCAGAAAATCACGCATCACGATATCGCCTTTATTTGATCTTCTGAAATATGGAAGGTAATATCCTAAAGTCTCATCGGGCGAAAACCTGCCTTCGGAATCCAGTAGCATCAGACCAGCAAGTGTTGAAGATACCTTTGTTACAGATGCCAGATCATACAGGTCCTTTGGCTCCACGGCTATCCTGTCATCGTAGGTATGATAACCGTAGGTTTTGTGAAAGACAACAATCCCGTTTCTGGCAGCAATTACTTCACATCCCGGGTAGGCCATTGAATCAAGTCCTGATTTTACAATTGAGTCAATCCTGCTGTTGAGCAGGTATGATGATAAACCGGCGTTTTCCGGGTATCCGTACCTGAGTCTAAGATTGCCCGGTGTGGATAATCCGAAATTGAACGGCCATTTATTGTTAATAGTCACAGGCAATGTCCCTTGCGCCCCTATGCCACCGAAGATAAGCTGGGCTGACAGGTCCTCGGTAAAATCATTTTCCTGGTAAGCAAGGACAAGTCCGTCAGCATCACTGAGGGCTTTTACCTTATCAATAGCATAGGGATTTCCGAACCAGGTAATGATAGCCCTGTTCTTTTTAAAAAGATTATTTAAAAATGCCTGCAGACCCGGGTTTATACCAAATCCCTTATCCGGTCGCTGATCCATACCGTATATTCCTGCTATGACAAGATCATAATCATGGAGCTTATCTAAAAGAGTTCTGCATGCTGTTGTATCGGATGGATCCAGGTAATAATGGTCAGCCGGATGATAATCATCAATTTTCTTTTGAAATAAGGTCATCTCATTTCTGTCAACAGCAACTGTTGCTATCCTTATGTTCTCCAGACCCATCACTGGAATTATATCGAGTATATTATTCAGGACAGTCAAAGCACTGGCATACAGGTCCTGTATCAATGCTTTATCATATCCTGTGTTTAGGTCCTGCTCAATATTATTCAGTTCAACAGGCTTCCTGTTATTAAGGCCCGACCAATATTTGAGAGCAAGAATTTTTCTGCATTTTAGGGCAATATCAGCAGTAGTTAGTTTTTTTGAGTCAATATAATTCTTTGTTTCCCTGATCGTTGATTCCACATCGGTTACAAATTCAGCCACATCATTTCCTGCTTCAAGGGCTTTTGCATCAGCTTCACCTGTCTTAAAATATTTTGTGACCCCATGCATATTCATGGCATCAGTAACTACTATACCCTTGAACTGAAGTTCATTTTTCAGGAGACCGCTAACAATTAAAGGAGAGAGCGTAGATGGAAGCCCGGATGCTGTGTCGAGAGAGGGGAGATTAAGATGTGCAACCATTATGCTTCCAATTCCTCCCTGAATAAGTTTCCTGAATGGATACAGTTCAATACTGTCTAACCTGGCTTTTGAATGGGTAATCACCGGAAGATCCAGATGAGAATCAACATTGGTGTCACCATGACCGGGAAAGTGTTTCCCGGTGGCACAAATGCCATTGTCCTGCATTCCCTTCATGTACATCAGGGATTTATTTGCCACCTCATTCCTGTTTTCCCCGAAGGATCGAAAATTGATGACCGGGTTTTGTGCATTCACATTGACATCGGCCACAGGAGCGAAATTGACCTGCATACCTAATCGTTTGAATTGCATGGCGACAGCTTTTCCGAAGTTATAGATCAAGGAGTCATTATGAATGGCTCCAAGTGTCATCTGGTATGGAAATTTGTCAACATTGGAAAGTCTCATCCCAACTCCCCATTCAGCATCCAGGGCAACGATTAACGGAACTTTCGAGATACTCTGGTAATAATTGGTTAATTCAGCCTGCTTATCAGCGTTACCCTGGAAAAAAACAATGCCCCCCACATCATATTTTCTGATAATATCACTTATTTCAACTTCATGCGATATATCCCTGTTTGAATATGCAGCGACCCAGATACACTGTGCTATCTGCTGATCCAGGGTAAGAGTATTCATCACTGAATCAACCCATGGGTGATTAATGTATTTCAGGAATGGCGGATCAGTTGACTGGGAATGCAGCAATGAAAGATGTAAAAATGAGAACAGGAATATTGAAGAACAGTAAAAATATCGCTTTAATTTCATGACATTGATAACTTTAATTGAATGATCCGGGTAAGCTGAATTTATAATCAATCCAAATGTACAAATTTTTTAATGCTGCGGAATTGTCCTGACAAGTATATCCTGAACAGGTAATGTTTATAAAAAGCTCATGGATAAAATGATAATTTCTTTCATCTTATATTGAAAATGCTATTTTTGTCACCATACACTAACCTATATTTTCTTTAATACCTTATTATGCATAAAATCAATGATTTTCTTATAATGCTTGATGGTTATATCGGTGGGAATCCCTGGTTTGTATTTCTCCTTCTTGGAACCGGGGTCTTTTTTACAATCTATCTGGGTTTTCCCCAATTCAGGTATTTCAGGCATGCCATTGATGTTGTAAAAGGGAAATATGATCATCATCTTGATGTAGGTGATACGTCTCATTTCCAGGCACTTTCCACGGCATTATCAGGTACAGTCGGTACCGGTAATATTGCCGGGGTTGCCCTTGCAATACATCTTGGAGGACCAGCTGCACTTTTCTGGATGCTGGTTACTGCTGCCATTGGCATGTGTACCAAGATGGTTGAAGTGACCATATCCCATAAATACAGGGATATCCTTCCTGATGGAACCGTTTCCGGAGGTCCGATGTACTATATGAAGAAAAGAATAAAGTTCACCACGAAAAGCGGTAAGGTCATTAAGGTTGGTGCTGTGATGGGGGCATTTTTCGCTTTTGCAACTGTACTTTCTTCATTTGGAACGGGTAGTCTGCCCCAGATAAACAGCATTTCAAATTCTATCTTTGCTTCATTCGGAATACATCATATTATAACAGGAGCAGTGTTGTCAGTACTGCTTGCCTTAATTATTATTGGAGGGATAAAGAGAATTGCCTCTGTTACAGAAAAACTGGTGCCGGCTATGGCAATCTTCTATTTCCTTGGAGCCCTGCTGGTCATATTCACGAATTACCAGAACATTATACCCTCTGTGATATCTCTCTTTTCCACTGTTTTTACAGGAACGGCAGCCGTTGGAGGTTTTCTCGGTGCATCCGTTTCATTTGCCATTAACAGGGGTGTTAACAGGGGACTTTTTTCAAATGAAGCCGGACAGGGTTCAGCACCGATAGCTCATGCTGCTGCCCGTGCCCCGGAACCGGTGTCAGAAGGTATGGTTGCCATACTGGAACCATTTATTGACACAATAATTATATGTACTCTTACCGGCTTTGTAATACTCTCCTCCGGTGTTTGGACCCAGAAAATTGAAAATCAGTTTCAGACTGCCGATATGATTTTTCTTAACAAGCAATATGATGAGAATATCCCGGCACAGAAAAAAATTGTGATGGATTTTGTAAGAAAGGGAAAAGAGATTCCCCTCTTCAATGGAGAACTGGAAATTACAGATGGAAAAATGCTTAACCAGATATCTCTTATTTCATCCAGATCACTTGCAGAGGATTTTGTATTTTATGATAAAAAGGAACCATTCACCGGTACGATAAAAGTTGTGGACGGAAAGTGGCAGCCATCTTCCTCATCAATTACCATAACGGGCAAATCACTGATTCACAGTGCCCCCCTTACAACCGAAGCCTTTAAAAAGAGTATCCTGGGTGACTGGGGACAATATATTGTATCAATAGGTCTCCTGTTATTTGCTTTTTCCACAGCAATATCATGGTCATATTATGGAGACAGGGCTCTTATCTACCTTGTAGGTCCTAAATTTGTGATTTATTACAGGCTGATCTATGTAGCTGCATTTTTTGTTGCCTCATTCACTGACACCACTATTATCTGGTCACTTTCTTATATTACAATCGCACTAATGACAGTGCCTAATCTTTTGGGATTGTGGATACTTAGAAAAGAGATCAAAAGCACTATCGCAGCTTACTGGGCTGACTTTTCTGCGAAACATCCGGATGATAGAATGGCAATGAAATATCTGAAGAAAGGAAAATTGTAGGAGGTAAATCGTCATTTGACCGGAATAACATATTATTTTTATAAAACAATAATAGCAGCTTAAATGGTAAAAAGCAGCACACGTCTCGTATCACTTGATATCTTCAGAGGCATTACTTTAGCATTCATGATAATAGTAAATACTCCGGGCAGCTGGAATTATGTCTACCCTCCACTGGAACATTCCAAATGGAACGGATGTACTCCAACTGACCTGGTATTTCCTTTTTTCCTGTTTATTGTTGGAATATCAACCTGGTATTCCCTGAAAAAATATGGCAACGAGCTCAATGAAAGCTCCTTATTCAGAATTTTCAGAAGGATGGCTTCAATTTTCGCACTTGGGGTATTGCTTAATATATTTCCATTCTTTGGAATGGATTATTCCAAAGTTAGAATAATGGGTGTCCTGCAGCGGATCGCGCTTGCATATGGTCTGGGTGCAATTATCTGTCTGTCAGTCAGAAGAGATTATCTTTGGATTGTAATAGCATTTATACTGCTGTTTTACTGGGGATTGCTGGCATTTTTTGGTGGTTCGGATCCCTACAGCCTTCATGGAAATTTTGTTCTGAAAACCGATCTTGCAATTCTTGGCAGGAACCATCTTTATACCGGTTTCGGAATACCATTTGAGCCGGAAGGATTACTAAGTACTATACCTGCTATCGGAACGGTCATTATTGGTTATTTCATCGGGGGAATGATTGGCAAGAGTTCTGCGAGCGGACAAACTGTTATTAAACTTTTATTATTTGGTATTGCTTCTGCAGGACTGGGATATCTCTGGAACATGGTTTTCCCTATTAATAAGCCCTTATGGACAAGTTCATATGTTTTGTATTCTGCTGGCCTTGGAATGATTGTCCTTTCAGTTATCTACCTTGTTGCCGATTTTTTTAAATTCCAGTCATGGGGTACGTTCTTCAGAGTATTTGGCACAAATGCAATTTTTGCCTATGTTCTTGCCGGTATATGGACCAGTATAATGTTAATTGTCAAGGTATCTTCAGGAGGTAACACGGTAAATCTTTATGATTGGATATATACCAGGATATGCGTACCTGTAGCCGGTAATTTTAATGGCAGCCTGTTGTTTGCCGTGTTGCAGGTGATGCTTGTTTGGTCAGTAACGTTAATACTTTACAGGAAAAAAGTATTTATCAGGCTGTAGAAGTAAGGATTGAGAAGTGAGAAGTAAGTTGCAAATTATAAATTGTAAACCTGCACGACCTGCATAACCTGCACGACTTGCAAGACAACCACACATATTAATGAGCGAGATAGAGATAGTAGACAGGGGATATAAGGATCTGTTCGGGAAATCAGATATTGAAACAGTTCCTCTTCCTCAATCGGGTTCTGACCGAAAATATTTCAGGATTTTTGACGGATCAAAGACTGTTATTGGAGCCTATAATTCCAACCTGGAAGAAAACAATGCATTTATTGGATTCACGAAGCACTTCATTACAAAAGGTCTTCCGGTCCCGGAGGTATTTGGTTATCTGCCGGATAGGAATATTTACTATTTACAGGATCTGGGTGATACAAACCTGTTTACCTGGCTTCAGGATAAGAATTCGCCAGATCAGTTTGATACGGAAACTGAGTCCATTTACCGCAGGGTACTTGATAAGCTTATTAATTTTCAGATTGATGGCATGGAAGGGCTTAACCTCGATCTGTGCTATCCGCATCGTAGTTTTGACAGGCAATCAATGATGTGGGACATGAACTATTTCAAGTATATGTTTTTAAAATTACTTACTGTTCCTTTTAATGAGGGACGACTGGAGCATGATTTTGAAAAGCTGGCAGACTTTCTGCTTGAGACCGGTCAGGAATATTTTCTCTATCGTGATTTTCAGTCGGCTAATGTAATGCTGGTTGATGGGGAGCCGTGGTTCATTGACTACCAGGGAGGAAGAAAGGGTGCTCCTCAGTATGATGTGGCATCTCTTTTATATGATGCAAAGGCACATGTTCCCCGGCAATCGCGCGAAGATCTTCTGGATTATCACATAAATAATTTTTGCCTGGTATCTGGTCAGAGCAGGGATGAGTACCGTGGATACTATGCAGGTTTTAGTATGATCAGGCTAATGCAGGCGTTGGGAGCCTTTGGATTCAGAGGTTTGTATGAAAAAAAACCAACTTTTACCGGAAGTATAATTCCGGCTGTTGGATTACTTTTACAACTCGTTGATTCAAGCCAGATTCCTATTCCTCTCGATGAGCTTTTTGCAACGGTAAGGGCAATTCCCGAAGTAAAGATGTATAATAATTTGAAAATTTGGGACAATCAATGAAAGCGATGATATTTGCTGCCGGACTGGGTACCAGGATGGGTGAAATAACCCAGACTGTGCCAAAAGCCCTGGTTGAGATTAACGGTAAAAGTGTTTTGAGACTGGCCGTTGAGAAATGTACATCGCATGGCTTCGATGATATCATAGTAAATGTTCATCATTTTGCTGATTTGGTTGAAGATGAGATAAGAAGACTTAACAAAATGGGATTCAGGATTACTGTTTCAGATGAGAGGGAATTGCTTCTCGAAAATGGTGGCGGATTATATAAAGCGAGGGGATTCTTTGACAGGCAGCCATTTCTTCTATATAACGTCGATATAATTTCTGATCTTGACCTTTCAGCACTTTATGTCACTCATCTTGCGAATAAGGGACTGGCCACACTTGCTGTCAGGCACAGGCCTGGAAATAGGTTTTACCTGATTGATAATAAAGGACTGATACGCGGATGGAGAAATGTTTCTACAGGAGAACAAATACTTGCCGGGAAAGTGGATACAGAGCTTACAGAAATAGCATTTTCGAGCATGCATATTATGGAGCCGGAAATATTCAATTATATGCAAGAGGGGATTTATACATTTACGACTCTTTACCTTGAACTTGCCAAAGATCACAAAATATATACACTATTGCATGACGACGGATACTGGATCGACATTGGTACTCCTGAAAGTCTTGAGCAAGCCAGAAAATTACTTAGCGGCAACTGACACCTTCCGCCTTCCGCCTACCGCCTTCCGCCTTTTTTATATCTTCCAGAATGTCCGAGTGAAAATTGTGAAGACAGTAATTATCTCAAGCCTTCCGATAATCATTAAAAGACTGAGAACAACCTTGCTTACTTCCGGCATGTGTGCAAAATTGCTCATTGGTCCAACAGTACCTATTCCGGGACCGATACCTGCCATACAGGTTGCCACTGAACTTGAAGCTGTCAGAGGATCAACGCCGGTGATTATGATAATTAATGTACCAATGATAAACAGAAACATATATAGTACCACGAATGATAAAATGGATATGTTTGTGCTCTCGGTAACACTCTTTCCGTTTAATTTTACGAATGAGACTGACTTGGGATGATTCAGTTTTATGAAGACGTTCTTTATGTTTTTAAGAACTATAAGATGCCTGGCAATTTTTATGCCACCGCTGGTTGACCCTGTGCTTCCTCCCGAAAACATCAGGAGGAAAATAAGCAGAACCCCGGCCATAGGCCATATTATATAATCTGCAGATGCAAAGCCTGTACAGGTTATAATCGAAATAACCTGGAAAAATCCCTCTCTGAACGATTCCTCAAATGTTCTTGTGGAATTAACAAGCAGAATCAGAGTTGCCAGTGTACCGGCAACGATGGCAACAACCAGATAGAACCAGAGTTCTTCATTCTGTTTTACCTTTTTGAAGTTAAATTTTATCAGGTAATAGTAGATAACCTGGCTTGTCCCTGCCAGCATCATGAAAATCATAACAACATATTGAGTATATGGAGAATACAACATCAGACTGGTATTCTTGGTTGAGAAACCTCCCGTTGCAATCGTTCCGAATGAATGACAAATGCTGTCGAAGAGTTTCATGTCTCCAAGGCTTAATAAAATTGTTTCTGCAAGAGTCAGACCCAGGTAAATGAATAATATTCTGAAGCCTATTGCCTTGGTTTTCGGATGGATCTTTTCACGCAGTGATGACTCCAGACTGAATAACTGGTATCCGGTTACCCTCAGTGATGGCAGGATAATTATTACAAGTACTATTATCCCAATACCACCAATCCAGTGTGTCAGACTCCGCCAGAAAAGTATTGAGTATGGAAGCGCCTCAACATCTGTCAGTATAGATGAACCTGTAGTTGTAAAACCTGATGTTGATTCAAAAAATGCATTAATAAACGATGGAATCGTTCCGCTGAAAAGATAGGGCAAGGTACCAAGTAGCGAAAAAACAATCCACGATATTGTCACAGCAAGATAGCCATCCCTGTTACTGAATTTAATAGTGTCAGCATTCCTGGAAACCCTGTAAAGTAAAATATAAAGGAAGGAGGTTATACCGGCCGCAATAAAGAAGGGATAAGGTGCCTCCTTATAGATGTAGACAACAGGCAGGCAGAAAAGATATGCAATTGTTTCTATAAGCAGAATGGTACTTAAGATCCGAAGGATTAACAATGGATTGATCAGCTTCATTTTCAGGTTCGGAAAATTTCAGAGTACAAATATAAACAGATTTGGGCTTGTTAAGCTTCCCTTCCTGAATGTCCTGTTTATATTCTGTTTTGAATGATAAAAAATCATTGATTGGTCATTTTTAAACCTTATATTTGAATCAGTTAATCTGTTCAATGAAATAAGTTGCTTTTCAGGCAGTCTGTTGGGCAACTATAATATGATAATTGAATAACCTGTTAATTACAAAGTACATATGGGAAAAGTATTAGTTATTGGTGCCGGTGGAGTCGGAACGGTTGTGATCCATAAGATGGCTTCTCTGCCGGAAGTTTTTACTGAAATCATGTTAGCTAGTCGTACAAAATCCAAATGCGATGCAATTGCCTCAAAAATCGGGAAAAACCGGATTTCTTCAGCACAGGTTGATGCTGATAATGTTCCTCAACTGGTTAAACTGATAAGATCGTTTAATCCTGATATTGTGGTGAATGTTGCCCTGCCATACCAGGATCTTCATATTATGGATGCATGCCTTCAGACAGGTGTTGCATATCTTGATACTGCCAATTATGAACCTCTTGAGGAGGCCAGATATGAATACAGCTGGCAATGGGCTTATACCGACAAATACAGGAAAGCAGGTATAACTGCAATACTTGGTTGTGGCTTCGACCCTGGCGTTACATCAATTTTTACTGCCTATGCTGCAAAACATCATTTTAATGAAATGCATTATCTTGATATTGTGGATTGTAATGCCGGTGACCATGGAAAACCATTTGCCACAAATTTCAATCCTGAAATAAACATCAGGGAGGTGACACAGAAAGGAAAATACTGGGAAAACGGTAAATGGATAATGACAAATCCTCATGAAATACATAAACCATTGAATTATCCCGGAATTGGCCCGAAAGAATCATATATTATCTATCATGAGGAACTGGAATCGCTGGTTAAAAATTTTCCCACTCTTAAACGAGCAAGGTTCTGGATGACCTTTGGACAGGAATACCTTACCCACCTGCGTGTAATCCAGAATATAGGTATGGCAGGTATCGAGCCAATCATGTTTGACGGGAGGGAAATCATTCCAATACAGTTCCTGAAAGCAGTTCTTCCCGATCCGGGCGAGCTGGGAGAAAACTATAAAGGACAGACCTCAATAGGTTGTCGTATAAAAGGAATAAAAGAAGGTAAGGAAAAAACCTATTATGTATATAATAACTGCAGCCACGAGGCAGCATATAAAGAGACAGGTGCCCAGGGCGTAAGTTATACCACAGGTGTTCCCGCAGCCATTGGTGCCATGATGTACCTTAAGGGTATCTGGAAGAGACCTGGCGTATGGAATGTTGAGGAATTCGATCCCGATCCGTTTATGGCCGAACTTAACCGGCTGGGCTTACCATGGGTTGAACTGCATGATGTGGACCTTGAATTGTAGACGCTGGACACTGGACGCTAGACGCTAGGCTATAAGCATGAGGCATGGGGCAAGAGCTTTAGATTCACCTCCTTGGAGGGGCAAGGGGTGGGTTCTTTTATAATTATAAATCATAAATCATAAATCATAAATCCTTCCGTATGCCAGTAGACTATAATATATTAACTTCCCCGTGTTATGTGATAGATGAGGCACGGTTCAGAAAGAATCTTGAGTTGATACGTAATGTAGCCGACAGCTCGGGTGCCGAAATTATCCTGGCTTTCAAAGGATTTGCCATGTGGGGAGTTTTTCCAATTGTCAGGGAATACGTTACAGGCGCGGCTGCTAGTTCAGTCGATGAGGCGCGTCTTTGTTTCGAAGAGATTGGCTCTCCTGCCCATACTTATTCTCCTGTTTTTAAACCAGATGATTTTCAATCAATAGTCAACTACAGCTCTCACATAACTTTTAATTCATTAAACCAATACAAAAAATATTCGGTAGAATTAAGGAAAAATCCGAAAAGAATTTCTGCAGGAATCAGGATAAATCCTGAATTCTCTGAAATCGGTCATGGGTTATATAATCCGTGTTCCCCTGGTTCCAGATTAGGAGTTACTTCTGAAGATCTGAAAGGTAGTTTGCCTGAAGGAATAGAGGGACTTCATTTTCATGTTCTTTTTGAATCCGATTCTTATGCACTTGAAAAAGTCCTTCAGGTTGTCGAGAATAAATTCGGTAAGTTCTTTCCTCAGTTGAAGTGGATCAATATGGGCGGGGGACACCTGATGACAAGGAAAGATTATAATACAGGTCACCTGATAAGACTTCTGAAGGAATTCAGAGAGAGGACCGGCCTTCATATTATTCTGGAACCAGGCAGCGCATTCGCCTGGGAAACAGGAGAATTGGTTGCTACTGTTGAAGATATTGTTGAAAATCAAGGCATTAAAACAGCAATACTGGATGTGTCCTTTACAGCTCATATGCCCGATTGCCTTGAGATGCCTTACAAGCCAAAAATTTTGAATGCAACTGACCCTGTACCTGGAAAACAGCTATACAGGTTAGGAGGTAATTCATGTTTGTCCGGTGATGTAATGGGCGACTGGACATTCGAAAAGGAACCGGTACCAGGCGACAGAATTGTCTTTCTTGATATGATTCATTATACAATGGTGAAAACTACCACATTCAATGGCGTTCATCACCCTTCCATTGGTATCTGGACCCTCGATAATAAATTCAGGCTGATCAGGGAATTTGGTTACGCAGATTATAAAAACAGGTTATCGTGATGTGTAAATGTCATGCGGTCATGAGGTCATGCAGTCTTGCAGTCAGTAACCTACAGCCTACAGCCTACAGCCTACAGCCTTATTTTTTCCTGTTAATTGTTATATCCGTTACGAACATTTTATCTGTAACTATAACGGCTTTTACAATTTTTTCAGCTACCTCAGCCGGATCCATAAAGGTGCTTATGTCGCGGCTTTGTCCGGGGATCTTCCAGAAATCTGTTTTCATGCCTCCCGGATAAACAGCAATGATATTACGTCTTTTGCCTTTCAGTTCAGTCCTCAAAGCTTCCGTATAGCCTCTTGCTCCCCATTTTGCAGCACAATAGATTGTCTCTTCCGATCTTCCATACAGGGCTGAGGTCGACATAATATTGACAATTGTCAGTTCTTCTTCTTCAGGAGTAATTTTCAGTATCGCCGAAGTCAGCAGTATCATACCTTTAATATTTGCTTCAAATACTCTGTCGATCATTGCTGAATCTGATGCATGAGCAGGTGCAAACTGTCCAACACCGGCATTGTTAATAAGATATTCTGCAGTGAGTCTGTTTTCCTTTATATATGATACCACTTTTCTAACATCATTCTCATTACCGATATTGCACATCATAGTTACTGCATTTCCCGGTGACGATGATTTATTAAGCCTTGTAGCTGCACGCTCAAGTTTTTCACTGTTTCGGCCAAGTATAAGAACATTCTTGCCCTGCTTCTGAAGCAGGTCTGCAATCTCGAGTCCCAGTCCGCCGGAACCACCGCTAATAACAGAGATCTTCTTCATATCTGATTTTTTTCAAATATATCCATATTTGCTTAATAGATATCTCTATTTCAGGATTTGAAATAACAGTATCAGGATAATTCATTTTTGTTCCTGATGAAAATTTGTAAGTATATCTGCTTTTTATACTTTTGCGACTCAAATTCTGAATATGCTGAAGAGGCTTGTTAGAACGCGGGCACATCTTGCTCTTCTTGGGGCAAATATTATTTATGGGCTTAATTATTCTATAGCCAAGGCGGTTATGCCAGATCATATTAAACCGTTTGCTCTGGTTTCGGTCAGAAGTTTCCTAGGTACAGGTCTGTTTTGGATAGCCAGTCTTTTCCTGCCAAAAGATCCGGTCAATAGAAAAGATCTCCTGCTTCTGTTTCTGTTTTCGTTTTTCGGAGTAGTTATCAACCAGACGCTCTTTCTTGTAGGACTCGATATGACCTCACCGATCAATGCATCCATTATACTTTCTACAAATCCGATATTTGCCTTTGTATTTGCTGCAATTATCCTTAATGAGAAGATAACATTCGTGAAAGGCAGTGGTCTGGCTATAGGATTGTCAGGTGTAATGTTACTGATACTTCAGAATGGCACTCCTGACATGGCAAGTTCCACCTTTTTAGGAGATGTTTATACTCTTATAAATACTATAAGCTGGGCATTTTATACTGTTATTATTAAGAGGATGCTCGAAAAGTATCATCCCGTGACGGTAATGAAATGGACTTTCTTTTTCGGGATGTTCACCAATATTCCTGTTGGTTACAGTCAGTGGAGCACAACAGACTGGTCAGTTATTCCGTTGACAGCATGGCTAGAAATAGGGTTTGTTGTTGTTTTTGCAACTTTCCTAGGATATCTTCTTATCCTCTTTGGCTTAAGAAGACTCAGCCCTACAATTGTAAGTACTTACACTTACATCCAGCCTGTAATTGCTGCCTACCTGGCAACAATTATGGGACAGGATCATATCAATATTGTTATGATTATATCAACTTTACTGATTTTTGCAGGTGTTTTTGTTGTCAGCAGGCAAAAGAAGGAAGATATTACCGGTCAATTACTCCCGACCCGATAACTTCCTCTCCCTGGTACCATGCAGCAAATTGACCGGGAGCTATACCCCTCTGCAGTTTATCAAATATGACAAACATTCCTTTTTTATTTTTGTACAGCAATGCTTTCTGCAATTGCTGGCGGTACCTGATCCTGACCAGGTAAGGACGACTTTCTTCATCAGACATCATCAAGTCGGGTCGTATCCAGTGTATCTCGTCTGCTTTTATGAACAATCCTTTTCTGTTGAGGCCCGGATGTGAATGACCTTCACCAACATATACAATATTATTCTTTACATCGGTGGCTATGACAAACAGTGGTTCCTTATGACCACCAACATTCATTCCTTTTCTCTGACCTATGGTAAAAAAATGTGCCCCATTATGCATTCCAACTATTTCTCCTTGATGAGGGTCATGCTTAAATGGTGTTGTCATATACTCCAGTTCTGCCTCAGAGATTGCTTCATCCATTTGACCCTCCCGCATGTCAGGATATATTGATTTGTCTTTTATCTCAATTATTTCCCCCTTTTTTGGCTTAAGCTTCTGCTGGAGGAAGGTCGGTAAATGTACTTTTCCGACAAAACAAATTCCCTGGGAGTCTTTACGTTGCGCCGTTGCCAGGCCCAGCTTATCTGCAATATCACGAACTTCAGGTTTTGTCAGGTCTCCGACAGGGAACAGAGCGGTTGCAAGCTGTTCCTGATCTAACTGGCATAGAAAGTAACTCTGGTCTTTATTCAGATCTTTCCCGGCAAGGAGTCTGTAAACAGGTTTATTATTGATGCTTATAATTTCTTTTCTGCAGTAGTGACCGGTAGAAACAAAATCACCTCCGAGTTTCCTGGCTTCATCAGCAAAGGAATCAAATTTTATCTCCCTGTTGCACAATACATCGGGATTGGGTGTGCGCCCCTTATCATACTCTGAAAACATATAGTCAACCACCCTTTGCCTGTATGGTTCACTCAGATCAACCTTGAAGAAAGGTATCTTAAGTTTTTTTGCCACCATCTCTGCAAACATAAGGTCATCTTCCCAGTGACAGTCGCTTTGAAGCAAACCGGTAGTGTCGTGCCAGTTCCTCATGAACAATCCGGTAACATTATATCCCTGTTCTTTCAAAAGCCATGCTGCCACACTGGAATCAACACCGCCTGATAATCCTATGACTACTTTTTTCTTCACGGCGCAAAGTTATATAAAAAGAGGTAACTTTAAGCCACCATGGGAAAAGGCACACTGACTATATACAGCGCTTCGGCAGGATCAGGGAAGACATATAAGCTGACAGGCATATATCTGGCTAACCTGTTTAAATCGCGATACAGCTACAGGAGAATACTTGCTGTTACTTTTACGAATAAGGCCACTGCCGAAATGAAGTCGAGAATACTTGAAAACCTCCACAGGCTCGCAAAAGGAGAGCCCTCAGATTATCTGGAAGGTCTGAAGAAAACGACAGGCAGGGAAGAGTCATGGCTCCGGCAGGAAGCCGGTGAGATACTTAACAGCATTCTTCACGATTTTTCCAGGTTTTCAGTATCCACAATTGATAGCTTTTTCCAAAAAGTACTACGCTCTTTTGCACGTGAAGCCGGACTCCATTCAGGTTTCAATATTGAGATTGACCATACAGTAATCCTTTCTGAGGCAATTGATGAGATGATATCATCTGCCGCTAAGGATGAGCAGTTGAAAAACTGGCTCATAACATATGCCATTTCCAATATAGATGAAGAAAAAAGCTGGAACCTGAAAGATGGGATCACAAGACTGGCTGAGGAATTGTTTAAGGAGAAATATAAAATACTGTCGGAGGAGGAGAGGTCACTACTGGAAAATAAAAATTTCCTTTTAAGCTATATCGACAGGATCAGAACAATCAGGTCTGACTTTGAATCATCACTTAAGACTTATGGTGATCGAGCCATGAAACTCTTCTCTGATTACGGCCTTTCGGATGAAATGTTTTACCAGAAGGGCAGAGGAATCCCGGGTTTTATAAGGAATCTCACCGCGGGTAAGATCACAAATCCTAACACTTATGTGAGGGAGATCACCGGTGAAAATCCCAAGTGGTCAACTTTTGCGATCGATCCACATTTAGAGTCGGCAATAGACAACGGACTCGAAACGACACTGAAGGGTGCAGTATATTATTTTGATCATGAAATTAGAAGTTACAACACAGCTGTTGCGATCCTTTCAAATATATATGCTCTGGGAATATTGTCGGACGTTTTACATAATGTCCGTGTTCTAGCTAACGTCGGCAACAGTTTTTTGCTTTCTGACGCAGGAGAGGTGCTTCATCTTATAACCAAAACCGATCAGTCACCCTTTATCTATGAAAAAATAGGAACAAAGTTCGAGAATTTCATGATCGATGAGTTCCAGGATACTTCAAGGATACAATGGAACAACTTCAGTTACCTTGTAGATAACAGCATGGCAGAAGGTTTTGATAACCTGGTTGTTGGCGATGTTAAGCAGTCTATTTACCGTTGGAGAAACAGTGACTGGAGGATACTTGGACAGGAGCTGGCAGAAATGATCGACGGTGATCGTTTTTTGTCTGAACCCCTGGCTGTTAACTGGAGAAGCAGATCCAATATTATTGAGTTTAACAATGAACTTTTTACTATTATACCCGGCATAATAGATAATGATCTGAATCAATATTCGTTGCCTGTAAGCTTCAAAAAACTATATTCAGAAGCTAAACAGACTGACCCTGGAAAGAAACCGGGAGGGTATGTAAAAATAAGGTTTATTGAAGACAGTAAGGAAAACAGCTGGAAGGATGTTGTCGCAGCTGAACTGCCTGTAATTATCGAGTCGGTACAGGATAATGGATTTAAGGCATCGGATATTGGTATTATAGTGAGAGACAGCAGAGAAGGGGCTTTTATCCTGAAATCTTTAGTCACCTATGCAAACAACTGTCCTTCTGACAAAAAAGAACATTATAATTACAATTTAGTCTCCAATGATTCACTTCTCCTTTCAAATTCACCGGTTATCTGCTTTATCATTTCCGTTTTGAAAGTCGTAAACGAAAACTGTGACATGATTAGCAGGGCGGCAATGCTGCGTTTTTATCTTCTTTCACGGGGCGATGAGAACTCAGATTCTGTATCACTCATGGTTGATACTATTGAAAGAGTGTCGGCCGATACTTTCCCTGCGGGTTATGAAACTCTTCTTGAAAGTATTGAACAACTTACAGTATTTGAGGCTATTGAACACGTTATAGGTTTTTTCGGACTGGGAAGTTTTCAACATAATGTGGCATACCTGAATACTTTCCAGGATTATGTAATTGGTTTTGCCGGCTCAGGGAATTCTGATATCCCGGCTTTTCTTGAATGGTGGGAGACAACAGGAGTCAGAAAGTCTGTTGTCCTTCCAGCCAACGAGGACGCAATGAGGATACTGACGATCCATAAATCAAAAGGTCTTGAATTCAAAGTGGTTATTGTTCCTTTTATTTCCTGGGATCTGGATCATCCTCCCCATAGCCACCCTTTTCTCTGGATAAAACCAGATGTTGAACCTTTTAATGAGCTGGGGATTGTCCCTGTGAAATATGGAAAAGATATTACGGAAACAATATTTGAAAGTAGTTATAATGAGGAAAAATACTCTGTTTACCTCGATAATATAAACCTCCTTTATGTGGCGCTTACCAGGGCAAAGGATGTAATATTAGGTTTTGCTCCTGATAAACAGGGTAATGATAACACAATTTCGGGTGTACTTAAAAGGGCTTTTCTTGCTGATACTGCAGATTTGGAGAAGAATAA
Source organism: uncultured Rikenellaceae bacterium (assembly GCA_964446825.1). Lineage (GTDB taxonomy): Bacteria > Bacteroidota > Bacteroidia > Bacteroidales > VadinHA17 > LD21. The sequence continues at coordinate 17,976 of CAYUQR010000045.1, forward strand.
TTTTGGACTTATCAGAGGTTTTGACAGGGAGAAAAGGTTTTTAGAAGTTGGTGAGATCCCATTTAACATGGACGAAAATGTTGAAAAGAACGGGCTGCCTGTGCACCGATATACTGTGAACAATAATATGGGATCACTTAAACTGAAGTTGCATGGAGAGAATTATTTCTCAGCTGAACGAAAGGCTGTGAGGGAAAGAATAAATTATGGGAAGCTGATGCATGAGGTATTTGAGGGGATTAACAGGGTTGAAGATATTGTTCCTGCGATAAGAAAGCTTGTTCTTGAGGGAAAACTTCCTGAAAATGAATCGTATGCATTGAACGAAAGAATTACCGGGCTTATTAGTGATCGCGGGGTTGCCGACTGGTTTAAGCCAGATAATGAAGTATTGACCGAGGCCGCCATACTTTTAAAGACGGGAGAGACACGGAGACCCGACAGGGTTATTTTCAGAAACGGCAAAACGGTTGTGGTTGATTTTAAGTTTGGCGAGGAACATGACAGGTATGCCGATCAGGTGAATCAGTACCGCAGGTTGCTTGGCGATATGGGATACGATAATATTATGGCCTATATCTGGTATGTTGACAGGAATAAAATAGTATCTGTTTAATGTCAGTGGAAATAATGGACAATAGAAAATTTATATGGGGACATGACCGCAGATTCAATGCCTATCCGAACTATTTCAGGAACATTTATGTAACGCGGGTACAGAAGGTATCTATTGATGCCGGGTTTACATGTCCGAACCGCGATGGGACAAAGGGAACAGGTGGCTGCACCTATTGTAATAATGATGCATTCAACCCCTCTTACTGTACTCCTGATAAATCTGTTACGGAGCAGATAATGGAGGGAATCAGTTTTCATAAGTGGAGGTACTCTGAGGCTAATTCCTATCTTGCATATTTCCAGGCATACTCGAATACATATAGCGGACTTGACAGGCTTAAAGAGCTTTATAAAGAGGCACTTGATTACCCGGGTATTATCGGACTGATAATCGGCACCAGGCCGGATTGTGTAACCGATGAGATACTTGGTTATCTCAGGGAGCTGTCAGAAAGATGTTACCTGGCTGTTGAATACGGAATAGAATCGTGTTATAATAAAACATTGAAAAGGATAAACAGGGGACATACTTTTGAAGAAGCCATACAGGCTGTTGAGTTGACTTCTTCGCTCGGTATCAATACCGGGGCCCATTTTATTCTGGGCCTGCCAGGTGAATCGCGACAGGAGATGCTTAACCAGGCAGGAATAATATCAAGGCTGCCTTTAAAAACGGTGAAATTTCATCAGCTTCAAATCATTAAGGGCACGGCGATGGAAAAGGAGTTCCGGGAAAACCCAGACGATTTTGAACTTTTCACTTGGGAAGAATACCTCGATTTCATAATCCTGTTCCTGGAAAGACTTAATCCGGCAATAGTTGTTGAACGGTTTACCGGAGAAGCTCCTTTACGTTACCTGACCGGTGCAGGATGGGGAAAAAAACGATCTGACCAGATTGTCTCTCTCATTGAGAAACGGCTTGAAGAGCTCGACACCTGGCAGGGTAGACTATTTAAGTCAAAAGTCAACAGTAAGGAACAAGAAATGAAAAGTTCCCCCTCTTTGCGTAGCAGAGAAGGGGCGGAGGGGGTGAGTTCATGAATTAATAAAAGTAAGCAAATGACATATTTCCTCGAAAGGATAGCAAAATCACTAATTGAAGAATTCGGAAATACACTTAACCGGCATTGCCTGGTTTTTCCAAGCAGAAGAGCGGGATTGTATTTTCTGAAATACCTGGCATCCGAGACCGAAAAGCCAATATGGTCACCATCAATATTGACAATAAATGAGCTGTTCAGGTCATATTCTTCCCTGCAGGTTGCGGGTAATGAGATGCTGCTCTTTGAACTTTATAAAGTGTACAGGAAAGTAAAAAAAGCACATGAGAGTTTCGATGATTTCTATTTTTGGGGAGATATGCTTTTGAATGATTTTGACGATGTGGATAAGTACCTTGCCGATGCATCACTGTTATTCAGAAATGTAAAGGATATCAAGAATATCGACATGGAGTTTGGTGGCCTCACCACGGAGCAGGCAGATATAATAAAAAGGTTCTGGCTGAATTTTGACCATGGTAATATGACCCGCGAAAAAACCGGTTTCATTGATATCTGGTCAATATTGCACACTTTATACGAAGAATTCCGGAAAGCCCTGAGGGAAAAGGGGCTGGCTTACGAGGGGATGATCTTCCGCGATCTGGCAGAGAATGACGGCCAGAACTTTACAGCTGAAAGCAGGTGGAGTCAAATTCATTTTATAGGTTTCAATGCCCTGAATGAATGTGAAAAAAGGGTCATGAGCAGATTCCGTAAAGCCGGTATGGCCCGTTTTTACTGGGACTATGATGAGTCTTATATAGGGGAAGGCAAATTTAATTCGGCAGGTTATTTTATGAACGATAACCTGAAGAAATTTGGTAATGATATGCAGGCTGACTGGAGTTTTAGGACCAATTTATCAACCGGCGGACCAGTTGTTAAAAGGAGGGTGATCGAGACATCCTCGGATGTTGCCCAGGTAAAGCTAATACCTCAGCTGATAAGCAATCTGGAAGGACTGTCTCCTGACAATGCTCACCATACTGCAGTAGTACTTGCCGATGAAAACCTGCTTATACCCGTTCTTTCGAGTCTGCCTGAAAATATTGGTGATATTAATATTACCATGGGATATCCCCTTAAACAAACCACAGTCTATAACCTGTTAAAACACCTGATGGATATGCAGAAAAATGCTGCCTTGTCTGAAGGCGTTCTGCGTTTCAGTCATAAAGATGTTGCAGGCATTCTGAAGCATGACCTGATAAAGGGTATTCTGAATGAAAAAGAGAAAGAACTAATTAAGGAAATACTAAACAATAACCATCTCTGGGTGCCATCAGATCTATTTTCGGGGTTAGAGAACCTGGGAAAAATTTTTGTAATCCCGGCAACACCGGTCTCGCTTGCAGACTATTTTAAGGATATCCTCTCTGTCGTTGCACTCAGCAACCAGGGAGAAAATGAAATGAGTGAAGACAGGCTGATGCAAAGAAACATACTTAATGAATTCATTTACAGGATAGTTCTTTCATTAAACAGGCTAGAGGCTATTGTCAGAGATCCGGAAGTGGCTTTTACCAATGCTACTTATATTAAGCTACTTGACAGGCTCTTAAGAATGCAGTCCGTACCATTTTCAGGTGAGCCTTTATCCGGCATCCAGATAATGGGAATATTGGAAACAAGAGCCCTTGATTTTAAAAACCTTATCATCCTATCTGTTAATGAGGGTGTACTTCCGGCCATATCCTCAGGAACATCATTCATCCCGTTTAGCCTGCGTGAGGCTTTCGGACTTCCCTCGGTGAATCACCAGGAATCGATCTTTGCCTATCATTTCTACAGGCTACTCCAAAGGGCAGAGAATGTTACTTTTACATATAACTCCAACTCCGAGGGATTACAGAGCGGAGAGATGAGCAGATTCCTGATTCAGATGAACTACAATGATCAGCTTAAACCGGAATTTCTTAACCTAAACTATGAAATAAGGGTCAGCAATTCAGTAAGCGAGGTTTTAGAGAGGACAGAACAACATACTGCCAGTTTGCGGGAACAATTCCTGAGAAACGATAAAAAGAGATTGTTATCTCCGTCTGCAATAAACACGTGGCTTAACTGCAGGATGAAATTCTATTACCGTTATATTAATAAACTGAGGGAACCCGATAAGGTGGCGGCTGAGATAGATCCTGCCATGCTTGGAAACATACTTCACGAATCTATGAAAGTTCTTTACAGAAGTTACAGGGGACAGGTAGTAACAGGTGAAATTTTGAAGACTTTGCTTGCTGACAATAAAATGCTGAGTAGACTGATTAGCCAGGCAATAAGAGATGAGTTCATGAAGGGGGCTGAAGGACCGGTAACAGGAAATGAATTGATAATAAGGGATGTATTGCTCAAATATATTGAGAAAATATTGAAGGTTGATATAGCTCAGCCGGCCTTTACAATCCTTAGTCTTGAGGATAAGTTTTATTTTGTATTCCAGGTTTCACAGGATGACAGGAATTATGATATCTTATCGGGAGGCATTATTGACAGGATTGATATTTTGGGTAATACGACCAGAATAGTCGATTATAAGACCGGTTCAGTTGCTGATTCAATAAACTCCATAGCTGATCTTTTTGCAGACGACAGGAAGAAAGAGTATGATGCCTGGCTTCAGACACTTTTATATTGTGAAGCATATCTGGCAAAAGAGCCTGACGCCATAGTCAGGCCATCGGTTTATAAGATTAAGAAATTGTCAGCAGAAACTCCGGATGATAAATTGAGAATAAAAGCTGGCAGGAAAAACGAATTATCTGTCGATAATTATAAAACAGTTAGAGAAGAATTCCTTTCGGGGCTCAAAGAGACTGTCAGGTTGATCTTCGGCAATGATGAACCTTTTATAATGACCGGGGATACAAGAGGAAAATGTATCTATTGCCCTTACAAAACCCTATGCATGAGGTAAATCGGGATAATATTTAATCCGAATATCATTTTTTTTTATAACTTGGCTTCACATTTGCAAAACATCATAAATGGTTACAGCATATGCCACATATCATATTGAGCTGAAAAATGTCAAATTCGTTGCTGATGATGGCAGAACATGCCCCAGGACCGCAATAGTAACATTTATTGACGAGGATGGTGGGGAAGTTGGAAACGAACTTTTTGGCGCAATTGATATTAACCTTATCTACAGTATGATAAAAGAGGGGCAGTTTCTAAACCTGGATAATTTTTATATCTCTGAATTCTCACTTTCTTCATACAGGCAGCACAATGGTATTGATAAGAAAGAATTAGTCCCTATAAAAGGTTTATCTGCGAAAAATGCATTTTTTGAAGCAAGGATAAGCATTGATTTTACACACTCTTCATTTTCAGATGGAGATGTTAATTTCGAAGGCAGCCATTTTGCAAAAGGTAAAGTACTTTTTAATGGTACCGTTTTTGGAAAGGGGAATGTAATCTTTTCTAACACACTTTTTCGCGACGGGAACATTGAATTTACAGGTTCTGTATTTGGCGACGGCGATTTCCTGTTCAAGAATGCTATAGTATATAATGGTAAAAAAGATTTTCAGGATATGCAGTTCGGAAATGGTGAAGTAAGCTTTGCCAATACCGAGTTTAACAGTGGTGAGCTGCTTTTCATTAATACCCGTTTCAATTCGGGAAGATTTAATTTCAAGGTTGCCAGGATAACCGGAGGGAAAGTCGATTTTCATTACTCTGTTTTTGGTGATTGTGAAATAATGTTTGAAAGAACTGAATTCGGCAACAGCAGGGTAGATTTCAGAACCGTCGATTTTGGAACAGGAAGAATTAATTTTAACCGATCCGTATTTGGAAACGGCGAGGTCAGTTTTGAAGGTGCATCATGTAAAGCGGGTAAAATTCAGTTTAAGAAGTCTGAAATGGGTTCCGGTCCAAAAAATTTCAGTCTTATGGAAATGGATGACACAGATGTAAGTTTTGAAAGAACGGATTTTGGTGCCGGCGATGTTAGTTTTTACGCATCAAGGTTTCATAACATCTCGCTAAAGTCCTGTCATCTTGATCACTACATTGATCTGCGTCTCTCAAAGGCGGCGCTCCTGGATATATCAGATACTATTGTTCGGGATATCGTTGACATTGAACCATATGATTTTCCTGTTGAAATAAAAACATTTGATATGTCCGGAATGAGGCTTATCGGTAAACTTTATATTGACTGGAGACATAATAAATGCAAAGAATCAATTATAGCGCAGGATGGAACAACTTTAAGGCAGAAATCGGAACAGTTCAGAATTCTTAAAGAGAATTTTAACGGCACCGGAAAGTATGATGATGAAGACAAAGCTTATGTAATGTTCAAACGTTATGAAGCAAAGTCGTGGCTGACAGAAAAGAAGGAAAAGGGGGGTATGACCAAATATGCAAGTTATGTACCTCATGCTTTTCAATGGCTCGTTCTTGATAAAATAGGACTCTATGCCACCTCTCCTGGCAGAGTCCTTTTTAGTGTATTTGGTTTCTGGCTCTTTTTTGGTTCAGTCTATTTTGTAATAAATATTGCCGGACTCGGAACGACAATTTCATCTGTAGGCAACCCCGATCATATGTCATCTTTTCTTCAGTCTTTTTATCATAGCGCAATTACTTTCTTCACGATTGGCTATGGAGATGTCTACCCCATGGGTTTAAGCAGGGTTATATCAGGACTGGAAGGTTTTATGGGGGTATTCATGATGTCCTATTTCACAGTTGCTTTTGTGAGAAAAGTCCTGCGGTAAAAATCACTTTTCCATTTCGCGCTGAAGGGCAGCCATTTTTATTGCTGTTACAGCTGCCTCGTCGCCTTTATTGCCGTGTTTGCCACCAGCTCTTTCCAAAGCCTGTTGCTGGTTGAGTGTCGTGAGGACACCAAAAATAAAAGGAATATTATATTCAAGATTTAGCGTGGTTATCCCCTGGGTTACACTCTGACAGATATAAGTAAAATGCGGGGTTTCCCCCTGGATAACACATCCGAGACAGATCACAGCATCCAGATCGTCATATTCCGCAAGAAACTGGGCGCCCAGCGTAAGCTCAAAGCTTCCAGGAACATGTTTAACCACTATACTTTTATCAGTAGCTCCATGCTTTTTAAGAGTAGTTACTGCACCTTTCATGAGGGCCCAGGTTACTTCACTGTTCCAGTCGGAAACTACCACTCCAAAACGCATCTCGCGCGCATCGGGTACAGTTTCCGGATCATAGTCTGATAAATTGATTGTACTCATATTTATTACTGTAAAAATAAAAAACGCATCAGGCTGAGAATGAAAAGAGCCGGATGCGCAAGATTATTTGTGCAAAGTTTCTGAAGCTATTTAATAAGCATTTTAACCCTTGCAATATATTTGTCCATTGTCATGCCTTCGGTACTCTCAGGGTACTCATTCTCAATTCTTTGGTACAATTTTAAAGCATCAGGATATTTGCTTGATAATTCATATAACTCAGCGGCTTTCATAAGGAAAATAGGTGTATTAAATGAATTATTTGCATAATCGGCTGCTTCGAGATACTTCGAAATCCCCTTTTCGGTGTTTCCCAATTCCACATATGCATCGCCGATTGCGCCAATGGCCAGGGATCCTATTACTTTATCCTTTTTTGTATATTTATTCAGATAATCAATTGCTTCCTGGTAATTGCCAAGATGAAGATAACATATTCCTGCGCTATAGCGCGCAAGGTTTCCGGTGTTTGTGAACTTATAGTTTTTGGCTATGTCGAGGAAACCAAGATAGTTGCCATCACCATTCAGAGCAAGTTTTAAAGAATCTATTTCAAGATATCTCTCTGCCTGGTAAATCTGCGATTGCGCCTCGTCATTTCTTTTACTGAGATAGAGTTTACCAAGCCATACCAACCCTACCAATACCACAAGAACTCCTAAAACAATCAGTAGTGGCTTATAATTTTCTTCCAGAAATTGTTCTGTTTTGGTAAGTGTTTCCTCAACACTTGAAATAGTCTGTGGATTTACATCCTTTTTCTTTTTAGCCATACCGGTCTTTACTGTTTAACTTCAAAAAATTACCACCGCAAAAGTAATTTTTTTCAGGTAATTTTAAAACATTTAGTATAATGATTATATTAACCTTACTTAAATAAATATTATGTTTCAGATATACAGTGCTTTAAATATCGAAATAAGTACACTCTTTCTCTGTAGTGCATTGTTTTTCAGCTTATTTTAACTTGTTATAATTAGATTTCCCATTCCGTGCTGATAAATCGGGACTTCATTAGGTATAACAGTAAGTGGTATCTCTCTCAAGCTCGTTGTATTAATTCGAAGGAGATCCCTCATCCCGTGCTTTAGTGCGGGATCTCCTGCTATCATACTTAGAGTTAACTTTAATAAGAGTCTAATATCCCAGATACTTCATATCTTTTCATAACTTTGAGAGTTAAATATCATCATTTTTTGACTTTAGACTATAGACTTTTTACTTTGTATTCTATGTATCTGAAAAACCTTGGCCTGACCAACTTTAAGAATTATGAGCTTAATGAAATTGAGTTTTCACCAAGGATAAACTGTTTTACAGGCAATAACGGCGTTGGGAAAACAAATATTCTGGATGCCATCCACTATCTTTCTCTTACAAAGAGTTTCTTCAATAATATCGATAGTATTGGTATCAGGCATGGTGAGGACTATTTTATTGTCCAGGGAACCTTCGTGAGGGATGGAGAAGATGATCATATTTATTGCGCTTTCCAGAGGCAAAAACAGAAACAACTCAAGAGGAACGGCAAGGAATACCAGAAGCTTTCTGACCATGTGGGGAGATACCCGGTGGTAATGATATCACCGGCCGACAGTGGTTTAATAACGGAAGGAAGTGAAGACAGGCGAAGGTTCCTGAATAAAATAATAAGCCAGTATAATGCAGAATACCTCGATTCCGCATTGAGATACAGTAAAGCACTTCAGCAGCGAAACCGGCAACTGAAGGATTTCAGGACATCGGGAAGTTTTGATGGTGATGTTCTTTCAATATGGGATGCGCAGCTTGCAAAGTATGGAAATTATGTATTTAATGAACGACAGGTTCTTGTCAATGAGCTTATTCCTGTTTTTCAGGAATATTATTCTCTTATATCGTCGGGAAAAGAAAAAGTGAAACTTGCCTACCGTTCACATCTTTCAGATGGGAATTTTATGGAAGCTCTCCATAATTCGCTGACTAAAGACAGGATTCTCGAGTATACAACAATAGGAATTCATAAAGATGACCTGCTTCTTGAAATGGATGGCAATTCAGTGAAGTCCCTGGGGTCGCAGGGCCAGCAGAAGTCTTATCTTGTTGCACTTAAACTTGCAAAATTTGATTACATAAAACGAAAAGCTGGCTTTGCACCTATTCTTTTACTCGATGATATTTTTGATAAGTTTGATGCTGAGCGTGTTGAACAGATAATAAGACTTGTAGGAAACCATCGCTTCGGACAAATTTTTATTACTGACACACACCAGGATCGGTTACATGATATTTTATCATCACTTAAGACAGATTATAAACTCTTCCGGATCACTGATAACAAAGTGGAGGAGGTTGCCGTCAAAGAATCAGCATGAAATGAGGCGAAGCAAAACAATATCATTGGCCGAAGCTATTAAGGATTACATCAATGAAATGAATTTTGGTGAAAAACTTAATGAAGCTGGCGTTTTAAATTCATGGGAAGAAGTTGTTGGAAAGGCAATCAGCTCGCGAACAACAAAAATTTATATTAAGGATCATGTGCTCTTTGTCCACCTGAATTCATCTGTAGTCAGAAGTGAATTACTGATGCTAAGGGAGGAACTCAGGGAAAAGCTCAATGAGAAAGCCGGCAGCGAAGTAATTAAAGATATAGTTTTCAGGTAACTGGCGGTAGGCTCAGGGCTCAGGGCTCAGGGCTCAGGGCTCAGGGCTCAGGGCTCAGGGCTCAGGGCTCAG
>CAYUQR010000046.1:0-27570 GCA_964446825.1 uncultured Rikenellaceae bacterium
GGGTGAAGGGGAGATTGGGAGTGTGATTTATGATTTGTGATTTTTATGGTTGCAGGGTGCCCCTTACCGGTCGCCGGATTTTTCTCTAAGCCATTTAAAATAATCATCCATGAATTGTATCTTTTCGAAGTTGGGCACTGATATGAGCCCGGGGTGTGCACCTTTCAGATACAAAACAGTCTTCTCCCCTTCCTTATACACAGGCCATGCGGGCAGGTTAAGGCCATTGGGATCACCTGACTTTGCAAAATTGGTCCAGTACTTTATCATAATATCAGAGAGGGCATGTTCTTCATCAGTCACTTTTGCATCAGGGTTTTGATTCAGGTGCCCAAAGACATAAGCCATTTCTGATGCATGTGCTGCGCCTTTCTGAACAGGTCCATTGGGGAAAAGAGGTACAGGCCTGAACTGATCAAAATAATAGACGAATACTTTTAATTTGCCTGTTTCTGATTGCAGGCGTGCCCATGTATACGATGGCCAGGCAAAGGCTGTCTCACGGAAAATGTCGGAAAGGGAATGATATACCTCCAGGCTGTCGTGGCCCGGGTATAGTTCCAGTGCCCTGTCTGCCAGGGGACCAAAACCTGATCTTATGCTCTCTGCATACTGTTTGGGATCTATAGCCCGGACGAACATCGAACCTTCATCGGAATTGGTTCCTATAATAACATTCACATCGTTGTACTTTCCTTCCTTATAGAGTTTGTACTGGTCACCGGTAATAACATAACCGTCAACCGTCGGCCAGAAGCCGCCCATCTGCGACAGCGGATCGTCGAGCCATTTCTCATACGGGGTCGCACGCAGTTCTGCGATGTTCTTTGCGCCCATTCTTTCAGCAAATTCCAGTCCGGTCTGTTCGGAGCCTTTCAATGAGGCAATATATGATGTGCTCCTACTTTCATTCACAGGAGCAAATGAGCCGCCGCTCTCGCTGATGGCTCCGGCAAATAGACCTTTTGCCAGTGGCGAGGCACAAAGCATGCTTACTGATATAGCGCCTGCAGATTCCCCGAAAACGGTCACCCTGGCAGGATCACCGCCGAACGCTTCAATATTATCCTGCACCCACTTAAGTCCTGCTAACTGGTCAAGCAGCCCGTAGTTTCCCGATGTTCTGTTCTCCGATTCTGCCGATAATTCCGGATGTGCAAGAAATCCCAGGGCACCCAGACGGTACGCCACACTTACAAGGATAACACCTTTTTTAGCGATGTTCTCACCATTGTACATGGGAACTGATGTAGCACCATTGGAAAAACCGCCTCCGTATATCCATACCATGACCGGCAACTTTGCTTTCGACGAAACGGCAGGTGTCCATACATTGAGATAAAGGCAATCTTCCGACATGTTAATATCACCCATCCATTGTACCCTTGGCTGAACTGGAGCGGGAGCAAATTTATCTGCTATGAGAACCCCTTCCCACGGTTTAACGGGCTGAGGAGCCTTCCACCGCAGATCGCCTATCGGTGGAGCAGCAAAGGGAATCCCACGAAAGACAGCTACGCTGTCTTCAACGGTACCCTGTATGATTCCATCCTTAATAGTCACCTTCGCTTCCGGAAGTTTTTCGTTGTTACATCCGGATAAAACCATGACAATCGAAACAATAATTAACCTGAACAATGTTTTCATGAAGTAAGTTTTTAGAAATTACAATTCAATTATTTTGTTAAAGATCAAAAAATATATTGACTATTATTAACAACTTATGCTTTCAAAGAGTGGTGTCTGAATCTATTGTTTGATTACTTCGATAATATCTCCCTTTTTGGTTGACAAATCATATTCGTAAACTTTCCTTAGTGCTAAAGGGGACAATGTTTTCTCAGAATGTATCAAAGGTTTCAGGGGATCGGCGGTTTTATAGAACGGATTAGGGTTCTGACCATTGGCCTCCTTAAGTCCTTTGCCTTTTAGCGAGACATAGGAACGAATCCTGCAGTTTCCTCCCAGTGAAGATTTTATTCTCGTAGCCGAAATTTCGCCATTCTCCCATTGAATATCCACTTCAAAACCGCCCCTGGCTTTCAGTCCTGTTACACTGCCGTTTTTCCAGGCACCGGGAAGGGCAGGCAACAGATGAATAGCCCCGTCATGGCTCTGTAACAGCATCTCGGCGATACCTGAAGAACATCCGAAATTACCATCAATCTGAAAAGGAGGGTGCGCATCAAAAAGATTGGGATATGTACCCCCCCTCTGTTTTCCGTCGGGCTGGATTGAAGGGGTTAACTGGTCTTTAATCAATTTATATGCATGATCACCATCAAGAAGACGTGCCCACAAGTTTACTTTCCATCCCATGGACCATCCTGTTGATTCATCTCCTCTTGCTATCAGAGATGTCCTCGCTGCAGAAAACAGTTCAGGTGTTCTGTAGGGAGAGATCTGGTTGGACGGGAAAAGGCCATATAGATGAGAAACATGCCGGTGTTTGTCATCCTGTTTGTCCCAGTCATACATCCATTCCTGCAACTGTCCCCATTTTCCTATCTGCATTGGAGGCAGACGTTTCAATGCTGCATCCAGTTTCCCGATCAATTCCTTATCAGTATTAAGGATTTTGGCAGCTTTTATAGTTTTTGTGAATAAATCAAATACCAATTGATTGTCCATAGTAGTACCGGCAGAGATTGAAGATTCAGGATGTACTGACGGAGAATTCTCAGGTGATACCGAAGGGCTGACAACAAGCCACTTATGCTCAGGCTCTTCAACCAGAAAATCGAGGTAAAATATGGAAGCCTCCTTAACAACCGGGAAGGCTGACTTCAGAAACTCATTATCACCATTGAAGTCATATTTGTCGAATAAATGCTGGGAAAGCCAGGCTCCACCCATGGGCCACATTCCCCAGAAAGCTCCGTCGACCGGTCCATTGATTCGCCAGATATCTGTATTGTGGTGCAGTACCCATCCCCTGGCACCATACATATCTTTTGCCGTTTTTCTGCCTGTCTGAGAGAGTTCGTGCACCATCTGTATAAGCGGTTCGTTCATCTCAGTAAGATTGGTGATTTCCGATGGCCAGTAATTCATCTCGGTATTTATATTTACTGTGTATTTGCTATCCCAGGGCGGAGTGAGCTGGTCATTCCAGATACCCTGCAGGTTGGCAGGCTGGCCACCGGGCCGTGATGAAGAAATTAACAGGTAGCGGCCGAACTGAAAGTATAATGATACCAGTTGTGGGTCATTACCTTTGGCGAATTGCTCAAGCCGGATATCGGTAGGATTGTTAACAGAACTGGTTACTCCAAGATCAAGGCTTACCCTGTTAAAGTAGCTCTGATAATCAGCAATATGATCACTGACTGCCTTGTCGTAATTTTTTTTCAGAGCATTCTGCAGGTATGTGTTTACCCTTTCATCGGCATTGGCGGTTATATCATTATAATTCTTAAAATTAGATGCCATTGAAATATAAATGGTTGCATCATCAGCATTGGAAACATTCAGGGTCGTATCAACAGCAGACACTGCGCCTCCATTAGTTAAGATCTTTACTTTTGCTTCAAACTGTACATTCCCTTTTACATTTTCAAAATCGTTTGTTTTTCCCGCTAAAACCAGTTCGTTATTTCCTGAAGTCGAGATAGTTACTTTGGATGGCCTGTCCAGTGTTGCAGAAAAACTAACTGAGCCGGGTTTGTCAGCGGAGATCCTTACAATAATAACCTGGTCGGGGAATGAAGAAAATGCCATTGTTTTGTAATTTACTCCGTTCAGGCTATAATGGGTAGTTACTATAGCTTTTTCAATATTAAGTTCGCGATAGTATCCGGAATAATTTTCATGTCCCGGGAATAATAGTTTAAGGTTCCCGACAGTCTGGTATGGCATCCCCTGAGAAATTTTGCTTATAAATTTCTGGTTGATAAGATCCTGTGCCTCCTTGTATTTACCTTCAAAAATTAATTTTCTAACCTCGGGCAATGCCTCTTTGGCATTTGGATTATCATTACGGTTTGGCGATCCGGCCCAAACGGTGTTTTCATTAAGCTGAATAACTTCCTTATATGGATCTCCAAATACCATGGCTCCCAAACGTCCGTTTCCTATTGGTAAAGCTTCGACCCATTGTTTAGCCGGATGGATGTACCAAAGCTTTAAAAGGGATTCAGTCTGGGCAGTAACATTAAGAATTGACGCCAGACTGATTAACAAGATTATGATAGTCTTCATAGGTGGTTGGTAGTTAGTTATTCGGTCCATCTATAATTAATTTTTAAACCGGATCCAGTCAACCTCAACAGGATTATTATCTTTCAGCACTACAACCAGGTTATGAATACCCTTTTGATATTTTGACAATCGTGCATCAACTGTATTCCAACCTGTACCTTCAGGTATTGTTACTTCAGCAAGTAAGATGCCGTCTGCTTTATCTATACGAATTTGCAGGGTACCTCCGGTTTGCGAAAAGGCTTTTACCTGTACCGATTTAAGCTTTTTATTTCCAAAATCAACGGTATTGTATTGTATCCATGCATTCTGTTTGTCGAGTATGGTCTTCCAGCCATTAAATGTATTGAGTGTATCAAGGAAAGAAACGGAAACTCCTTTATTGCTTAACTGGCTATACCGGTCGATTTCAATTTTTTGCAGGGCACTGGTTACTCCCACACCGCGAAAAGTGGGTGTTACTTTCCTTATCGTACCGTCAGGGTTAAAGAAGAGGCTGTCTATCCTTACAGACCTGTTCTTATCAAATTTTGGTGACAAGTCATTATGATGATAAAACAAGTACCACTGATTATTGAATTCGACAACTGACTGGTGGTTGGTCCAACAACCTGTTGGAGATTCGTCCATTATTACACCTGTCACCTTAAAAGGCCCCATTGGATTATCAGCCATTGCGTATTCGAGCCTTTCGATTTTATTCTGTACATGCGGGTATGTCATATAATATATGCCTTCCCTTTCGAACAGGAAAGGACCTTCCTTCAATCCTTCCCTGGGAAGATCCCTAACCACCTGTGGATCAGAAGCAAGTTCAAGCATGTTCTCTTTCAACTTTGCAACAAATAAATTCCCCATCGAGTAGTATAAATATGCCTGGCCGTCTTTATCGATAAACAAACAGGGATCAATGCCATGGACATTTTTAATTGGTTCGGGTTGTGGTGTATATGGCCCGGTTGGATTGTCTGCAACAGCAACCCCTATTCCAAAGCCTCTGCCAGAACTACCCCTGGCATTTGCAGGGAAATAGAAATAATACTTTCCGTTTCTGGCAATACAATCAGGGGCCCACATGCTGAAAGAGGTTGAATCCACCCAGTTCACTTTGTTCTGACTTACAATAACGCCATGATCGGTCCAGTCGGTAAGGTTTGAAGATGAGAATACATGATAATCCTGCATGCAGAACCAGTCTTTGCGGGGAAATTCCTCAGGAGCAGGAATATCATGAGAGGGATATAAATAAACCTTGCCGTTGAAAACTCTTGCGGAAGGATCGGCAGAAAATTGATCCCGGATAATTGGATTTTGTGCAACTAAACAATTCAGGGAGAGTACCGTTAATGCAAAAAATAAAAATATATGCATGTAATTCTTCATAATATAAGTTTTTTCAGTTATTACAGAAATTGTCTATAATCCAATAAATAAAGTTCAAAAAACTTATCAGGGATCAGTTTCAATTCTGTCATTAAATTGTTGTAACTATTTAGATACCATTTCATTTACTGCATTTGATAGAAATATATATTCTGAACATATATTTATAACATATTCATTTTCACCCCAGAAGAAAGGCCAATCCTCTTTGTTTTCAAGGAAATCAGGCTGGAACAATAATAAGCCCGGAACCACACCACCGGCGATAAACGTGAAATCGGCCCTGTTGTTTCCATAGGCCACTTCCTTGGAATGTGTTCCGACAGCTGAAACAAAAGAAATATTTGAATAAGGGTGACAGCCGAAGATATAATTCAGACCTTTATAAACATATTCCGGGCTAACAATATCAGGAAAATATTTATTAGCATAATAATTAGTGATGGCAAAGCTTATCACACCGCTGTTTCCACCCCATCCTCTTGACATTATGGGAACTCCGTAAGGATTTTCTTTACCATATCTGTCGATCATTTCCTTATACTTAACAACATAACCTCTTAATTTGGTTTTAAAGTCATTGTCCATATAGGGTAACGCCTGCAATGCTGCTGATATACCACCTCTGCCGGCAACTGACCTGTCGAGTGACGGCCACAATAATTCGGCAAACCGCTTTGAATATTTATCTTCTTTTGTTGTGATATATAGTTGAAGTGCTGCAGACATTTCACTTCCGGTAACAAACATCTGTCCTCCTGGTTGATTAGTATTCTGAGGCTTCTCGAGGTTTTCATCCCACATTTTCTTTGCTGCGGCTAAACATCTGTCCGCCAGAGATTTATTATAATCTTTCAGTGCACGACTTGCTGCAGCCAAAGCAGCAGCAGTTGAATAGTCCAGGAAAGCAGATCTGTTAGTGAATGCCCATCTGTCATCCATAGTTCCGCTTGATTTTCCATCTGATTCATAAGGTTTAAGATCAGGATTATACGGGAGGTTATCAGTTTCATTAATTGCATCACCAAGATGATGATACTGGTGAAGGTTTGGAACAACAATTCCTCTCACCGGATGGCCGATATTTTCAACCTGGGCAACAACGTTCAATGCTCCGTGTTCTATCTGCTGCAGAATATCGGGTTTGCCGTCAGGACGATGAATATCAACATAGCGGGTTGCCTGATCAATATATGTTTCATCGCGGTCAACTTTGAATTTCTCCCATGTATCAACGAAATTCAATAAAACACCTACGTGTGATAAGGTCTGAATGTCAAAGTCACCAGCATCAAACCAACCACCGACATTTAATCCCGGAATGCGTTCATAATCTTTATATTTAGTATCGGTAGTCGGTCCCATACTGTAACCATCAAAATGCTTATGATTTACAGGGGCCTGAAGCGCATCATCGAGAAAAGGAGCACCGTGCCAGACCCTGTAAGCTTCATTTACCATCATGTGATCCATCTGCACAGGGAAGTATACATCCAATGTCGGATGCCATATATCGCTATAGACATTGGGATCAATTACAAAAGTATTGGTTGATTGATCACCGTACTTTATAAAATAAATGCCAGGATCTTTGACAGACGTAAAATCAAACTTAAGATAATTATATCGTAAATAATTACCCCACTGAGTCACATCTGCAGTTAATTTCTCAATAAATTTCCCCTCAGGAGTGACCTGGAAAAGTGAAGCTTTTTTTAATGGAGCATCATTCTTATCAAGCTCAATAACAGCGACCTTTTCCTGACCAGGACAATAACCGACCTGAGAAAACCCGATAACAGGGACTCTTTTCCAGTTTGGTATTGCATATGGTTCAAGATACCATTGCAGCACATTCCCTGTTTTTTTTGCAGGAATTAAACTGCGTACTATAAACCACCCGTTTTGTGCCAGATTACGTCCGTCAAAGAGCATCAATTCTGCGTCCAGTGCCTGAATCTTCACAAAATTTTCAGGATCTTCAGGTGCCAGTAAAATTGTTTTGCCTGTTGCAAGCGGACCCGGAACAATAAATTCATTTCTTCCTCTGTCATCAAAGGTTGAATGACCTGCATATTGAAGTATTTTATTACTCAGTGGTTCCATTTTAGTAGAACCCGACGGGTATAAGGGAAATTCATGTGGCTTTCCATCAACCATGTAGGTTTTTCTAAAATATGAAGAAGGTATAAATTCGAGGTTGAAACCTGCACGACCTTCAAGTTTTTCAGGAAGAGGTTTATCAAGAATAACAGTTATAAGCACTCCATTATCTTTTGGGGTAACACTTATTTTTGAATCAAAATCATAATCTTTGTACCTCAATCCCAAACTAATTGTGTTGGTTGCCTTGTTAACTTTCCTGTCAACCACAGCAGGCACCAAATCCCATTGTTCAGGGGTATTCTGTAGCCTTACAGCTCCGCCTGTTGCAGTCCTGACACCATGATGGATAAGTTCTATTCCGGCATTCTTTTCATCATTGAACATCCCGTTATACTGATTGCTAAAGACAAACACGTTTACTCCGGGAGTTTCAAAATATCCCAGATCATTCAATTGTAGTTTTTGACTAAAGGATTTGTTTGAGAATATTATAAGCAATGCTCCTGTAATAATTATTACAGAAAACTGTTTGAATATCCTGGCTATGGATTTATTC
This sequence comes from uncultured Rikenellaceae bacterium, assembly GCA_964446825.1. Lineage (GTDB taxonomy): Bacteria > Bacteroidota > Bacteroidia > Bacteroidales > VadinHA17 > LD21. The sequence goes on from CAYUQR010000046.1 coordinate 8,246, forward strand.
CTTTTACCTGGCGCTCCAGCAGAAACATAAATGTTTTCAATTTTGTTTTTCATTTTAATTATTTTTAAGTTATTGATTCTATCCTGACTGCTTGTCCAAACACAATAGTGTATACACCCAGAAGAAAGTAGAAATCGATGATGTTTAAAAATATTTTTTTCTCATCCCTGTATTTATAATAATTCGTGTCCCATTTTATTCTATTTTGTAATCTGATCGCCTATATGGAACCAGTCAAAATCAACAAATCCACCGGGAGCCTTTGTAGCATAGTTAAATAATCCAAAGCGATAACCCATAAAGTGAGGCATTGAATATTCCATTTTAAGCTGTGTCCCAATAGGTTTCCATGTTTTACCATCGAGGCTGTAAAAGAAACTTGCAACATCTGCTTTGTCCCTGAAATCACACTCAGCTTTCAGATAAGCGGTTTTTTGTGCGAGAGGAACGCTTTGAACTTCCACAGGCCTGCCTGATTGGGCATTTACCATCACAATCGATTTAGTTCCATTATTGAATTTTACTCCCACCAGACCATATTTCCGTTGCAAAAGGGCAAGTCCGGCAAAGTCACCATCCTTCATGTTTGATATATCTATTGATGTTGAACCGGAGCATTCTGGTCCGAAGGTACGCTGTGTCAGTGTATTTCTTGCCGTTACGAAAACGGTGTCAATTCGACCGGTCGTCAGCCGAAGGTAACCTTTTCGCTTTGTAACTGACCAGAGATTATTATCGGGGTTGTGGTTCCATTGCCAGACAAGAGGAAGGGCACGGTCCCCATTTCTACGATTAAATTCATCGGGAGCAATAATACCTGGGATCAAACCTTTGCTGGCAGGAAGATCCAGTGTGTCCGGAACCTTCCCGTCAATACCTATAACAGGCCAGCCATCTTTCCATTCTACAGGTACAAGATAAGGTATCCGACCAACTGAACCATAATCGCGGAACAGATAAGCAAACCATTTACCATCGGGGGTGTCAATGAGCCCCCCCTGGGCTACACCCTTATCCTGCAGGGCAAGCCTTCCTTCCCATGGACCGCTTATCTTATCAGCCCTGTGAACAACAACAGTACGCATTCCTCCTCTTGGCCAGGTGATGTTAAAAAGATAATATTTACCCTTTACATAAAACAATTGAGAACCTTCGCCAAGACCACTCTCAGGTGGTGATGGCACACTTACATTCTCAATAAGAACCTGATCTGTACCAGACATGGGACCAGAGAGATCAGCATTCAGTTCCACTATTCTCAGTTTAATATTCCCATAAATCATATAAATGCGGCCGTCATCGTCAAAAAACAATGAATTGTCGTGAAAACTTGGACTGAAAGACGATACTTTCCATGGTCCTTTTTCGATATCCATGGTTGAAAATATGTAGGTCTTTCCTGTTGTTTGCGAAAATGTGCTGATGTAATAGGTATCATTATGGTAACGGATACTGCTGGCCCAGGTACCTTTCCCATAAGCATCTTTCCCATTATTAAGTGTGAGCGCGTCAACATTGTCGAGGATGTCGTATGCATAATTAACTATCTTCCAGTTAACCAGGTCTTTTGATTTCATTATAGGTACACCCGGGCTCATGTGCATTGTGGTACTGCTCATATAATATATGTCGCCCACTCTGACCATTGACATATCCGGGACATCGGCAAAAATAATGGGGTTCCGGGCTGAATTAACCTGTGCAGAAACAGTGAAATTTAAAGAAGCAGTAATAAGTACCGCCAAACAAAAATATAGTGTCTTCATAGATTGATATTAATGAGTCTTAAGATAGTAACAAGTTATTTGATTACGGAAAACTTTTGGGTTGAAGTATCATGTTTATTTTTGATTGAAAAAATATAAACTCCATTTTCTAAAGTAGATATGTCAAAAGAAAGTGGAGAATATCCGTTATAATCCACAAACGAATTTAAAATTTTTCTACCCATCATGTCATAAACAGCAATTTCAGTTTGCCCGGCAAATGCCGGACTCAAACTAACATTTATTTTGTCTTTTGCCGGATCAGGAAAAATTTTTATTTCACTATTACCATTTTTTAATTCTGAAATTCCGGCAGTAGCTTTTGCAAGTATAACAGCCGTTGTAGAAAGTGGAGGAACTGTAATGATAAAAGAATTTGAAATAACTGTTACAATATTCTTTTTCAAGGCATTGTCGGTATGTGATTTGAACGTTTCAGTTGCAGGCAAGTTTGATAATTCTAATGCAGAATAGGTTCCGATACCTACTGAAAACCCATTTATATTTATGTTTGCATTACGTGGTGTATTCATGTCGCGGTTCACAATAATTACGGTCATCGAATCGGCTGATTCATTCACAGTAGTATAAGCTGAAACTATATTTTCGAGCGAAGATGTACTTGAAACACTATAATTTTTTGCGTATCTGCTATATAAGTGCAATGTTTCCCACATACCTGTTTCCCAATTCCAGGGAGAGAACAATTCAACACCATTGTTTGCGAATGTACCAAGCGTCGAACCATACACTACAGAGCAAACATTCGGGTTTTTAGAAGAAGGTCCCCATTCGCTAATACCAAGAGTGATGCCATGATTCGCACCGAAATATTTAGTAAGCCAATCGTTAATACGTTGAAAAATGTATTCTTTAGTTTGTGAATTGTCCCAGCCTCCATCAATTGTTTTCACCCCATTAGCGCCGGGATATACATAATTTTTGTCGTAATACACCCTGTGTAGTTGCAAAGCATCCAAATCGGAGGGTGCATACGGATAATTATGCAAATCCACTACATCGAGCAGCCTGATACCGCTTGCTTTTTGTTCATCAGCCAGACGTTTTATAAAATATTCAAGCCAGCAATAATATTTTCCGTCTATTGTTAGTCCTTCATCTCCCCATTTATACCATTGCCATTCACTGGTAGTAACCGGACCACAGATTTTAATTTCAGAGAATAATGCGCGTGCTTTTTTGGCGACTTCTATAAACCTGTCTATAAATTCCGAAGCGGGAATGAGAGTGGGCATCACATCGTCGTGAGTTCCATTCCATATATCCGGTTCATTATCCATACTCCAATAAAGAAATTTGTTCTTGTTCAATCCGATTCCATTGGCTCCAAACCAATGGTTTAAAATTTCAACTGTTGAATCAGCAGGCCAATTCATCAGGTATTTTGAAGGATCACCTTCAACCAGTGCTTTGCCTGTAGGATTAGCTGTATTTGGAGTACCGCCTCCGGCCAGATTTTGACCAACACCCTCCCACCACTGCGAATTGTTAAAGCTCCAGTCGTCGAAATTATAGTCCTTGCTCGAAGCTACTTTACCTATCAGTTGAAACGCCCACATCACCTGCATATCGGGTTGATTCGCCTCAACATTTTTCGAAGTTGCGTCCCAATCGTTACTGTAAACATTGTTATACCAGTCGGGGTGACTTGTAATCTTCCTGCGCCAGTTATATTTGGTGGCATTATTCCCTGCATTCATGCGGGCAAAACGTAAGCCGGCATCTTTATAAAATTCAGCTGGTTTATCAAAACTTTCATTTCTCCCATAGATATATGGAGAAACAGTTTTTTTATTCACAGCAGCATCTATTGTAATTGTAACATACTGTGCATGAACTGAAGTCAGTAATAAACTACTTACCAGGGCCAACAAATGACTTATTTTTATAAATCGATTTTTCACGCAAATTATTTATTTAGATGCTAATATATCTAAGGTTCTTTTATACTTCATAATTATTTTTACTTAACCTCAATAAACTCAGGTTCAAACGGTGCAATCGTAAAATTACCACTGTAATCTTTATCAAAAAGAATGCTTCGTGAGTTTCCTTTCATCTGAATTTCTTTTGGTTCACCGCTTACATTCAGGTATAAGAAATGGTTTTTATCTATTTGGCGTGCCATAACACCACCTGGCACTTGCGGACCTTTTTTAATTGAAAGTTCAACTATCAATTCATCAAGTAAAGTACCAAGTATTTCTCCTTTTGCCGGCAGACCAACATAAATAGCCCTGCCTTTCCCGTATTTATTAGAGGTCATAATTGGATAATCCTTATCGAGGCTGGTAATTGTTCCGATAACTTCGGCACCTCTGAGATCAATATTATCAAACCTTGCTGATTCTGTATCAGTGGCCTTCCCTTTATAGGTAACCTCAAGTTTCCTGCCTTTGTATCCTTTTCGTGAAATTTCGTTCATGGCCTCGGTTTCTTCGTAACCTCCCAGCCGAATGCCAAATACATCGCTTAACCTGCCCGGGCGGCTAGTTGCAAAAACTTGCCCCGTTGTATCAACTATAGCTGAATTATCAGTCATAATAACTGTTCCTCCATTTTTCACGTAATCACGGATTTTACTGGCTGTTGCTTCATCCATTACGGCAACACCGGGAACAAACAATAATTTGTAATTCAATGAACTGCGGCTGATCTCTACAACACGTGTATCCATGTTGCGCCAATAAAACATATCGAAGCAGGCTTGTAGCTGGTTATCATGTTGTTCGGGAAAATAAGCACTTGCAATCTGGCTGGGGAACGAAAATGCAAGCCCGACTTCTGCCTGAGGTTTGTAAGGGAAGTATTTTTCTATCTTTTTAAATTCTGTGGCAATTTGTTTGTATTCATCGTATTTGCGGTTTGGAACGCCATCCCAGTCAAGCATTCCTTCCAGATACTGTTCCTCACCAGCCCACATACTCTGCCAGGTCCATCCGCAAACCATCTGGTTGCCATACATCAATGTTGCATAAGCCGATTTTCTGATGGAATTAGGAACGGCTGTCATTGTTGTAAATTCAGTACACCAGAAAGGGTTTGTGCTTTCGAACTGAATACGGGAAATTCCAAACAAAGCATTCATAACACCCCAATTGGTTGTTAATGAAAGTCCCGGGTAGAAACCACAGCCTTCGCGTGTCATTTTTCCGGAATAAGCTATTTGGGAATAGTCAAAATACTTCATCGGGCTGTAATACCATGCATTTGTATTAACCAATACATTGGGCGCATTGGCATTTACCTTGTCAATGACCTTAAAAAGTAACTGATTAATTTCATCTGAAACAAAACGTCTGAAATCGAGCATTCTTTCAGGCACATCGGTAGGGTGAGTTGCTACAGGGAAGCCAATTTCTTCAAACTGGTTAATCCTTCTCGACCACCGTTGAGTTGCCCAGGCATTGTTTAAATTATCTACTGTAGAATATTTTTTCTTTAACCAGTTTACAAACCTTTCTCTCGCAGTTTCTGAATAAGATATCCGGCCATCACCAGATTCATTGTCGATACCAAAAGCCAGCAAAGCCGGATGTTTTCCATACCTCTTTGTAAGTGTATCTGCGTAACGTAAGGCATACTTTTGATACATCGGATCTCCAATATCTTCCATGTAACGATGGTTAGGATAAAGAACATCCCCGTTTGCATCAACAATATCAATTGAAGGATACTTGTGATGCAACCAGATGGGTGCTGGCCGTATAGCAATATCAAGAATGACCTTGATACCGGCCTGGTTCATCATATCCATAACATTATCAAACCATTTAAAATCAAAGTTTCCATCCGAAGGTTCATAACTATCCCATGCCAGATGACCCATCCGGACAATGTTAAGCCCGGCGGCTTTCATAAGCTGAATGTCATTTTTTATTTTTTCAGGTTGCTTATTATCATGAGGATGATAGTTGGCTCCAACATATAACTTCTGGGCATTCATAAAAAACCCTGTAAAGCAAAGTATCGTTGCTAAAAACAGAGTCTTATTTCTTCTTGCTTTCATTTTATAGTTATAGTTTTCGTTTAAAGTATTTGTTCGAAAGAAAGTTCAAATTAATGAATATAACCCGATTACCACTTTCTTTCCTTTAAAACTTATTACTATATCGAATTCTTCAACTGCATCCTTTCCGGTGCCTTTGTTTTTGGCCAAGAGTACAATGTTGAAATTGCGTTCTGCAATCATTCCGGGAAATGTTCTATTCCTGTCATTGATTGCCAATTTTTGTTTAACAGTAAATAAATATTATGTTATTTTAAGAATCTTAGTGATTTTATATATATAGTACCCTCTTTTCCAGTTGGAAATTTAATAAATACATCGTGGTGTCCCGAAACATTTTTCACAGTTTTGGAGAAAGTTTTCAGGTTCATTTCACCTCCGGTTGCACTTACAGGAATCGTTGCAATCAATTTGCCATTCTTCAGATCATCCAGCCAGATTTCAAGTTTCCCTTTTGCACCTGAAGAAGCCACCAGTTCAACTGCTGATGGAGATTCTTTACCTAATTCAACTCCAGAAATCATTAACCATCCTCCATTTGGTGATGTGTTAGTTACTACTTTCTCTGATTCTTTTTTAATAGTTTTTACACCAAAGTAGTTGCTGTAACCAGCAACAGGAAGAGAAGTGAATCCATCTTTGCAAATAAAGAAATCAAAATCAGCCGGTTTGCCTTCTGCAAATAAACCCACACTTGTACCTACCCAGGAGTTATAATTTGGCTGAACCTTATCAAGAATTACAGCACTTATCGGATCTCCCAGTGAATTCCATGTAATGCCATCGCTGCTGCAGAAGCCTGTTAAACTGTGTTCATTTCTTTCCAGTTTTAACCAGACGCTGTTGCCCCACTGATTCGAAATACTACGGGTTTCTTTACCTAAAGTAAAAATGATCTTTTTACCGTCATTATAGCCGGTATATAATCTGGCAATAACCCGCTGATTACCGTTGGTGAGGTAAATTCCGGCTTTCGTAGTGGAATCTGATGCATTGAGATCAACCCTGGTTACTACCGTGTAATAGTGGTCTGTTTCTTTCTGAACCAGATGTGCACGCTCGTTGTCAGGTGTCAGTCTCACCCAGCCTTTTCTATCTGTAAGAGAATAGCTGGCCGCAGCTTTTTTGGTTAAAAAATGCCATCCTAAATCCAGCTTATCTTTGTCGAAATAATCGCTTTGAACACTTCTCCACAAAATACCCGCTTGAGGAAGGTTTGGTTTTTCCAACGGTTGTGTTGTAGGAGCCAGTCCCCATGGACGATCATCTTCCCAGATAACTTGAAAGAGAGAAGTTTGACGGCCAAGGCCGGACCAATCATCACCATTATATTTTTCATAGCTCTGTGCGATGGTCCACCAGGTTCCGTCAGCAAGTTGAACAGGTGCCGACATATGGTTTGGACGACGGTAGCCAACATCAGGATCTGTGACAGGTTTGAAGAAGTTGCCAAGCCTTTCCCATTTTGTTGAATCGGCTGTTAATTCTCTTGTTCTTAAAACATACTGACCTCCAGATACATCGCCGGCAGGGAAATAGAAATAGTATCCGTTTCGTTTACACATCACAGGTCCTTCTGCCCAACTGTACTGCAGCTTTGCGTTTATCCAGTCAAGATTTATTACTGTACCTGTTAACTGACCATCCCGACCGAGAGCCTGTATCCTGTTAACTTTCTGACCGTTCTTTATAACCATATAAGGTTTTCCATTATCATCAACAAAAATGGAATTGTCGTAACCCAAAGGACCTGTAACAGGGTTTGTTTTTACCTCAACAGGATCTGCCCATGGACCGGCAGGAGAATCTGCTTTGCAAAACCATTGTCCGTTAGCTGAAAAATATATCCAGTATGACCCATAGAAATATGTAATAGCCCCTTGCCAGATTCCTGCAGAAGGGCGATCAGTAACCCAGCCAGCCTTTGATGGAGGCAATACTCTGCCAATTACTTCCCAATGGACCAGATCTTTGGAATGGTAAACTGGCATATAAGGGGTGAAATGAAAACTGGAGCCACAATGATAAAAATCATCACCCACTTTTAACAGAGTCGGATCAGGATGGTCACCTGGCAATACCGGGTTAACATAAGTTTTCACCTGTTGATAATCAGACTTATTTGAGTTCTCCTGAGCCATTACGAAAGATACTCTCAATACGGTAAAAACTGTCATCACTACAATAGTGTAAACAGAACTTCTCATTTTCTTATAATTTATATGACAAAATACATAAATCTGGCCTAACGACAATACTTAAAAAAGGATCTCCGCATTTATATTATAAGAATTCTTTATGACAAAGAATATTTTTCTTATTTAAATAATCTGGGAGCAAAATCATTGAGGGCTCTGCGCCATGTCAACCATTCGTGCGCTGTGCCCTGGGATTCATGGAAAACTATATGCTTGATGCCATGAGTCCTGAGGGATTCAACCTGATCCTTAGGACTGCGTTCTTCTGTACCGGTGCTGATGAACAACAGGTTAATCTGTTTGTCAAAAGCAGCAGCATCTTTAAAGACACCGTTAAAGCCTGTTTCAATTAAATTGTTGTCGCGAGAGAAAAAGCCGCTGAAAGTACCCATCCATGCAAATTTATCCATATTTGCAAAAACGGTGTTTGTGGTCTGCATGCCACCTCTGGACAGACCGGCCATAGCTCTGTTCTGTCTGTCAGTTTTTGTGCGGAAGTTCTTATCGATAAACGGAATCAGGTCCTTTATATAAATCTGAGTTATATCGCCTGAAGCTCCACGAACATCAGAATTGGTTTTGATATCACCACTGGGCATTACTACTATCATAGGAACAGCTTTTCCGGATTCAATCAATCCATCCATAATATTTGCCATGTGTCCCTGAACTGACCATCCATTTTCATCTTCTCCCCAACCGTGTACAAGATATAGAACCGGATAATTTTTGTTGCTATTCTTTTCATAATCAGCAGGAACATAAACGTTGATATGACGTTCCAGACCATTTATATCAGACCAATAGTAAATGGAACGAATCTGTCCATGGGGTATGGTTTTATTAAACCTGTAATAATCCCCCTCCGGACCCTCCGGGACTTCAATTCCAGAAGATTCCCAGTTACTACCAAAATAGGCTTTACTCCCCCGGTCCATAACGGGAACGCTATCAATTAAGATGGCATAGTAGTGAAAACCAACTACCAGTGGATCAGTGGTAATCCACCAAACGCCTTTTTCATCTTTCTGCATTTCGTGATTTCCACCCAGTTGCAGTTGAACTGACTTTGCATTAGGAGCCACTACCCTAAACATGGCCTGGCGTGTCTGAGCATTAACGGCCGGGTATAGTGATAAAAATGTATTGGTTGAAGCAGGTTTAAAACCTTCGGGAAGCGGTTCTATTTGCTGACCGCGCTGGGCGCCGGCAAACTGTGCTGATGTAATACCACAAATCAAAATTGCAGCCAAAACAGAAGTTACTTTTTTCATAATTCAACATTTTAAATTTTATATTAATATATTATTTTGCCCACGCTTCTCCTTCGGGTGTCCGCCGCCAGGAGAAATAGGCATCCAGATTCTTGAGTGATTCTGCACTGGGCACCGGTCCAGTGTGAGGCGTCTGGTTGAAGTACATCACTACGGGATTGTCGTCGCTGAATGCCGGCCATACTGGGACTCCTTCGCCGCTGGGATCGCCATTCCTGGCAAAATTAGTCCAATATGTAGCCATGGCATCCGAGATCTCCAAATCAGTCTTATTTATCTGAGGATTAGAGGCATCGAGATGCTTGAAGACGTACGCCACATCCTGACCATGCGGTGAGCCATATCCGGCCCGGGATGAGCCTTCCGGATATTCCGGGTGTTGATCGAAATAGTAATAGAATGCTTTTGATTTTCCCATCTTTGACTGAAGCCTGGCCCATATCCATGTATGCCAGCCAAATGCAGCATCGCGGGCCAGGTCACGGGCAGTTTTTGGAACTGTGCCCAAACTTACAGGATAAGCTTTGATAAGATCATCGGAAAACTTACCATAACGTGCCTTAACACCTGTGATGTAATCTTCAGGAGTTTTTGGTGGTGAAAAGCTCGCACCCTCGTCAGAATTGTAGCCAACCAAAATAGGTGTGTCATTGAAATGGCCTGCTTTGTAGAGCTTGTATTGATCGTCAGGAATCACCCATCCATCTATGATAGGCCATGACATACCTATCCCACGGCCCGAAGGGAGTTTATCCACGTTTACTTTCCGTAGTTCCGCGATGGACGAAACCCCGGCACTTTCAGCGTAAGCTTCCCCGACATGTTCCGCATCGTGAAGGCGTTTTAAGTTCTCACCCGGAAAGGTGGTAAGCCGTGGAGGCCCAAAAGAACCGCCGCTTTGTGAAATAGCGCCATGGAACAGTCCTTTGGCGAGCGGCGAAGCACACAGCATGCTAACAGCTATTCCCCCGGCTGATTCACCGAAAATCGTCACCTTATTCGGGTCGCCACCAAATGCGGCGATATTTTTCTGCACCCATTGGAGACCCGCGATCATATCAAGAAGTCCATAATTACCCGAAACATGATTTGGGTTCTCATTGCTTAACTCCGGGTGTGCCAAAAATCCAAGCTGACCAACGCGGTATGCGATGCTGACCAGCACGACACCCTTCATGGCCAGATTCTCACCACTGTAGTTTTTTTCTGATGTGGCTCCTGCACCGAATCCTCCTCCATAGATCCAAACAAGCACAGGAATTCGGTCGCTCTCAGATTTAGCCGGCGTCCAGATGTTCAGGTACAGGCAGTCCTCGCTCTTTCCCGAAGGAGGATTTCCTCCTTGTATCGGGCCGGGAGCAAATTTTGTTGCTTGCCTCACTCCCTCCCATTTTGCAGGTGGCTGAGGTGCGCGCCACCGGAGATCACCAACAGGCGGCGCAGCGAACGGGATACCTCTGTAAACGGTTAACATATCTTCTAACGTTCCCTGTACCAATCCTTCCACGACTCTGACGGGAGAAGGTTGCTGCGAGATGCCAGGTACGGTATAAAACACCATTAACATCCCAACTAAAAATGTTTTTTTCTTCATAAGATCGGTTTCTATTTTATAAGTACTGAGATTTGCATTTTCATAAATCTATAATGTTGCGGGTTTACTAAATGATTATCATTGGCATTTAGGCCAATTACATCTATTTTCCTGGTTGATTTCTTTAAAGGAAAGATATTGTTTTTATTCTGAAGAAGTGTCATTGATTCATGGATTAATGATCATTTTATTAAAAGAATACAAATTTAAGTCAGTCTCGATAAGAATTTCATAACCTGTTCAGATACCCTACATATCTTGTGAATGATCATTTGACCGAAAAATAGCATTTGCCATATATATTATGCTTATCCTTGCTGTTTTTCCCGCGGATATATACAACATAATCACCTTTGCTGTCTGATGTATAAAATGAAATTGTCGTTTTTTTGTCAGCAGATAACTGAATATCCGGATTCCAGTATAAAAGATTCCTTCTGTCAGGTATTCTTGAATCATTTGACCTTTTACTATAATCGTATCCGGTATTTCTATCAGAAAATAACTCATAGGTAAAAAACATGCTGTTTTTGTTCAGATCAAGTCCGGCAAAATTTCTATTTTTGGAATAAACACTAATAATGCCATAGTATCTCATGCCTGCAACTACATAATCCAGGTTAATTACTTCAACTTTTTCAATTCTGTTCAAGGGTATTTTTAAAAGCTGGTCATCATTATTAACATGAACATTGTCCAGAAAGATCAATGGTGGACAATTTGAAAGATATGTTCTGTTCATGCTTATTAGCGAAGTCTTCTCTTTTTCCTTTATTATGGTCGCTTCAGGAATAATCTCACTGATGAATTCTTCAATGTTAGGCAATTCAATATATTTTTCCGTAACGTAAACTACCTTTTTGCTGCCATAAAAAGCAAGCGGTTCTGTTTTTGCATGTTGTGAATATGATAATGTGTCCTTATTCAACAGAAACCTTTCACTAAGTTGCAGATCGATTGCCAGATCTTTAATAAAGTGCATTTCTTCTTCATTCAGTTTGAAGGCAACATAAGTCAATTTAACAGGCTTGTTGCAAAAGCCGTTGTCGATTAGTATTTCTGAAGACAATGAACCAGAGTATTCCGACTGAATAAAGAAATCGTATGGTCCCTGCATATACGGAAGTGAAAAGACGAACCTGCCCTGGTCGTTTGTATTATAAATTGAAAAGTATTCTCCATGTTTAGGTTCTGAAAGACTAACATAAATGTCTTTTTGAGGGAGTTTTGTGGATTTGTCAATAATTTTGCCTGAAATTGTGATTCCTCTGATTTCCGGTAAATATTCAATGTAAGAGAGGTCACTTTCCTCAGAGGTTGATTCAGGTTTGCATAAGTGAACTGCTGTATCAATAGCGCCGACTCTTGCAACAGAAATGTAATACCTGTTAATGTCAAAGAACTTTCTATCGTTTAATTGAAACTCAACTTCTGCTTTTTCCCTCTGTTTATATTCATTTTTGCCCATAGTGCATCTAACGCCGTTAATCAGAGTCTTTTGTGCCAGGCTAAGCTCTGCTGTGGCTGGAGGAGCTGATAATTCAGATGGGCCTTCATCTGTTTCGGGTCGGAAGGGATTAACAATTTTAATAAGCAGGTAGGCATAATCACTAGCTGAAAAATTCCGCATCCATTTCGTATAAGCACGTAAATAATAATTACCTGAAAGTATGTTGCCCGGGATATTTATGACACCTGAGGTTCCTGGTCTGGTAAGCTTTAGTTTCATCTGTACCAGCTTGTTCCCGTTCCATCTGATAAGTTCAACATATAACACTTTACTCCATTCCAGAGAGTCAAGTTCGTTTGCACTTGAATATTCGGCTATGAAATAGATTTTCTCATTCACGCAATAAATATTTCGATCAGTGAAAAGTCTGATAGTTTCACCCGATACAGCTGAGGTTTTTGAAATTGTAATGCCTGATTGCGCTGTCTGACAGTAGATGGTATGGTTAATCAGAAAGCTAAAAACGTAAAATAAAAAAACTTTCTTCATCATTCTTTCATTGTCATTTATTTTAAATTGGCATTTTATTTATAAAGTGTTTTAATGCATGTTATTCCCAGAAATCGGGCCTTTTAGTAGTCCCTGTACCACTTCTAAGATTCTTCCTGCAATCAATACAAGCATTTGTCAGGTCAACAAAATAATAACAACCAAACATGCCACAAATTGAATAAATATAAAGCGGAGGTTCAGGAACATTTTTTGATCTTAATATTAAATTCAATAGAGCTTTTTCAAGGGCTTCACCTGCAACACTGGCAGATAATGATAATGTAGTGCAAGTTACTCCTTCCCCTTGAACAAATTTGTTAAAAGGATCTTTCAAAAACAGGCGTTTTTCGGAACAGGAAGAAACCCAGAAAAAGCCCAAAACCTTCTCATCGGGATTGCCGGGATTAGATATATTCGATTTAAACTGGTTAGGCTGAGTTGTGTAAAGCTGACCTGTTCCTTTCGATTCCATCTCCTTTTGATGCCAATAATCATATGCATCTTTGTTTAATGCAAATTGTTTTACAGTTGCGCAGTACTTTATTACTAAATCATGTGAAGTGCTTGACTTAAAATGCAGAGGTATTTTTTTTATAATGTTATGTGACAGATCAACTGTTGATGATGTGTAAAAACCATCTGCAATTTTTGTTGCCCAGCAATAATAAAGACTATCCGAAGAATTAAGAGCCAAACTTACTGTTTTTCCGTCATAAATACCGCATATCTTATACCCGGCATGCACCTCCGATGTTTCTTCTATTTGCCACTTATAGAACTTAGGTGCATCATCAGGAACATTCAGATCTGCATAAAACTGAAGACCCTGAATATCTTTGCTGGAATTGGGATCTAAATGAAATTCTTCAATGGTATAAATACTATCTACAGGTGCAGTTTTAAGAAGTGTCTGATAATCCGATTCGTAGTTTTCTCCGGAAGGTGTGCTGAATAACAGTTTGTATTGGTTATTATAGCTCAGGAGTGCATCATCAATAGTTGCCACATATTTCCCTTGTGATACTTCAGAAAAAACGAACTCATTTCCGAAATCATCCACGACTTTGACCTGGCAATTTATTACTGGTATGCTGGCAGGATTTGAGATGGATGAAGCTCTGGATATTTTAATCTCCTGCTTTTCAAGGCCTTTAATAATGCTTCCTTCAACAACCAGCATATTACCCTCTCCCTTGTAATTTGGCTCAAACGGGCTGATGCAACTCATTGCAAACAAGGTAAAGCTCACAATGAATATGACTAAATGATTACTTTTTAATGCAATTACTTTTTTCATATTGTTTCTTTTCATTATTTGAAACCGGTTGTTTTAATCATTCAGATAATTTCCGAATTTGTAGTTCCATGAAAGCGTAAATATCGGAACGCCGAAAATAGAGAGTTGATGCCCGTAAACCTTACCGTTTGCGGAGTCAAAATAAACTGAATACGCATTTTTGCGTCCCAGGGCATTATATAAATTGAGCGACCAGCTACTATGAATAGGTTTCTTCCTTATAAGGTTCCCTTCAAGGTTAATAGACAGGTCCAACCTGGCATAATCAGGCATACGGTATTCATTTCTTTTTGAATAATTCAGCACCTCCTGGCCTTCCGAATAATAAATCGATAGCGGAACAGTAATTGGGCGGCCCGTTGTATACACTAAATTTGCCGAAGTACTTAAACGATGAGTGGTTCTGTAATTCAACACCAGATTAAAACTATGCGGCCGGTCATAATTGGAAGGATATTCCAAACCGTAATTTATCTGATTCTCAGGAAGGCCGCCATCAGTTTTAACAAGAGACCTCGAATAGCAATATGATACCCAACCTGTGGTCTTTCCGCTATTTTTACGTATCATAAACTCTATTCCGTTTACGTGTTGTTTTCCTTGTAGTACCTCAGTTTCTATGGGATAAGATGAAGTAAAATCCGTACCATCTTTATACTCAACCTCATTGTTGATCCATTTATGATACAATTCTAAAGAAGCTTCAATGCTGCTGTTCTTTAGATCCCGAAAAAGACCTACTGAAATCTGATCCGCAACTGGTGGTTTGATGTGGTAATCACATAATTTCCATTTATCATCAGGAGAAATGGCAATAGTATTTCTCAACATGAAAACATACTGGTACAATCTGTTGTATGAAGCTTTTAGTGAGCTATAGTTGCCTAGCTTATAATTCAGGGCAAATCTGTATTCCGGACCGGAATAAAATTTAACCAGATCTCCTTTATGGAATATCTTAGTTCCTGTTATGTTATCAATGGTTCTGTTATTTTCCGAATTATATAAGTTAATTGTCGCAGGACCATATAAACTAAAGAAACTATATCTTATCCCTCCTGAAACGGTCAGATTACTGAACAAAGCAAACTCATCGGAAATATAGAGTGCCCCCTCAAGCCCTCTTTCTTTTCCAAGGTTGACAGTCGCCCTGTTTGATATTTCGCCGTACGGGGAAATATCGCCACGATCCAGATCATAATAAATTTCACTAGCTCCGAATTCAATTTTGTGATCAGATTTGCTTAACACAGAAAAGTCTGTCCTGGCTTCATAGTGATCTATCCTGTACTTTTGCATGTATGCAGTAGACAGGTTGTATTTATCGACATTTTCAAAGGAGTAACTGCTATTAATAACCGCCACATAAACCGATAATACTGAAGAAAATATGTGTTTCCAGGCTAATGAAGCTCCTCTGTTCGAATAATTATAATCATTTAACGATGACAGAGTGAACTTGTCTCTGCTCATATATATAAATGACTTTAACAGGTTTTTATCATTAATTTCGGCATTTACAGAAAAGGAGCCATCATAAAAAAACGCGCTGCTATTCTTTATATCCTTGTTCTTTATTTGTTTAAGTATCCAGTCTGAATAGGAACTCCGGAAACTGGTAACTATTGCTACTTTATCCTTTATTACCGGGATTTCAAGGGAAGCATGTGCAGTTATCGGACTTATCCCCCCCTGTCCGTAAAACTTCCTCTTATTTCCCTGTCGGGTTGTTATATCAAACACCGAAGACAGCCTTCCGCCAAATCTGGCAGGAATATTACTTTTATATAAGGTGAAATCATTAATGATATCAGGATTGAAGGAGGTAAAGAATCCTAATAGATGGGATGTATTGTAAACGGGGATCTTATTGATATAAAACATATTCTGATCTTCTGCACTACCTCTTACATTGAACCCTGAAGAACCTTCACCCACATTCAGCACCCCTGGTAACATTTGTGCCACTTTAAGAACATCCTTTTCTCCGAAAGCAACCGGAATTTCTTTTATTGATTTCACTGAAATCCTTTCAAAACCCATTTGCATTCCTTTTACATGATCCAAACGATTGGCGGTAACCTTAACCTCATCCAAAGCAATGAGCTCTTTTTTCATTTGAATGGTAATAGAGCCACTTGAATATACCTTAAGATAGTAATCCTGCTGTTTCATTGACATGTAATTGAAATTGGCCTTATATTTTCCAGGTTTCAGTGCCAGCTTAAACCCGCCTTCAAGATCGGTAACTGCACCGCTCTTAAGTTCTTCAAGATAAACTGTTGCACCTATAAGAGGCTCTGAATCTGAAAAATCAACAATCCTTCCGGTGACAATACATTTTGCAGAGCCGGCAGTCTTTTGCTTATCGCCAATTTCCAATACTTCAATAGGTGAAATCATCTTGCCTTCCTGATACCTCTTTTCAGAATCGGTAATATTTTTCGAATCTTCAGAATCATTATTCTCAACTTCGGATATCCTATAAGCCGGCAATTCTGTTGTAATTTGCATACCCTGGTAAACGTAAATGCTGTTATCTTCAATGAATAGTTGGAGCCCAGTCTTTTTTAACTGTTCATTGAGCATTTGCGCAAGGTCAACATCAGTACCCGAAAAGGTAATTCTCACATCTTTTATCCAATCCTGAAGATAATAAAATCTCAGGGGAGTTTTTGTTTCAATTTCACTTACAAAATCTTTAAAAGGAATATTGTTATAATTGCCAGTTACAAGCCTATAATCAGGCTGCTGTGCTGTTGCTATAAAATAAAGACAAAGGCTCAAACAGGTGATAATGATTTTTTTCATTTAATAAACTATGCAACTAACAGATAATCTTAATGGTTTATAATAAAGAATTGCAATAGGTTAATAATTCCTTTATTTTTTCATCACTGCTTTTGGCAACATTTATATGGTTGTTTCTAATGTATTCCTTTACCCGGGCCTTGATCTCATTCGGAAATAATTCAGTGAAGGATCTGTTATTTTTGTATTTTTTTAATGATCCATCCAATATCAGGTAATTTTCTTTCTCACTTTCGGTAAATTCATTGAAGCCCAAAAAATTTATTCTATTGGAATCATATTTTTGTTTGAACCAGTAATACAAGCATTTCACTTTTTCCGTATCAAAGACAACCTGGTAAAATCTTGGCTCTCCCTGGAAAGTATATTTCGAGAAAAATTTATCACCAAGACTGAAGGCCGAAATAAAATCATTATGGGGAACAATCTGCTCTATTGAATTATTATTTGTAATACTAAGTACTAACTGTTGATCGTATATATCGTACTTCATTTCAACACCTTTGTATACTTCCCCTCTATAGACAAGCGTGCCATTATATAATTGGTCCTGCAACAGAAATTGGTGACCAATCTTTCTCCAGTATTTATCTTCATAAAGAAAGCCGTTAACCAATACCTGATCAAATCCATATTCATCAATAACGGATTTGTATAACTTATTATAATCAGTTCTGGCATCATGAGATTGCTCCTGAGCAAAGAGAGAGAGAGAGATGGACAGAACAAACAGTAAAAAAACTAAAAGATATTTCATGAAATTCCAATCACGATTTTTTAAAATATAGAGTAAATATTACTGTTATTTTATATTATCCTGTTGAATTTTGAGAATCTGGAAGTAAAATCATTTATGGCTGAATAGTTATCATTGCCATTTTCAGGTCTTTAACACCTGAACTGTTCCCATACCATATTTCATACTCTCCGGGAGTAACAGCCATTTTTCCACTCGTCCGGTCGAAGAACTCAAATGAAGCAGAAGGCAGGTTAATAACTGCCTGACCTGATTTTCCGGCAGCCAGTTCAATCCTCTTGAATCCCTTCAACGTTTTAAGAGGTCCATCTGTATCATTTACTTTGTGCACATAAACCTGGATGATTTCTGTTCCCGTCCTTTTCCCTGTATTTGATACAGGAATAGTAACTTCAACATTTCCGTCCTTGCTGATCTTATTTCTCGAGATCTCGGCATTCCCGATTGAGAAAGTTGTATAGCTCAGTCCAAAACCAAATGGGAAGAGTGGATCAGACATATAGCGATAAGTCCGTCCTTTCATCGAGTAATTCTCAAAATCGGGTAATTGCTGTGAGTTCCTGTAAAAAGTGACTGGTAGTTTACCCGAGGGGTTAAAATCGCCAAAGAGCACATCAGCTACAGCCTGACCGCCAGATTCTCCTCCATACCAGGCCTGTAGAACAGCATCGCAGCTTTCGGTTTCGGGTAATAAAGCAATGGCAGATCCTGAACAATTCACGAAAACTACCTTCTTGCCTGCTTGTTTCAAAGCTTTTAAGCAATTACGCTGAACCAAAGGAAGCTCAATGTCCGTACGGTCACCGCCTTTGAAACCGGGGTATGATACGGGCATTTCTTCTCCCTCCAGCTGTGTCGAAAGTCCTCCAACAAAGACTACAACATCAGTTCCCTGAAGTTTCTTTAAAAGGCCGGCATAATCTATATCTACTTCTTTACCGAAATTAAACTCGAGGTTTGCCTGCCAGTCGTTCAACTGGGCATAGCGGATTTCAATTTTGTATTTCTTACCGCTTTCAACCTTGAATGGTTGTCGTGACGGAAGTGTCCTCCAATTATCATACTTTTTAACGGATACTCCATTAACCAATAATTCAAAGTGTCCGGTAGCTCCACATTTGAATACAATTTCCTCATTTTGAGATGCCTCGAACTCAGTTTCATATTTGGCCGAAAAGCCTTCCAGCCGAACCCCTGGAGCAAATTCGTGCTGCCCGGCTACGGTTAATTTTATCGGATCAGTAATCTGTTGTATGACAACAATATTTCCCTCAAGGTCCTTATTATTCCAGTATGTGGCTTTAAACCCTTTTTTACCGTCAATCGAACATTTCGAAAAATAGCTTTCGATTGCTTTATCCTCAACCAGATCGCATCCTTTGTCATATATAATCCTATCGGCCGAAAGTTTAGAAGTAATACCGTCAAGAATAGTTATTGTCCTTACTGGTGTTCCGTTATAATTTCCCCATAACATGGGTTTATCATTGGCATTTGGGCCAATTACAGCTATTTTCCTATTTGCTTTCTTTAAAGGAAGTATATTGTTTTTATTCTGAAGAAGTGTCATTGATTCAAGGGCCATATCTAAAGCCA
>CAYUQR010000047.1:0-16528 GCA_964446825.1 uncultured Rikenellaceae bacterium
AGCCTAAAGCCTAAAGCCTAAAGCCTAAAGCCTAAAGCCTAAAGCCTAAAGCCTATAGCCTATAGCCTATAGCCTATAGCCTATAGCCTATAGCCTTATTTTAACCCACCCCTGGCCCCTCCAGGGGAACCAGGAGGCATTTTACCTAATGCCGTGAGCCTAGTGTCTAGCGTCTAGCGTCTAGCGTCTAACGTCTAACGTCTAGCGTCTAGCGTCTGGCGTCGTCAGCCTTTTTAACCCGCAAAAATAGTCATAAAAAAACCCTTTAACTCAATTCCCTTAAATTTATTAACTTTGCAGTGCAGCAGGCTGTTCCATCGTGCTCCGTTCAGTTGGAGTAAGGAAAGTCCGGGCAACACAGAGCACCATACTTCTTAACGGGAAGATATCCGTGAGGATATAGTAATGTAACAGAAAATAACCGCCCCCTTAGGCTTCGCTCAGGGGGGTAAGGGTGAAAAGGTGAGGTAAGAGCTCCCCGGTTCCTATGGCAACATCAGGAGCCGTATATCTTATGGGTTGAAAGACCATGTATACCGGCGATCAGGGCTGCTCGTCCGATGTCGGGGGGTAGGTCGTATGAGCACGGTAGTGATACCGTGACAAGATAAATGATGGGAAACGGTTTTAAATTCTTTCGCAGAAGGCTGAACCGTACAGAATCCGGCTTACAGGCCAGCTGCATTATAAAGACGCCCAATTTGGGCGTCTTTACATGTAAACAAGCTGGGAGTCTTATGTGGAGGCGCCCAATTTGGGCGCCTTTACACCACAGATATAATGCAACTATTTCAATTTAAATATACTGTCTTCCATAGGGATATTTACTTCCACTTTGTCGTAGGTAATTGTGAAATCCATTCCGTTGGCCGATGTGGTTGTCTTCATTGGTAAAAACACACCGTTATTGTCTGTAAAATCAGTCATAAATGAATCAGCAACGACATCCACGCCTCCCTGGTTCATAGTTGTACTGGTTTTTACAAGAAGATAAGAATCTTTATCAATATACATTTCTATATTGTTTCCACTATCAAGGCTTGCTTTTATCTTGAATGCAGGCTTATCATTGACCTTATCTTCTCCCTCAAGCGTTAGTTTTCCTTCTTTTAAGTAATTTGCCATATAATCCTGGAACATATTACTGTTCTGGGTCTGTTTGATCTGCTCGGGAGTCATTTCAACGGGATCAGCTGAACCTGACATGGGATTTATGGAATATCCCTTGGTTCCGTCGAAAGCTGAAACCATTTCCTGCCCGTTGAAATTAGTCACAGTCTTGATTTTATCAGGGTTCTTCATCCATAGTTCAAGAGGAAGTTCCATCCCCATCATCTCCATCTTTCCTGTGATCTTAATAGTAGATAAAGCAGCTACTTTATCATGTTTATTTGCTTCTGAGTACTTTTTTACAATTTCGTCAAGAGTCTGTGCATTAATTGCAGTGACCAGCATAATACCAGCCAAAACGGATACGAATTTTTTCATAATATCGGTTTTAAAATTTATAAAAATTAAAAGGAATTTATTGTTTTTCTCAATGCAACGAGTCTGTTAAGAAGTTTGTCCATTTCAGAAAGCATCAGCATATTTGCCCCATCTGATTTGGCCACAGCAGGATTGGGATGAGTCTCAATGAAAATACCGTCGGCGCCAACACTGATCGCAGCTTTCCCTATTGTCTCTATCATCTCGGGTCTTCCCCCTGATACACCCGAATCCTGGTTGGGTTGCTGAAGAGAATGGGTGATATCCACTATGACAGGTACGCCTAACTTCTGCATTATCGGTATATTCCTGAAATCGACAACAAGATCCTGGTAGCCAAACATGTTCCCTCTGTCGGTAAGCATGATATTGTTGTTACCAGATTCCTGTACCTTTTCAACAGCATATTTCATTGATGCCCCGGAAAGAAATTGTCCTTTCTTTATATTAATCCATTTCCCTGTTTTTGCAGCAGCTGCGAGAAGATCTGTCTGTCTGCATAAGAAGGCGGGAATCTGAAGAATATCAACATATTCTGCAGCCATATCTGCCTCGTCAGGATTATGAATATCTGTAATGACCGGTATTGAATATTTCTCACGTATCTCGGCAAGTATCCTTAGCGCCCTGATATCTCCAATTCCTGCAAATGAATCCCCTTTTGACCTGTTTGCTTTTCTGTAGGATGACTTAAAGACAAATGGAATATTGTATTTTTCACTCAGATTTTTTAAGTGGCTGGCAGTTTCATTAACAATTTCTTCGCTCTCAACAACACACGGACCGGCAATAAGAAGGAAGTTGCCAGATTCTATAAATTTTATACCCGGAATATTTTTTACAGCCTTTGACATATTCAGCAAATTTAGAAAAATATTTATTATTTGTCATAATCATATATATCTTTCCACATAACGGAAAGCCTTTTTCTGATCTCCTCCTCCTTTGCATTCTGTCCGGGTTCGTAAAAAGCAGTTCCTTTTATTTCATCAGGAAGAAAATTATCGCGGACAAAATTTCCTGAATAGCTATGAGCATACTTATAATCTTTACCATACCCAAGATTCTTCATCAGACTTGTAGGTGCATTCCTTATATGTAATGGCACCGGGAGGTCACCATTCGTCCTGACGGCCTCAATGGCATTCTCAATTGCCATATATGAGGCATTGCTTTTCGGCGATGTGGCCAGGTAAACAGCTGCCTCAGAAAGTATTATCCTAGACTCCGGCAAGCCTATTACATTTACTGCCTCAAAACAGGCCTGGGCAAGAAGGAGAGCATTGGGGTTGGCAATACCTATATCTTCAGCTGCCAGAATGAGCATGCGTCTGGCTATAAATTTCGGATCTTCACCACCTTCAACCATTCGTGCCAGCCAGTACACAGCTGCATTGGGATCACTTCCTCTTAACGATTTTATAAAAGCCGAAATTATATCATAATGCTGCTCTCCGTTCTTATCATACATTGCAAGGTTCTTCTGCACATGTCTTAACACTTTTTCATTATTAATTATTATTTTTTCTGAAGATGTTTCATCAGATTCGGAACTTACAACCAGTTCAAGAGCGTTGTATAGTTTCCTGGCATCGCCACCTGAAACACGGATAAAAGCCTCATACTCTTCTATTTCAATATTGAATGATGCAAGGTACCTGTCTTTTTTTAAAGCGGCATTCACCAAACTCAAAAGTTCCTCATCCGACAATGGGTTCATAATATATACCTGGCATCGCGAAAGGAGAGGGGATATGACCTCAAAGGAAGGATTTTCAGTTGTTGCTCCAATAAGCGTAATTATTCCCTGTTCAACAGCACTTAACAGTGAATCCTGTTGTGATTTATTAAACCGGTGTATCTCATCGATAAACAAGATAGGGTTCGGATGGTCAAAAAACTGCTGTTTCTTCGCTTTTTCAATGGTTTCCCTTACATCTTTAACACCGGAATGTACTGCACTGAGCGAAAAAAATGGCCTTTTGAGTGTATTTGCAATTATACCGGCCAGAGTTGTTTTTCCGACACCAGGGGGGCCCCAGAGAATGAATGAAGGTATATTTCCCGATTCAATGACCTTTCTCAATACACCATCCCTGCCTACAAGATTCTCCTGTCCGCAAAACTCCTCAAGGTTTTTTGGCCTGAGCCTTTCAGCAAGTGGTTGATTTGGCAGCATGGTAAAAATATTTGTGCAAAAGTAATAAAAACAATTTTTGTTGTACCAGATATTTTCCTTATGCAACTTTTTATCAGAGGTTTTAGTTATTATTGCATCAGTTTTTTGACCTGTTTCTATTTCCTGACTTTATATTTCAGACATGAATAGATTTTTTCTTTTTTTTATCTTGATAATCATATTCCCGGGATGTACTGGTATATCCGGTAAAAAGAGTACCGGTATTATCGAAGGTATGGGAATTAAGGCCGACAGCGGAATGGTTGTTTCTGCTCATATCCAGGGCTCAGTGACAGGGGTAAAAGTTCTTCGGATGGGAGGAAATGCGGTTGATGCTGCAGTTGCAACCGGATTTGCCCTGGCGGTTTGCTATCCTGAAGCAGGTAATATCGGGGGTGGAGGATTTATGTTAATAAGGTTAAGTAACGGAAAAACTGATGTGATAGATTTCAGGGAAAAAGCCCCGTTACTTTCCACAAGAGATATGTTCCTTGATAAATCGGGGAATGTATCAGAGGGATTAAGTACTGATACTCAACAAGCAAGCGGTGTTCCGGGGACTGTCGACGGTATGATAAAGGCTCACTCAAAATATGGCTTATTGCCTTTTAAAGATGTGATCCAGCCCGCTATTGATCTTGCTGAAAAAGGTTTTGTTATTACCAGGCAACAGGCAGAAGATCTTAATGCCAACAGAAAGGCTTTTTTGGAAAGAAATTCTTACACAACCCCTTTTGTCAGGGATTCGTTATGGAAAGAGGGAGATACTCTTGTACAAAAAGACCTGGCAGAGACTCTCAGGCGTATTAGGGATGATGGAAGGGATGGCTTCTATTCAGGGAAAACGGCCAGACTTTTAATCAAAACGATGAAAAGAGGAAATGGGATCATATCCCTTCGCGACCTTAAAGACTATGAATCTAAATCAAGGGTTCCTCTCGCGGCAATATATAAAGGTTATAATATTATTACTGTTCCTCCTCCTTCCAGCGGCGGGGTAACCCTGATACAGCTCCTTGAGATGACAGAACCTTATCCAATAGGGCAATGGGGTTTTAATTCAAAACAGACAATACATTTAATTACTGAAGCAGAGAGGAGAGCATTTGCCGACAGATCTGAATACCTGGGCGACCCTGATTTTGTAAAAATACCTGTATCAACATTGATCAGCAGAAAGTACTTAAACAACAGGATGAGTACTTTCGTTGAAAATAAAGCTTCATCATCGCAGGAGATTAAACCTGGCTCGATTGCGGGATATGAAAGTGAGGAGACAACCCATTATTCAGTAGCAGATGCTAATGGAAATGCCGTTGCTGTAACCACCACTTTGAACGGATCATTCGGGAACAGCATAGTGGCTGACAGTGCGGGTTTTCTTCTTAATAATCAAATGGATGATTTTTCTATTAAGCCTGGATTCCCGAATATGTACGGACTTATAGGAGGGGAAGCTAACTCGGTGAAGCCGGGCAAAAAGATGCTTAGTTCCATGACACCTGCAATTGTCGAAAAACATGGGAAACTTTTTCTTGTCGTCGGATCTCCGGGTGGTTCAACCATACCCACAACAGTGTTTCAGGTTATTGTAAATGTCATTGATTTTGGCATGGATATTCAGCAGGCAGTTGATGCCGGGCGATTTCACCATCAATGGTTGCCCGACTTGATCAGTTACGAGAATGGTGCTATAGACAGCCTGACTTTCGCTGCCCTGTCTGGTATGGGTTATGAATTAAAAATCCGTTCTTCAATAGGCCGAACCAACGCTATCATGATTCTCGATAATGGTAAAAAAGAAGGTGGCGCTGACATACGAGGTTTTAATTCTGCATGTGGATACTGATGCATTTTGTGGTTCAATAATTTTTACTAAATTGCTTCAAATTTATTTTATTTAAAAAAATAAATTAATACTTTTAACAATTGAAATTTACTTTTCGGCTAAAATCAGCTTATTGATATTGTATTTGAATACATTCAGATAATTCAGTTATGAAAAAAACTCTGCTTATTGTAGTTATCATTCTGGCGGTAATTATTGCCCTGCCTGTAATTAATCTGATACGATGGACTTTTCAGGCTAAGAAGCCCATGGATATTATAATAGTGGATAAAACCGTACCTACACTGGAACGTGAGCACCATAAGTCGTTTAACTGGATTCTAACCAATGACAGATTTGTAAAAAAAGAGACTAAAACAGGTTATTCTTATCGAAAAGGCTATTATGGATTCTATCCACTGCGACCACTTCGCGATAAAAAATATGATAAGAATGATTTGCACATTCAGGATCTTATTAAACTTGCTGAAAAAACCGATGCAGTTTATTTTACAGATACTTATGGGGTCTTTTTTAATGATTGGTACAAAGGGATAAACAAAAGCCGGAAATCGCGGAAAATATACGGAGGACTACTTAATAATGATAACCTTTTCATTAAAGAGATGAAGGACAGGAATAAACTCATTATTCTGGAATATAACACTTTTGACTATCCCACTTCGCAATATGAATCTGTTAGAGCACAACAAAGGCTGGGGATTACATCGACAGGATGGACCGGAAAATACTTCAGTTCGCTCGACACAACTTCTGCTGATTTCCCTGTCTGGATGACAGCCATGTTCAGGAAAGAATACAGGAAACCCTGGAAATTTACCAGAGCGGGAGTTGTAATCCTAAATGAAAAAGATATTATCGTTCTTGAAGAAGGTAAAGAATTGAAGAATGCAATGCCTCATATTATTACTGACAAATCAAATTGTGAAAAATACGGTGTTCCGTCATCTGTCGCATTCGACCAGTGGTTCGATATTATTGATCCTCTTCAGGATATTGTTATTTCAAGATTCAAGTTAGAAACCTCTACCAGTGGCGATACTCTTATGGCTGAAAATAATCTGCCAAATGTATTTCCTGCAGCTATAAGATTACCTGATCCTGACAACATTTTTTATTTTTCAGGTGATTTCACTCATACAAATATACCTTACTGGACCTCCAGATTTGAAGGATTTGCAAAACTTAAAGGAATTCTGTATTCACCCGATAATCCTGATGACACAAGAAGATTTTTCTGGTTGTATTACCGGCCTCTGATTAGCTCCATCTTAACGAATTACTATAATTCGAAGAGTAATAAATAGAAAAGCTTACTTTTAAATATTATACCAGGGACATGTGAAAGCATGTCCTTTTTCATTTTACTTGTCACCCATTCACCCATTCTCCCCCTCTCCCCCTCATTTTTTCATCGCATTGTACAGCACGACGGCCGGATGCAAGGCGATTCTTCCTGTTCCGTCCTTAATATGATGTCTGCAGCTGGTTCCCGGAGCACTTATGATCGTCTCTTCATCGGAGCTTCTTACTTCCGGAAACAAAACTAGTTCTCCTATCTTATTGGACAAATTGAAATGTTCCCTTTCATATCCAAATGAGCCTGCCATACCACAGCAACCTGAAGGAATCTCTTTAACAGAGTAATTCGGTGGTATAGATAGCATTTCGATTGTACTTTTTGAAGAAGCAATTGCTTTTTGCTGGCAGTGGGCATGAAGGAGCACAGAGGCTTTATCCTCCGTGAAAAAGCTTTTATCTATTCTGCCTGACTTGTACTCCTTCGCAATAAATTCATCGACCATAAAACAATTAGCGGCAAGTTTTTCCGCACTTTCCCTGAGATCAACCCCTGCAAGCTCCGGGTATTCATCCCTGAATCCAAGGATTGCAGACGGCTCAATACCGATAAGTGGCAGGTTGTCATCTATAATGCCCGATAATGCAATGATATTCTTTTTAATAGTCTTCTGAGCAGTCCTGATCAGCCCTTTTGACAAAAATGTTCTGGCGCTGACTTTATGGTTTGTTGTGACTATTTTGTAATTCAATGAGGTAAGCAGCTTTATTACAGAAATTCCCGTTTCTGTGTCGTTAAAGTTGGTAAACTCATCAATGAAAAGGCAAACCTCACTTTGAGGATTATTTGGATTGACCTTTGAAAGGTTCTTCCTGATCCATTTCCTGAGAGTTGTTTTATGTATCAATGGTATGGATCTTTCTGAAGCAAATCCTGAGATTTTCTTCAGTATTCCTGACGTGGTTTTGTTTTTCAGGATAAAATTAAATATCGGAGGCACGAAAGAGCCTATTTTGTTAATGACTGTTATATAGGCAATTAACCTGGTCCGCAGTGGTATTCCATGCTTATCGTACCAATGCTGAAGAAACTCTGATTTTATCTTAGCAATATCGACACTCGAAGGACATTCTGATTTGCACCCTTTGCATCCCAGGCAAAGATCGAGTATTTCATAGATCTCCCTGTGATCCCATGGATCCCCGTCTTTTCCCATGAATTCGCGAATAACATTTGCTCTGGCCCTTGTTGTCTTATCCTCTTCTCCGGTTGCCATGAAGCTTGGACACATAATTCCGCCGATTTTTACAGACTTGCGGCAATCGCCTGATCCGTTGCATCTTTCAGCGGCTCTTATTAGTCCATCACTGGAAGAAAAATCATAAATTGTTTCAATATCCCTGGTGGGTTTACCCGGAATGTACCTCAAAAAGGCATTCATTGGCGGAGTATTGGTGATCTTTCCCGGATTCATTATATATTCAGGATCCCAGCATTCCTTAACCTCTTTGATAAGGTTATAATTATGATCACCCAGCATCATCGGAATGAATTCACCTCTCAGCCGGCCATCGCCATGCTCTCCGCTGATTGATCCCCTGTATTTCTTAACAATCTTAGCTGTTTCAAGACCCAGTGTTCTGAAAAGTTCTACATCTGCAGGATCTTTTAAATTCAGAATAGGTCTTATGTGAAGCTCTCCTGTTCCGATATGTGCATGAAATACTGAATCCTTGCCATATTTATAAAGCATTTTCTCAATGTCGTCGATGTAATCGGGTAAAGCTTCCACGTTTATAGCAGTATCTTCCATAAGTGTTACAGGTTTTGGATCACCTTTCATATTTGCAAGAATACCCAAACCTGCTTTTCTTAAATCCCAAACCCTGGAAATGTCCTTTCCTTTGATAACAGGAAAAGCGTATCCGTATCCGGCAACCTTTAAAGCATCAATCATCTCAGTTGCTGATATATCTATTTCCTCTTCCTTTTCCCTGACAAATTCGACAATAACTATCGCCGCGGGATGTCCGTCAAGAAAAAACCTGTTGTTTCTCTGGCTTATATTGTCCTCTGTCAGCTCCAGAATCCTGTTATCCATCATCTCTACAGCTGACGGCTTGTGTTTTAATGCAATGAGGTTTGCCCTGAACGCGTCGTTCCTGTTTTTAAGATGAATGCATACAAGAGCTTTGTTGGAGGGAGGTAATGGAACCACATTAAGTTTTATCTCCGTGGCAACAGCGAGAGTTCCTTCCGATCCGGCAATTAATTTGCAGAAATTGAATTTTTTGTTCGATCTCTCATCAAAAACCTCAGAATCGAGAAGCAGGTCAAGGGCATATCCGGTATTTCTTCTTGCCACCTTGGGATCAGGATATCCTTCCGATATCTTTTTACTGTTTTCACTGTCTCCGAGTATTTTGCTTATGTTGCGGTAAATATCACCTTCGAGATTTTTCAAACTGGTTTTTCTGTGGAACTCCTCTTTATCCAGTGGACCAAAAAGTGCCTCAGATCCGTCACTTAACAGTGCGTTTAACTCTATTGTATGATCTCTTGTCGAACCATATATGACAGAATGTGAGCCACATGCATTATTTCCCAACATTCCGCCGATGTTACATCTGTTAGAAGTGGATGTTTCAGGTCCAAAAAACAGGCCATGCTCTTTAAGAGCCATGTTTAATTCATCAAGTACAACCCCTGGTTCTACTCTCACCCACATACCTGTTTTGTTTATTTCGAGAATCCTGTTCATATGTCTCGAAATATCCACTATAATTCCTGAACTGACTACCTGACCTGCCAGCGAAGTGCCGCCTGCTCTTACAGTAATGCTCGATTTTTCCTTACCGGCAAACAAAATAACCTTCTTTATGTCCGATTTTCCCCTCGGCCAGACAACAGCTACGGGCTCCTCTTTATATACAGAGGCATCAGTTGAATAGATTGTCTTTGTAATATCATCATATTTCAGATCACCATCAAGGTTACCAGCAAGAACATCTAATCTTGAAACAAAAGTATCCATCTTATACATTAATTTTGAGCTGCTAATTTAGGAAAATGATTCAATAATGAATTTTAATCCGAATTCTGGCAATGAATTTTTTTTGGAGACATAATAATACTGATATTAATCATGTTATTCAAAATTGTTTAATAGAACTTTTTTTTCGTACATTTATCAAAATATTTTGAACTTATTAATATATTGATACACAATGGAATTATTAGATCGCATCAAACAAAATGCCAAAAAACACAGTATGCGTATAGTGCTTCCCGAGGGCTATGAAGAAAGGACAATTAAAGCAGCTGATTTGGCAATTGAGGAAGAACTGGCACAAATAATCCTTATAGGTGATCCTTCCGAGATAAATTCCCATGCTTCAGTTCTTGGGCTAAAAAATATATCAAAAGCTAAAATAATTAATCCAAAATCTCACGAGAAAAAAGATCATTATATTGATATGATGGTTGAAATCAGGAAAAGTAAGGGCATGACCAGAGAGGAAGCGTCAGTGTTGATCGAGGATCCTCTTTACCTTGGAGTTCTGATGATAAAAAATGGAGACGCTGATGGTGAGGTTTCCGGAGCGGATCATGCCACTGGCGATGTTTTGCGTCCTGCATTTCATTATGTAAAAACTGCACCTGGTATAACTGTTGTTTCCGGAGCTTTCATAATGATCCTGCCCGATAAAAATTTTGGAGAAAATGGAGTAATATTATTTGCCGACGGTGCTGTTCACCCAAATCCAAATGAAAATGAGCTTGCTGAAATAGCAATTGCATCAGCTCATACCGCAAGAGCTATTGTTGGAATGGAACCGAGAATAGCAATGCTTAGCTTTTCAACAAAAGGAAGTGCCAAACATGAAATGGTTGACCGGGTAGTCAACGCTACAAAAATTGCAAAAAAAATGGCACCGGATCTTCAGCTTGATGGTGAACTTCAGGGAGATGCAGCCCTGGTTGAAGCAATTGGGAAAAGTAAAGCTCCGGGAAGCCCGATAGCTGGTAAAGCCAATGTGCTTATTTTCCCTGATCTTAACGCGGGTAATATAGCCTACAAGCTGGTTCAGCGTCTAGCGCACGCTGAAGCAATCGGACCTATATTACAGGGAATGGCTGCACCGATAAATGATCTTTCAAGGGGTTGCTCGGTAAGCGATATTGTAAGTATGATAGCAATAACTTCCAACCAGGCTGCTGGTATGAAGAAGTAAAATTCAGAATTTAACATTTCTATTAAAAGCAAGAATCAAAAATCATAAGTATGGCAGAAAATAATACAGAACGGCTTGAGGATTACGGGTTATCGCAGGAAACAAGAACAAAAACATTATTCTCAAGAGTTGGTATAGTCGGAGCGGGCACAGTAGGCCAGAATATTGCAAGGATGGTAAGTTCCAAAGGATTGGATGTAATTTTACTTGATATTACTCAGGAGAAAATCGATCAGGCATTTGTGGAGCTGGCGAAGGAACTTGACCGTATGATTGAGCGCTGGGGAATGACAAACTCAGAGAAGCTGGGAATCCTTGCACGTATAAAAGGTACATTGGATTATGGGGATTTTAAAAACTGTGATATTGTTATAGAGGCTATCAAGTCATCTGCAAGGGAACTGAGCCATGATATCCGTGAAGCTATATTAAAAAAGATTGAAACTCATGTTGACAGAAATACTATCATTGCTACAAACTCATCTACACAGGTAATTACTGAACTCACTGCCGGTCTTACCTATAAAGACCGATGCGTGAGTTTTCATTTTCTGACTCCGGAGGCCGATGCACGTGTTGTTGAGATTGTTAAGGGTCTGTATACTTCACAGGAATCCTATGAAAACACCATTAAATTTGCAAATCTGATTGGTAAAAAGGTTGTTCCGGTTAAGGAGTCGCCTGGCATAATCAGCACGCGACTTTTTGTTCCACTGATTAACGAAGCATGTGAAATACTAATGGAAGGTGTTGGTTCTTTGGAAGATATCGACTTAACTATGAAAGTTGGCTTTGGTCTTCCTCTTGGTCCTTTTGAAATGGCCGACAAGATAGGCCTCGATAAGGTTCTGCGATGGTGCGAGAACCTTTATGATGAATTTGGTGATTTGAAATATAAATCTTCACCTCTTCTTAAAAAGCTTGTAAGGGCCAATCAGTGGGGAAGAAGAACAGGCAGGGGATTTTATGAATATAACAAAGACGGCGCTAAAATTACAAAAAACTCATTTCTCGAAGATTAAACATCTTGATTTCGTCAGAAAAACTTCAAATAAATAACTCGTTCATAATGAAAATACTAGTTCTTAATTGTGGTAGTTCATCAATAAAATATCAGCTTTTTGATATGTCTACAAATGTCGTTCTGACAAAAGGGATAGTTGAAAAAATAGGATTAAAAGGCTCATTCCTGAAAAATGAAAGATTTGATGGTGATAAAGTTAAACTTGAAGGAGAAATTCTTGATCATAAGAAAGGTATTGAATACCTGCTTGGTTTAATGATAAGTAAAAAAAGGGGTGTAATAAAAAACCTTAATGAAATTGAAGCTGTTGGTCACCGTCTTGTGCATGGGGGTGAAACCTTTACGGGAAGTTGTTTTCTCGATGATGTTACGATTAAGGGAGTTGAAGATTGTTCTGACCTTGCTCCATTGCATAACCCGGCTAACCTTAAGGGTATTTATGCAATGAAAAACCTTTTACCTGATGTTCCCCAGGTTGGGGTATTTGATACCTCGTTTCATCATACGATACCAGATTATTCATTTATGTATGCTCTTCCATATTCACTTTATAAGAAATATGGGATCAGGCGTTATGGCTTTCATGGCACTAGTCACAGCTATGTCTCAAAACGTGCATGTGAAATACTGAATGTCGATTACATGGCCCTTAAAATGATTACCTGCCATCTGGGAAATGGTGCTTCAATTACGGCAATAAAAAACGGTAAATCAATGGATACTTCAATGGGACTGACACCTGTTGAGGGTCTTATAATGGGAACCAGATCAGGTGATGTGGATGCCGGCGCCCTGACATTAATAATGGAAAAAGAAGAGATAGACTATTCTTCCCTTAATACTTTATTGAATAAACATAGCGGAATTCTTGGTATTTCAGGTATTTCCTCCGATATGAGAGAAGTTGAATCTGCAGCAGATGAGGGCGATGAGCGCGCATCTCTTGCTCTCAGAATGTATGAATACCGTGTTAAAAAGTATATTGGTGCGTATGCTGCTGCAATGGGAGGCGTTGATCTTCTTATTTTTACAGGAGGTATAGGTGAAAATAGTTCGGTAACACGTGAAAATATCTGTAAAGATTTCGAATTTCTTGGCATGGAATTCGATAAACAGGCAAATGAGGGTGTGCGGGGTAAGGAAATGGTCATAAGTAAGAAAGAATCTCGCGTGACCGTTATGGTTGTTCCAACGAACGAAGAATTTGTAATAGCTTCAGACACACTTGAAATTGTTAATCGTCTCAAGGTAAATAGCTAAAATAAAAATAAAGAAGATGGTATTAAAAACCCTGAATGATCTTAAGCGTCTTGTTGAAGGTGGTCCAAGAAAGAAGCTGGTATTGGCAGCCGCACAGGATCAACAAGCAATGGGCGCTGTTGTGAGAGCCTGGAAGGATAATATAATAGAACCTATTCTTATCGGCGATAAGGAGGATATTCAGAATATTTGTGCATCAAATAATTATGATATTGCCGATCTGAGAATAATCCATGAACCTGAAATAGATAAGTCAGTTGAAATGGCTGTCAGAATGGTAAGCAGCAAGCAGGCTGATATTCTGATGAAAGGAAAGGTCGGCTCTTCAACTCTTCTCAGGTGCGTGCTAAATAAAGAATGGGGTTTGAGAACAGGTAACCTTCTGTCTCATTTTGCACTTTTTGAAGTTGAAACCTATCATAAAGTGATAGCTGTAACAGATGTAGCCATGAATATCGCTCCAAACCTGAAGGATAAGATAGCCATAGTCAATAATGCAGTAACATGCCTTAACAGACTTGGATATACAATGCCGAAAGTTGCTGTTCTTGGCGCAGTTGAGATGGTCAATGAGAATATGGAGGCAACTCTCGATGCAGCCCTTCTCTCAAAGATGAATCAGCGCGACCAGATTAAAAATTGCATTATTGATGGCCCTCTTGCATTCGATAATGCAATAAGCCTTGAAAGCGCAAAACATAAGGGCATCAGAAGTGAGGTTGCAGGCGATACTGATCTTTTGCTGATGCCCGACATTGAAGTTGGCAATGTTTTGTATAAATCGCTGGTTTTCTTTGCTAAAGCCAAAGTAGCTTCTATTATTCTCGGGGCTATGGTCCCTATAGTCCTGACATCAAGATCAGACTCTGAGCAGGCAAAATTCGACAGTATTCTTTTAGCTGCTGCAGCCAGTAAATGGTAGAATTATGATTACATCTCTGAAACAGATGGAAGAAATGGTGCTTAAGCTTAAAAAGAAGCACCGTATTGCCGTGGCATGGGCACAGGATAGTAATACTATCGGAGCTATAAATGAAGCCGTTAAAACAGGCTTTATTGAGGCCAAACTTATAGGAAAATCTTCGGAGATCATAAAAATCTGCAAAGATGGAAGTATTGATGACAGACTTTTTGACATTATCGATTCAGATAATGAAACTGACGCATCTGAGGAAGCTGTAAGATTGGTACGATGTGATGATGCAGATGTGGTTATGAAAGGACTTGTAGGTACAGACAGGTTCCTTAAAGCTGTAATGGATAAGGAAAAAGGGTTAATGATCCCCAATGCCGTACTTAGTTATGTTGCTGCAATGGAAATCCCTGA
Source organism: uncultured Rikenellaceae bacterium (assembly GCA_964446825.1). Classification (GTDB taxonomy): domain Bacteria; phylum Bacteroidota; class Bacteroidia; order Bacteroidales; family VadinHA17; genus LD21. The sequence continues at coordinate 14,663 of CAYUQR010000047.1, forward strand.
CTATCACAAGCTGTTATTTATTACCGATCCTGCAGTTATACCGTTTCCCGATCTGGATCAGAAAATTGCTATGGCCGGTTATGCTATTGAAATGGCCAGCCGGTTTGGTATCGAAAAGCCAAGGATAGCCCTTATTGGAGCTTCAGAAAAGATGAGCAGGCACTTCAATAATTCCGTTGATTACGCCATAATGTGCAAAATGGCTGACAGAGGCCAGATCAAAAATTGCATTATGGATGGTCCTCTTGACATTTTCCTTGCCTGCGACAATCGCAGCGGTGAAATAAAAGGAGTTACATCACCGGTGAATGGTGATGCCGACATACTTCTGTTCCCATCGCTTGAAGCCTGCAATCCTTTCTACAAAGGCTTAATGCTCTTCGGAAAAGGCGAACTGGCAGGTTTAATAAGAGGAACTGAAAAACCTGTAATTGTTATGTCGCGAAGCGAAAGTGAAAAATCCAAGTATTATTGTATAGCACTATCATGCCTGATGGCTTAATTAACTAACAGACAGTATAGTAATTCTTTAACAAAGTACATTTGATGATAAAACGTCTTATTCTGGCAATAAACCCTGGTTCAACCTCAACAAAGTTTTCCTTATATGAGGAAGAAAACCTGGTTTTCGAACAAAACCTCAAGCATACAACCGGTGATTTAAAACCATATAAGAAGATAACTGATCAGTTTCATTTCAGAAAGGACCTGATTATGAATGAATTGAAGCAACGAAAGACTGATTTTTCGAGGATCAAGGCAGTAGTAGGAAGAGGTGGACTGGTTAAACCGATAGAATCAGGTATTTACAGGGTAAATCAGAAGATGAAAGAGGACCTCAAAACAGGATATCTCGGGCAGCATGCCAGCAATCTGGGTGGTCTTATTTCAGATGAAATTGCATCATCTCTACCTGATGCCACTGCCTATATAGTTGATCCCGTTGTAGTTGATGAACTTAAGGATATTGCCAGAGTCTCAGGGCACCCTGAGATTGAAAGAATATCAATTTTTCACGCTCTGAATCAAAAGGCTGTCTCGCGCGAATATGCTGCATCCATTGGAAAGGTGTATGAGGATTTGAACCTTATTGTTGCTCATATGGGCGGAGGAATAAGTGTTGGTGCTCATGAAAAAGGGAAGGTGATCGATGTTAACAACGCTCTTAATGGCGACGGTCCTTTTTCCCCTGAACGCTCAGGGGGCTTGCCTTCAGGACAGCTGGTGGATCTCTGTTTCAGTGGAAGATTTACTTATTCCGAGATAAAATCGATGTTGACAGGAAAAGGAGGGATGGTAGCCTATCTTGGTACCAATAACTTTATTGAAGTATGTAGAATGGCTGATAATGGCGACCGCCAGGCGATCCTTATTAGAGATGCTTTTTCATACCAGGTAGGAAAGGCTATAGGAGCTATGGCTTCTGCACTAAAAGGGAAAGTAGACGCTATAATCCTTACAGGCGGCATGGCTTACCAGAATGATAATATAAAAAGGATCAAATCTTTTGTTAACTATATTGCTGAAGTAGTTGTTTACCCCGGAGAAGATGAGATGAAAGCCCTGGCTTTTAATGGTCTCCTTGCACTGGATGGTAAAATAGAGATAAAAACATATAACTAAAAAACACCCCTCTTTGCCGCTGCGCGGCATCTCATAAAAGAATCAGCGGCCTCGGAGAATACAACCCCCTCTGTCAGCTTCGCTGACATCTCGGTCTCATCTGTTTGAATTTCACTTACTTACTGAGTAGATCTCCCCCCTCTGGGGGGAGTGCCCGAAGGGCGAGGGGGTTGTATCGAATAGTAGATTTTACGGATTGTTAATTGCAACCGGAATTATTTTCCCGTTAAAGAATCTGTGACC
>CAYUQR010000047.1:16628-27554 GCA_964446825.1 uncultured Rikenellaceae bacterium
TTTACGGATTGTTAATTGCAACCGGAATTATTTTCCCGTTAAAGAATCTGTGACCTTTCAATGCAAATTCTGAGATAAATTCAGCCATTTCTTCTGCACTTACAGGTGCTTTTTGGCCCGGAAATGCCTCTTCAAACATCTCAGTCTGTACTGCACCGAGCGCCAGACAGTTAACTTTTATACCCGATCCCTTAAATTCCACTGCAAGACACTCTGTAAGATTAGCCAGGGCTGCTTTGGAGGCACTGTAGTATGAAAGGCCGGGATATTTTGAGGCACCCTGAAATCCACCCATGCTGGCAATATTAACAATATGTGAGTTCTTCGACATTAGCGGTTTTAATACCCTGATAACCGCAGCCGGACCGAAAAAATTTGTTTCCATCATTTGTCTGGCCTCTTTCGCAGAAATGTCATGAAATGCTTTATTTACCAGCAATCCTGCTGTATTTATAAGAATATCAAACTGGCTGAAAAACTTTGAAACATTTTCAACGAACATATCAGCCTGGTTGTCAAAAACTGAAAGGTCAACACGTATAAAGTGAACATTTTTATGACGAACAGAAAGATCTGTCAGTGTTTTTCTATTTCTCCCGGTTACCAGGATATGATTGCCAGTATCTTTCGCCAGATATTCAACAATCTCTTTCCCAATTCCTTTTGTGCCTCCGTTTACTATAATATTCATGATCGTGATAATGAATTCAACAGGTCGATAACATTTTGCTTACTAAGATATTAAATTAATTGTTAGTCGTTTGCTTCTAGAGATTTTTCCCTTAGTGTTGCGCAGGAATATACAGGAGCTTGAATATCTGAGAGAATCCGGTATTGAAAAATAGATCTCTCTTTCTGCTTTTTTTTACCATCACCCTGAAATATGGATTTTCCTCTGATCCATTCTTGTAATGTTGTATATATGCGATTGATAATTGAAAAGATCGTGGCGAATATATTATTCAGTGAGATTTTTCGTTTATTTGTATCATTCAGATAAAAAGTAAAAACAAACAAACATGATACGCTTAGGCAATATTGAAATTTTCAGCAAATTCATCAGAAAACCGGTTTTAGTATTCCTTATTCTTACTGCATCATTATCAGTGGGTTCAGCTCAATCAACCAGGGAAGAGGCACCACCTTTAAAAGAGAGATTATTCTTCGGGGGAAATGTAGGACTGCAGTTCGGAACAATTACTGATATACAGATCGCCCCGGTCGCAGGCTTGTGGGTATTACCCCGACTGGCAATTGCTATTGGTCCTGATTACCATTTCTTTAAATATCAAAGAGTACAGACAAATATCTATGGGGGTAAAGGATATATGGAATTTGTTGTATTTCAGAATATTAATAAATTTATTCCGATGGGGTCAAATACCGGCATTTTTATTCATGTGGAAGATGAATTATTAAGTCTTGAATCTGCTTTCTGGAAAGAGCAGAACACTTACACTTCTGACCGTTTCTATATTAATACATTGCTTGCAGGACCCGGCCTGAGTCAGCAGATTGGAAGGAGAGCATCTCTTAATATTATGTGTTTATGGGCTTTAAATGATTCAGGTTATGGTATTTATGGAAATCCTGACATCAGAGTAAGTTTTACTTTTTAACTTATTGTCCATAAATCACACTTTTACTTTTCATCAGGTGGTATTTTAAATTATATTTGCACCGAAAAAAAAATCAGTTATGAGAATTGAAAAAAATAAAATGGTTTCTCTGATTTACGAACTCAGGGAAAGTGATTTGAACGGGCGAATTATTGAATCTCTGGATGAATCACGTCCTCTTACATTTATCTATGGTACAGGCAGGTTGCTTCCGGTTTTTGAATCAAATATAAATGCATTGAATACAGGCGACCCTTTTAAGTTTGCTCTTAATTCCGAAATGGCATATGGGGCCAGAAGGGAAGAAATGATAGTTGATGTACCGATTGCTGTTTTTGAGGCTGACGGAAAACTGAATGAAGATATCTGCAGGGTAGGAAATGAAGTACCAATGATGGACACAGAAGGAAACCCGCTTAATGGAGTGATTAATGAAATTTCAGATACTCATGTCAAAATGGATTTTAACCATCCTATGGCAGGTGTCGACCTCTATTTCTCCGGAAAAATTCTGGATGTGCGGGATGCAACTGTAGAAGAGATTGCGGGGACAACTCATTCATGTTCTTCATGCGGAAGTTCCGATGGTCATTCAGAATGTTCCACAGGGGAATCAGGATGTTCAGGTTCTTGTTGTTAACTTGCTAATTATAAGCTATTATTGTTTTATAAGATCAATGGATTCCTGTTTATATTTATAGGCGTTATTAAATATTAAGTTCCTCTCCTTCAGATTTAGCAATGATAACGGCACAACATGTATCACCGTATACATTTACAGTTGTCCGGAACATGTCAAGAATACGATCTACAGCCAGAATTAGTCCTATGCCTTCAAGCGGTAATCCAACTGCCTTTAATACAACTGCCATCATAACAAGTCCTGCCATAGGGATCCCCGCCGATCCTATTGCCGCCAGGAGCGAGGTAAAGACAACAATAAGCTGTTGAGAAAAAGTAAGGTCAATCCCATATGCCTGGGCAATAAAGATAACTGCCACACATTCATATAATGCCGTTCCATCCATATTTACAGTGGCACCAAGGGGAATTGTGAAACTTGCAATTTTATTTGATACCCCGTCATTATCCTCAACAGCTTCCATTGTAAGTGGCAGTGTGGCATTTGAAGAGGATGTGGAAAAAGCCGTGAGGAGAGGGGTTGCCATATTTTTGAAATGTTTGAAGGGATTTGCACGCCCCAGCACTTTTACCAATAAAGGAAGAGTTACAAAAGCGTGTATAAGAAGACTAGATAATACAGTAACAAAATACAATCCCAGCCTGCTTATCACCTCACTTATATCATTACCGAGGTTAACCTGCTGAGCTATTACCTTGGCTGTTATGCTGAATATTCCGATTGCAGTGAATTTAATAATGAAAAGTGTGATTTTCATTATAACATCAAGAGCGGCATTGAATACATCCATTAGAAGAATCTGATGTTTATTATTCAGCTTGGTTATAAAAAATCCAAAAAGAATGGCAAAGAATATGATTGATAGCATTTGCCCCTTCATCAATGCTTCAAATATATTTGTCGGAACAATTTTTATAAGGGTTTGACCAAAGCTGTCGGATAATGCAGAAATATTTTCAACTGGTATCTTAAATCCAAGATCAGCACCTATCCCGGGTTTGAAGACAGATACAAAGAAAAAGCCGGTAACAATAGCAAGTAATGTTGATAACATGTAGAATCCTATTGTTTTAAGTCCCAGTCTGCCAAGATTGCCGCCCGAACCGACACTGGCAACACCTGTGGTAATGGAAAGAAGAATTAGTGGAACAATAATCATATTCAGTGAACGGAGAAATATTTCCCCGGCCCAGTTAGTGTAAATAACCTTATCATGGAATAAATAGCCAAAAAATCCTCCGGCTACTAATGCTATGAGTATCTGGTAATGGAGGGGGAGAGACAATTTTGATTTTATCATGGATAGTTTTTTGTTTTAAAGAAATACAATCTATCTGATAATTCCATTTAATACAAAATATTTTTTTACATCCTTAACCTTCCCAGAATCGATTATTTGAGATTTTAGTACAGCCAGGCCTTAAATTCTCATTTCTGCAATATATTATTTTCAGGACTTTCTTTAAAGTACTAACGACGTTACAGATGTATAGGAATAAAGCGGTTTACATTTGTAATCATTAATAAATCATTCATTAAGTTACAGACGTTATTATTTAATGATATATTTAACATTACAAAGTTAATTTTTATTTTAAATGCAATTTAATCTGCATAATAAATATAATATCAGTGTTTTATGACAAATATATAATGTATTTATTGGTATATTAAATAATATTGACTGGATATTTAATGCAATTTATTTAGAATATTTAAATAATAATTTGTATACTAGTACAATACAGACCTAATATACAGTGATACTTGAAAAAATAACAATTATAATGTTTTAATTATCAATAATATATATGAAAGATTAAATATATTATTTGTACTTATCCTTGATGCGATTACATATGTAAATTTAAAAAGTTACAATTGGAAAGTTATAAATGTTTACATTTGTAATACCAATATTTTCTATTATGAATGAGAGAATAAGAGAATTTCTTTTAGCTGAAAATAAATCCTCTGCTCAGTTAGCTGAAGAGATTGGCGTTCAGCCGTCGGGTATCTCCCACATACTCTCCGGAAGGAATAATCCAAGTCTCGATTTTGTCCTTAAAATGCTTGAGAAATACCAGTTCCTGTCAACAGATTGGTTATTATTTGGTAAGGGAACGATGTATAATGAATCAACAATGCAAAATTTATTTGAAGATCAGGGAATTAAAAGTGAAGCATTCAGGGATAATATTATTGAAACAATTACGGAAAGCGCCGATACACGACTGAACTTAACTGAAAACAGTGATCAGAAAGTGACATCTTCTCCTAACAAAAGAATAGAAAATGCGGTAGTTAAGAAGATCGTATGGTTCTATAATGACAACAGTTTTGAGGAATACTATCCCGGAACCTAACTAAAGTCAGTTTTAAATTCAGAATATATTTTCGGAAATCCTTCATTAAAATTATCTTTGCGGTAAACCTGCATTAAATGGCAAAGCGCATAGAAGATCTTAAACTTATTGGCAATAAGCGGCTTACAAATGATCTTTTTATTATTGAACTATCATCTGACGAAGAACTTCCGGAGCTAAGACCGGGTCAGTTTGCCCAGGTAAAAGTTGAAGGCAGTCCTGAAACATTTCTCCGGCGTCCAATTTCAATACATGATGTTGATTTAAGCAACAATTCCTTTAAACTTCTTATACAAATTGCCGGAAAGGGCACCGAAACGCTTTCCAGACTAAAAAAAGGAGACAATCTTAATCTTATTTACCCACTGGGTAACACTTTCAGCTTGCCTCCGGTTAATGAAAAAATATTGCTTATAGGCGGAGGGTGTGGCGTAGCTCCTTTGTTATTTCTTGGAAAGCATTTGAAATCCTTTGGTTGTTTGCCTGATGTCCTTTTAGGATTCAGAAACAGTGAGCGTATTATCGAATATGAAGAATATTTAAAAATAGGAGAAGTATTCCTTACAACTGAAGATGGTTCAACAGGAGAAAAAGGCTATGTTACCAGCCATTCAGTTTTATCATCCTCAAAATACGACAGAATCTATTGTTGCGGTCCTGACTCGATGATGAGAGCCGTGGCTGCCTACAGCAAAAAGACCAGTACAGAGTGTGAAGTATCACTTGAAAATCTTATGGCTTGCGGAATTGGCGCATGCCTTTGCTGTATTGTCGATACAGTCAAAGGCAACGTTTGTACCTGCATTGATGGTCCGGTGTTTAATATAACAGAATTAAAATGGTGAACCTGGGAATTTCTGTTGGTGATTTGCTTTTTAAAAATCCTGTACTTACTGCTTCGGGTACATTTGGCTATGGACCTGAATTCGAGGATTTCGTTGATATTTCTCGACTTGGGGGCATTATAGTAAAAGGGACTACCATGGAGCCAAGGGAGGGAAATCCTTATCCCAGGATGGCAGAAACACCTTCAGGTATGCTTAATGCTGTCGGATTACAGAATAAAGGCATTGATCATTTTGAAAGATTCATTTATCCGCGTATTAAAAGTTACGATACTAATGTAATCGTGAACGTTAACGGTAGCTATATTGAGGATTATATCAGTCTGGCTGAGAGGATTAATCATCTTGATAAGATTCCGGCTATTGAGCTTAATATTTCCTGCCCCAACGTTAAGATGGGTGGAATGGCCTTCGGAACAAATCTCGACTCGGCCCGTGAAGTAACAAGAGGAGTCAGGGCAGTATATTCTAAAAAGCTTATTGTAAAATTGTCTCCAAATGTTACAGATATTGTGGCTTTTGCTAAAGTTGTCGAGGAGGAGGGAGCAGATTCAGTTTCGTTGATCAATACTCTTCTTGGGATGGCATTGGATGTTGAAAAGATGAAACCATCCCTTTCTACAATTACCGGTGGTCTTTCCGGACCGGCCATTAAACCAATAGCTTTAAGGATGGTCTGGCAGGTAGCCAGGGCAGTTAAGATACCGGTAATCGGAATAGGCGGAATAATGACTTCTTCTGATGCCATTGAGTTTCTGCTTGCCGGTGCAAGTGCCGTTCAAATCGGCACCGCTTCTTTTATTGACCCTCAGGCATCTGTTAAAATACTTGAAGGTATTGAGAATTACATGATCCGGAAGGGATTTTCAGATATAAATGAAATTATCGGGTTAATTAATTAAGTCAATTCATAAGAAATGAACAGTTATGCAGAACAAACTAATTTTATTTCTAAAACAATTTTAATTTATTATTCCGTTATATCTTTTTTCCTTTAAATTTGCAATTATTTTAGTGCTTATTGTTTCAATCTTTTAAAAAACTATTATAAAAATGTCAGAAGGTTTACAAATTGATATTCTTGATAGAAAGATACTTGATATCATTACAAAAAATGCCAGGATCCCATATCTTGAAGTCGCAAGGGAGTGTGGTGTTTCGGGTGCAGCTATTCATCAGCGTGTGCAGAGACTTATCCGGATTGGTGTAATCAGAGGATCAGAATTTAAAGTAGATCCTGTGATGGTAGGGTTTAAAACATGTGCCTATATCGGGATTTTCCTTGATCATCCGGGCCATTTCAGGGATGTAATTGATAAATTCAGGGATATCCCTGAAATAATTGAATGCCATTATACTACCGGGAATTATTCGCTTTTTATAAAGGTATATACGCGCGATAATGAGCATCTGAGGATGATACTTACCGATACCATACAAAATATTGAAGGTATAACCAGGACTGAAACACTAATTTCACTCGAGGAATCCATTAACAGGCAGATACCTGTCCTTTCCTGATTAAGGGCATTTCCAACTGTCATTTTTTATCTGAAATATTTTTAAAAATATTGCCACCAGGCAGTAGAAAAAATGGATTATTTTTTTGTATTAAGTTAATTTTATCATACATTTGCACTCGCAAAAATAAAGGAGGATTCAGTAGCTCAGTTGGTAGAGCACATCCCTTTTAAGGATGGGGTCCTGGGTTCGAGACCCAGCTGGATCACAAAGCAGCCATAAGGCTGCTTTTTTTGTTTATTTTTCCCGGATCTCCTGTCAAGGCTGTCGGACAGAATAGTCATTTTCCTTGTAAAAATATTTTACACTTACTGTATGTTTGTTTTACGTATTTTCAGATTAATATTTGTTAAAAGTCTGAAATTAAGATATTTATTGTTGCGGCATGATGTTTGAATTTCTGAAATAAAGCAACATAGCTATGATTAAATATAATTTTCTGTTAATTTTTAGAAACTTTAAGCGAAACAAAACAACCTTCTTAATAAACATCATAGGGTTATCGACCGCGTTTGCCTGTGCAATACTTATTTTTCTGTGGGTTAATGATGAAAAAAATGTTGATAAATTTCATAAGAATGACAAACAGCTTTATCAGGTGCTGGAGAATCACCATTCGACGGAAGGAATTATGACACAGGCCTGGACCCCTGATTTGCTTGGGAGAACGCTTGTCGATGAAATGCCTGAAGTGAAGATGGAAACATCAGTAATGCCGGCCGGGCTGCTGGGTGACTTTGCCCTGACTGCTGAAAATAAAAAAGAAAAAGCAGCAGGCCAATTTGCCGATTACGATTTCTTTAATGTCTTTTCTTTTGGGTTAACACAGGGAGAACCCTCTGAGGTACTGAGATCTAAGAATTCTATTGTTATATCTGGAAAACTGGCTCTTAACCTGTTCGGAACAACTAAGGATGTTATAGGTAGAACTGTTGAATGGGAACTTCTTAATTTCAAATATTTGACAGTGGTCACAGGTGTGTTCGAAGGAATTCCCGAAAATTCCACTATGCAGTTTGATTTTGTATTATCTTATGAGACATGGCTCGAATTGTCTGAAAAGGTGGGACGAAAAATACAATGGGGCAATCATGCTCCCTGTACATATCTGGTCCTGAATAAAGGTGTCGATATTAAGCAGTTCAATTCAAAAATTGACGGGTTTTTGAAATCGAAGATAAGCGGGTCAAATATCACTTTGTTTGCAGTGCTTTTTTCAGACCAGTACCTTTATGGCAAATACATAAACGGGGTACAGAACGGAGGGAAAATCAGTTATGTGAGATTGTTTACACTAATTGCTCTTTTTATACTGCTTATTGCCAGTATCAATTACATGAATTTATCAACTGCCAGGGCGGCAAGGAGAATTAAAGAAATAGGAGTTAAAAAAGCTTTAGGTAGCGGACGTCTTGCCCTGATTTTGCAGTTTGCAGCAGAATCTGTTATTCTGATGCTGACAGCATTTATACTGTCTGTCGAATTTGTTTCGCTTATTTTATCGGATTTCAATCAGATTACAGGAAAACATTTAGAACTGAAATTTAGTCAGCCGTATATTTTCACCGGTCTTGGAGCATGTCTTATTATAGCATTGATAACCAGTTTGTATCCGGCGCTTTATCTTTCCGGCTTTAACACTTTCCGGAGCCTGAAAGGGAAACTATCTGATTCTGTTTCGGAATTATGGGCACGAAAAGGTCTTGTCATTTTTCAGTTTGTCGTGTCAGTTATCCTGATTAGCCTGGTTTTGGTGGTCTCAAGACAAATAAGGTTTATTCAAAATGTAAACCTTGGCTACAACAAGGACAACCTGGTTTACTTTAACAAAGAAGGAGGAATAGCAAAACAGGAGAATGCCTTCTTAACTGAAGCAGAAAAAATCGATGGGGTGGTGAATATTTCAAGTATTGGAGGCAGCATGCTCGGAAGCAGTGCAACTACATATGACATAGGGTGGGAAGGGAAACAGGCAGATGCAAATATCCGTTTCGAAGTCGTTCCGGTGAATTATAATCTGATTGAAACTATGGAGATGGGAATGGCTGAGGGACGTAGTTTTTCTTCTGACTTTGGAAATGAACAAGAAAAGGTCATCCTTAATCAGGCAGCGGTTGATGTAATGGGACTTCAAAATCCCATAGGCAAAACCATCAGGTTTTGGGGATCAGATAGGCAGGTAATAGGAGTGGTTAAAAATTTCAATTTTGAGTCGCTTCGTCAGAAAATCAATCCGCTTATTTTATACTTCAACCCCGAAAAAACGCTTGATATTATGGTGCGGGTTGAATCTGGCAATGAAAGGCACGTACTGACTGAACTGGAGAAATTATATTCCAGGTTTAATCCGGGCTTTACGTTTGATTACCACTTTTTTGATACAGCTTATGAGACTCAGTATATTTCAGAAAACCGCATGGCTGTTCTTTCAAAGTATTTTGCCGGATTGGGAATATTAATAGCCTGTCTGGGATTGTTCGGATTAGCTGCTTATGCAGCCGAACAGCGCATAAAGGAAATAGGTATCCGTAAAGTTAATGGCGCCAAAATATCGGATGTGATGAGTATGCTGAACGGTGAATTTATAAAATGGGTTGCTGTTGCCTATATCATTGCAACTCCAATCGCATTTTATTTTCTGAAGAATTGGCTTGGAGGGTTCGCGTATAAGACCAAACTAAGCTGGTGGATTTTTGCGCTTGCTGGGATTATGGTCCTGGGAATCGCGCTAATTACCGTAAGCTGGCAAAGCTGGAAGGCGGCAACAAGGAATCCGGTGGAGGCGTTAAGGTATGAGTAAATATTTTAATAAACATTAAATTTTATCCCGGCTTTACACAAAATTTGGTTACATTAGGGGCTCATGTAATGAGAAAAGATGTAACTCATGAAAGAAATATTTAAGGGCAAGGTCGTCATAGTCACCGGAGCTTCTTACGGTATTGGTGAATCAATAGCACGGGAATTTGCAAGAAATGGGAGCAAGGTAGTGCTTGCAGCCAGATCTGAAATACGACTTTCAGATATAGTAAAAGAATTGAAAGCGGAAAATCACGAGGCTATATTTGTTAAAACTGATGTAACAATTGAATCAGATTGTAAGCGACTTATTGAAAAAACGGTTGAAAAGTATGGAAAAATTAATATCCTGATAAATAATGCAGGCATATCCATGAGGGCTTCTTTCATCGATGTTGATCTCGCAGTTCTTCGCCGTTTGATGGAAGTAAATTTCTGGGGAACTGTATATTGTACAAAGTACGCTCTTCCATATATTCTTGAACAGAAAGGCTCTCTTGTTGCCGTTTCCTCGGTAGCAGGTTTTCATGGGTTGCCGGGACGAACAGGATATTCCGCTTCAAAATTTGCTATCCATGGTTTTCTTGAGACGATCAGGATTGAGAACCTTAAAAAGGGTTTACATGTTATGATAATAGCCCCTGGCTTTACAACCACAGAAATCAGAAAGCATGCCCTGACTGCCAATGGTGATGAACAGGGAGAATCTCCAAGGAATGAACACAAACTTATGCCTCCTGAATATGTTGCAAAATGGGTCTTAAAAGGCATCCGGAAGAAAAAGAGAAATAAGCTTGTTACAATTGATGGTAAACTAACAGCCCTTTTCCAGAGAATCTTCCCTGTCCTTGTTGACTGGGCTTATTACTACGAGATGTCAAAAGAGCCTGAATCTCCCATATAGTTTCCCTTCCACAGCATCTAATGAGTTTAAGCCCTCTGTCAGCTGCGCTGATATCTCCCCTAAAGTCATTCTGTTTCGAGAAGGTACACCCCCTCTGTCGCTTCGCGACATCTCCCCCAACGGGGGAGAATATCTGAACATGTTTTTCTCATTTTTCCTGTAATGATTTGGTTACATCTGCGTCATGCATATAAAAACAGTTATCAATTTAATAATTACTACCATGAAG
>CAYUQR010000048.1:0-26458 GCA_964446825.1 uncultured Rikenellaceae bacterium
ATAATATCATGAATATCACATTCAGAACAATGCCGGAAAAACGCGATATAAACCGTGTAATGGAAATAGTGGAATCGACAAAATTCTTCTATGACCACGAGGTGGAAATTGCAGTTGAACTGGTAACAGAACGTCTGAGCCAGGGAGAATCTACTGGATATTATTTTGTATTCGCTGAAGTTGATGGCATAACAGTCGCCTATTCATGCTTTGGTCCCATAACAATGTCAAAGACATCTTTTGACCTGTACTGGATAGTGACACATAACGATTACAGGGGAAAAGGTATTGGCAAAAAGCTCCTTGAAGAGACATGCAATGAGGCTAAGAAAATGGGATGCAGCATCATTATTGCAGAAACCTCCGGACTTCCTCATTATGCCCCAACAAGGGCTTTTTATGATAGTAATAAATTTATGCTTGAGGCCAGATTAAAGGATTTTTATGCCATGGGCGACGATAAATTGTTTTATACAAAAAAATTGTAGGGACGTTGCATGCAACGTCCCTGCATAATGTTCTATAATCCATCATAATTCAGCATCATCCATATGTCGCGAAGGATCTATAATAAGTCTGAGTGATGAATCCCTCGTCAGGTAGTACCATGCCCAGTTTATGAAGATCATCAGTTTATTCTTAACACTAAGGATAAGCATCAGATGGAGAAACATCCAGATAAACCATGCAAAGTAACCCTTGAACTTTATGAAAGGCAGATCAACTACAGCACGGCGTTTGCCTATTGTTGCCATAGACCCTCTGTCTTTATATTCATACTCTCTGACAGGTTTTCCCTTCTCTAAAGCCATAAGATTACGAGCCAGGTTCCTGCCCTGGTTTATTGCAACATTGGCAACCTGGGGATGACCCCCTGGATAAAGAGGTGTTTCCATAATAGCTATATCACCTATTGCAAATATATTTTTAGTTCCGGATACCTTGTTAATCCGGTCAACGATATACCGATTTGATTTTGTTATTACTGTCTTTTCCATGCCATCAATTAAGTTGCCGGTGACACCGGCTGCCCAGATGACATTTCTGCTTTTTATTTCTTCTCCATTGTTCAGTTTAACTACTTTCCCGTCATAACCGGTGACAAAAACCTTAGTCATTACAGTAACTCCAAGCTCCTTAAGGTATTTCATTGAAGCAGCCCTGGATGAATCACTCATATTATTGAGAGTATGGGCACTACCTTCAAGGAGTATTATCTTAAGAGAAGAAAAATCGTTGTGAGGATAATCTTTGGGCAAAGTAATACTTTTCATTTCGGCAAACGCGCCGGCCAGTTCCACCCCGGTTGCCCCGGCTCCCACAATAACAATATTAAGGAGAGATTCTTTTTCTTCACCTGAAACAGAAATAATTTTTTCAAATCCCAGCAGAATCCGGTTCCTTATTTCAATTGCTTCAGCTGTTGTCTTCATGGGAAGCGACCTTTTCATAATATTTTCATTCCCGAAATAGTTTGTTTTGCAACCTGTTGCTATTATAAGGTAGTCATAACTGAAATTGCCAATAGAGGTGGTTATTTCATTTTTTTCAGGATTGATCCTGGTAACTTCAGCAAGGTGATAATCGAGGTTTTTAAACTTTTGAAATATTTTTCTGAAAGGGAATGAAACTGTAGATGGTTCAAGTCGCGAACTTGCAACCTGGTAGAACAATGGCTGAAACTGGTGATGATTCTGCTTGTCGAAAAGCAGAATAGAGTAATCAGATTTTCTAAGCCTCCGGGCAAGCTGCAGACCACCAAATCCTCCTCCAATGATAATTATTCTTTTCTTTTCCATATAACTATATAGGGACGTTGCAGGCAACGTCCCTACAGACTTATCTATAACAATATTTATTTTGATATGTTTATGGTGGCAGAAGCACTTGTTAATCCTTTTGATACTGCTTTAACTGTAAATGATCCTGATAAACCTTTCTCAGCAGCTACTATTACAAGACACATGCCATTAAATGCTTTTCTGGAATGGGCTTGAAATGATTCATGGCTTGTTGCATCACCATTATCTGTAGCTACTATTCTTCCGGGACCATCAATACTGAAACTAATAGTATTATTGGTTCTGGGCACAAGTAACTTTTCCTTATCTTCAATCTTAACAGTGATATAAATAAGGTCAGTACCATCAGATTGTACAGCTGATCTGTCTGCCGACATCGACAAAGAAGAAGCTTTCCCTGTTGTCCGCATTACATCTTCAGCCCATTTTTCACCATTCTTATAGGCTATAACTTTCAATTCTCCGGGCTGATAAACAACATCGTCCCATCGCAGGCGGTACTCATACTCACCCTTTTTCTTCCTGCCAAGCGATTTCCCGTTCAGGAATAGTTCAGATTCATCGCCTGATGTATAGACAAATACAGGTGTTACCAGCCCTTTTCTCTCCGGCCAGTTCCAGTGTGGCAATATATGAGCCATTGGCAGATCTGGTCTCCATCTCGATTGGTAGAGGTAGAAACGATCTTTTTTAAATCCTGCAAGATCAAGAATCCCGAAATAGCTGCTGCGCGAAGGGACTTCTGTAAGCCCCAGTTTGTCGAGCATTTTTTTAGTTTGGTCGTACCATCTGGTCCCGGGTTTCATTTCTGACAGATCACCTGAATATGGTGTAGGTTCACCGATATAGTCAAATCCTGTCCATACAAACTCACCCAGAACGGCAGGAAACTTGTCAAGTAAGGTCCATTGCTGATCAGGAGTGCTGGCCCATGCTGGGTAGGCAACATCATATGAAGTTACCTGGCAGATGCCTTTTCCCGGAAGATTATTCATCAGGTCCCCGGTAACGATAGGGAAGAAGTATTCACCTCTTGAACTTACGGTAGAGGCTGATTCGCTCGAATGAAATGGTTCCTGGGCATTATCTTTCAGATCAAAAAATCGCTGGTAGTCATTAAGATGGTAGTTAATACCAAACAGATCAAGTGTCTTCTGGAATCCATTTGTTCCCGAGTTGGCATCATTACAACCGGAAGTAACAGGACGGGTATTATCTTCTGATTTAACAATGGCATTAAGTTCTCTTGAGAGATATGGATTTCTCTGGTCGGGAACCTCGTTGCCAATGCTCCAGATTATAACAGAAGGATGATTGCGATCGCGACGGACCATAGCTTTAAGGTCCTCAACATGCCAGGCATTGAAAAGAAGGTTGTAATCTTTTCTTTTCTTGCCGATTCTCCAGGTATCGAATGCTTCAACCTCCATCATAAATCCCATTTTGTCGCACAGATCAACAAGTTCCGGTGCAGGAGGATTGTGACTTGTCCTTATTGCATTACAGCCCATCTCTTTCAGAATTTCAAGCTGACGTTCCAATGCCCGTGTATTGATGGCTGCTCCCAGTGCCCCAAGATCGTGATGGTTACATACACCACGTATTTCAACTCTTTTTCCATTCACCAGCAATCCGTTGCGAGGGGTGAAGTCCAATATTCTGAAACCGAAATTAGTTTCATATGTGTCAGATACTTTGGTTCCCTGAAGCACAGTTACAACAACCCGGTAGAGTTCAGGCGTGTAAACATCCCATAAAACAGGATTCTTAACCGGGATATCAAGCCTGAAGTCATGTTCTTTCATCCCTGGTATTGAAGCCTCCACCTCAGCCGATTCAGCAACCGGCGCACCTTCAGGTTCAAATTTTGCATTTAGCTTATAAACAGAGGCTTTTATAGTAACCGGCACATTATCATTAAGATGACTTTCCACTTCAGCTTCCACACTTAACATTCCTCTCTCTTTCTTGATATCAGGCGTTGTGCAAAAAACACCATTATATGGTATATGTACCTGGGATGTCTTAACCAGCCATACGTTTCTGTAGATACCTGCTCCCGGGTACCATCGTGAATCCCAGTTTTTGGTATCAAGACGGACAGCAATTATATTGTCCTTCCCCACATTAACATACGGTGTAAGATCGAGTCTGAACGATGTATATCCATAAGGCCATCCTCCGACATATTTCCCGTTCAGCCACACCTGAGCATATGCCATTGCTCCGTCAAAATCTATATAGATCCGTTTATCCTTGTCATTATCACTTACAATAAAGTGTTTCCTGTACCAGCCGATACCCTTCCAGGGCAGTAGTCCGGTGTTATTCTCCAGCGTATCGCTGAATGGCCCCTCAATAGCCCAGTCGTGAGGCAGATCCAGAGTTCTCCAGTTACTGTCATCAATTGAAGGTAGCTGAAGATTTTCAGGTTCTTTATCGGTAATGGCTGTTTCGTCGTGAGCATTATAATATTTGATGAATTTCCAGCCCTGATTAAAGGACTCTCTCGATCGTGGTGACACCTGTGCCAGCAATGCGCTGTTGATACAAAGTATTGCTACAACCGTAAGAAGCGATGAAATGGTAGTTCTTTTCATAAGGTATTATTCTAAAAATTTTATCTAAGGTAAGAAATATGCCAGTTATTAGCCCTGTCATCATCTCTTTATTACAGTAGAGGTGACTATTTCCCCGTTTGTAAATATTATTCGAAGCATATATATGCCGGGTTTAAGATGAGTAACATTTATACTGAGGGTATATGAACAACAATCAGTCATCTTCTCAACAGGAACACCATTGAGAGAATAGAGTGAAATGTTATTCATCTCCTTATTTGATTCTATATATAGAATGCCACTGACCGGATTCGGGAAGATCCTGCATAATGAAGGTTCACTGGTATAATTTCCGTCGATAGCCGTACCTGCTCCGATCATATTTTTATCAAGCCAGGCAAGACGCGTACTGATCCACCCTCTAAATTTGTCTATTTCTCCGCTGAATGTTAATGGTTGTGAGTCGGGCTCCGGAGTTCCGACATTGATTCCCAGTATCTGCCATTTCTGGTAGTGCCTTTGCTGAGCTTCATCAAGCAGATTTGCAACGGAATCGATTGTATGGTCAATACTCTCCTGGCTTAGAATTGTTTTGCGCAATGCGAAATATCTTTCGTGGATCCTGTCGGCAAAATCATCATCCTGCAGTAAACGCACTTCCCATGTTGGAGGTATGGGCCATGCATCACACTGATTTATGAGGTACGCCCAACCTGAACCATCAGTCTGATTAAAATTCACACAATTCTCGGTAAGGTTTTTAAAGGCCCAGTCGAAATCCCACACCGGACCTGCATGTAAAAGACCTCCGTTGCTGTTCTTGTTTTTATAATAGAATCTGCTTTTTTTATATGCATCAACATTCCTGGCAACCTCCTCAAGTATAAAATAATCCACAAAGGAATTTACATCGAGCCAGGCTTTATATCCTGTTAGCGGATCTCTGAAGTGGTAGCTGTAAATAGTTGTTTCAACAGAATTTGCATAGTCCTTCAGATAATTTTTCTGTTGAACGGTAAGTTCTTCAGGTTTTGGATCCTCATATTCGAAACGAACTTCTGCACCTGGCTTGAAAATCGGTGAAAAGTTGCTGACCCAGCTATCGGCATCAGTATAAAAGTCATTTTTAAAGATATAGCCTCCCGTAAGGTCATTACCTGTATTATCAAGAGGTGTAATTTTCGAAATATTAACCCGGTTTTTATCACGTTTGATCTTCTCTCCAAACAGATAAATGCCAAGGTATTCGTTATTCAGCATAACCTCACAGTATCTCATTCGGGGTGCATAATAGCCCATTTTATGGGAAATGTCAAATGCAAGAACATTGCGCAAGAATGCTTTATCGTTATAGTTCGGGATCAAAACCCAGTCATTTTCTTCCGGCATACCTAACAGTGACACATTAAAGTTGTTACCGACACTGTCGCGTGTTTCTATACCATATGATTTTTGCGGGAGAGTAGCTGAATAATGTCCCCTGATTTCTATTCCTATTTTCCCAGTATATACATTACCTGAATCAGAAACCAAATTTCTGGATGATGATTCATGATAAATAATTTTCATGTCTGCCTCAATTTTAGGCTCATCCATTATTGTCTGGTTTGCAGGAGTTGTTATTATTACAATTGGGAGATTTGAAGATGTAAATGCCAGTGATAGCCAGTCAGTTTCCCAATGATTCACTGGTTGATCCTGGCCAAATAAAACCAGTCCGGTTAACATATATACCAGGAAAACAAGAGATTTCTTCATCAATTTTTAAGGTTCGCGTAAAGGTAAAAATAGTATAATAAGTCGAAAGTCGAAAGTCGAAAAGTCAAAGACTTTATAGACTTTATGGACTTTCAACTTTATTGACAATTCATATATCTTTCTACCCGTCCGACTGAACTTATTTCTAAATTTGTTTTTACTTTTAACTACTCGTCGTTCAGGCGGGCTTTTGTCTTTTATCTTTTTTAAACCTTATAAAATGTACAGATTATTCGTTTTTTTGTTTGTAGTTCCTGCTTCATTTTTGTTGGAGCTGTCTCTTGAAGCCCAGTACAATGCACCGTCACAAAAGGTATTCACGCGCCAGGATACCCTGCGTGGATCAATAACTCCTGAAAGAGCATGGTGGGATCTCACCTATTATCATCTGGATATTAAAGTGAACCCTTCTGATAGCACCATATACGGAACAAACACAGTCACTTACAGGGTAATTAATCCAGCTAAAATAATGCAGATAGACCTGCAGGAGCCTCTGAATCTGACAGGTGCAATGCAAAATGATAAACCACTCAGTTACAGGAGAGAGGGTAATGTTTACTGGATTGAGCTAGCAGACAAACAGGAACCTGGTAAAATTTATTCTGTGTTACTATCGTATGGTGGCAGGCCAAGAATATCGAAACGACCTCCGTGGGATGGTGGAATTACATGGAAAAAAGATTCCAAAGGATTCCCATTTGTGGCATCAGCATGCCAGGGTGATGGTGCCAGCCTGTGGTGGCCATGCAAAGACCATATGTACGATGAACCTGACAGCATGCTGATAACTGTTAATGTTCCGGGCAACCTTATGGATGTTTCAAACGGAAGGCTGAGAAGCGTGGTGAAGCAAAAAAATAATACAAAAACATACAACTGGTTTGTTTCCAATCCCATTAATAACTACGGAGTCAATATAAATGTTGGTGATTATACTCACTTCTCAGAAGTTTATAAGGGCGAAAAAGGTCCGCTCGAATGCAATTATTATGTCCTTAAGGAAGACCTTGATAAGGCAAAGATTCAGTTTAAACAGGTACCGTTGATGCTTGCTGCTTTCGAGCACTGGTTCGGCCCATATCCTTTTTATGAGGATGGATATAAGCTTGTTGAAGTTCCCTATCTTGGGATGGAGCATCAGAGTTCGGTTACTTATGGCAATGGTTTTAAGAATGGTTATCGCGGAACCGATCTCAGCAAATCAGGATGGGGATTGAAATTCGATTTCATAATTGTACATGAATCTGCACATGAATGGTTTGCCAACAGTATTACCTATGAGGATATAGCCGACATGTGGATACATGAGAGTTTTGCCAACTATGCCGAAAGTCTGTATGTGGAGTATTATTACGGTAAAGAAGCAGGGAGTGAATATGTGCTTGGTACCAGGAGCAATATAAGGAACGACAGACCCATAATTGGTATTTATAATGTTAATTATGAAGGATCTGGTGACATGTATTATAAGGGAGGAAATATGCTTAATACCCTGCGCCAGATAGTTAATGATGATGAAAAATGGAGAGATATATTAAGGGGACTGAATAAAGAGTTTTATCATCAGGTGGTAAAAGGATCGCAGATTGAGAACTTCCTGAGTGAGAAGACGGGTATCAATCTTCAGAAATTTTTCGATCAGTATCTTCGGGATATCAGGATACCTGTATTTGAATTTTATGTTAAGGGCAATGAGTTAACGTTCAGATGGAACAACTGTGTTCGCGGATTTGATATGCCGCTCAGAATATATGTCTCAGGAAATGCGATGGACATATCTCCCAAAACAATGCCAACGACAATAAAACTCGACTCTGATAATGTGACTATAAAAGTTGACCCGGGTTATTATGTAGCCACTCTCAATGTGACCGGAAAATAGGCACTAGATATTAGGTGCTAGGTAAAAAAAGTAAGAGGTGCGAACTTACTCACACCTCTTACCGAATACCGATTACCGATTACCGATTACCGATTACCGATTACCGATTACTGAATACCGATTACTGAATACCGATTACTGAATACTTATTTCACCGGATAAGGCGGATGCGGTGGAATCTTCTTACCCTGTGTTTTCAGTTCATCGAGGATAACCTCAATAGCCTTATTCAGCTGTTGGTCAGTGCCGGTGTATTCGAGATAGGGATCATTATCAACAACGATATCCGGTTCCACACCCGTACCTTCAATGATCCATTTCTTCCCGTCGAGACTATATCTTGAGAATTCAGGTCTGTTCATAAATCCTCCGTCTACAAACGGCAGACTTCCCCTTATTCCGGTAACACCACCCCATGTTCTTTTTCCTATAACCTTACCTAGGTTATAGTTCTTAAACCTGTAAGTAACGATATCGCCATCAGAAGCCGAGAATTCGTCGCACAGTAAAACCATAGGACCGTAGAGTGTTCCTTCAGGATCGACATCCGGCTTGGTATTGCGTGCAATGGTAATTTGTGAAGCTATCCTTCGAAGTGTTTCAATAATTATCGGGGAAACAAAGCCTCCGCCATTACCCCTGACGTCGATAATCAGAGCCTCTTTTTCAAGCTGAGGATAGTAATATTTAACGAATTCGTTCAGCCCTTCAACACCCATGTCGGGTATATGAACATATCCGACCCTTCCGTTAGTGGCCTTATTCACTTTTTCAATATTACCGTTCACCCATTCAAGATAATAAAGCTGTGACTCATCATCTATAGGCATTACGGTCTCAACGTGTTTACCCTGTTCAACAGGACTGGAGTTAAGAGTTAATTTGACCTGCTTGCCTGCTTTGTTTACAAGAGCTTCATAGATATTTTTCATTTTATTCGTTGGAACGCCATCAACTGCAAGTATATAATCTCCTTCTTTTGCATTTACTCCTATTTCAGTAAGAGGAGATTTTGCATTACCTGTCCAGTTTTGTCCTTTGAGTATTTTATCAATTTTGAAGTAACCGCTTGCGTTATCTTTTGATATTTTTGCACCAAGCAGTCCGGTTTTAATACGGGTCGGCTCAGGTCTTTCACCACCTCCCACATAGGCATGACCTATATTAAGTTCTCCTATCAGCTCACCGATTATATAGGTAAGGTCGTTTCTCTGGTTCACGTATGGAACGAGTTGATCATATTTATCTCCCTGTGCTTTCCAGTCTACACCGTTCATGGTAGGAGAATAGAAGAAATCTCTCATCTGCCTCCAGGATTCCCTATAGATCTGTTCCCATTCGGCATGCTTGTCAAGATTCATCTGCAAACCCGAAAGATCAAGTTTATCAGTGATCTTTACCTCTGATACCGGAAGACTGATGATTGCATACGACTTGTTTTGTGCAACAAGCATTTTCTTCTTATCTCTCGAAATCTCGTAGCCATTAACTGCTCCCAGGTCCTTTTCCTCGCGTGCATCAAAATCGTACATTTCCAGTAACGGTTTTCGATCTGATTGCCCCACCTTCTGATAATACAATTTGTTACCTGCGGATGCAAGATTTCCGTAATTGGACGGTTTCAGCGGCAGTTTACCTATTCTTCCGACAATACCGTCAATATCAATTACGACATCTGTCTTGGTGGCTTCAGTTTTTGTTTCTTCTTTCTTACCTGATTTTGAGTCCTTTTTCTTATCAGCTGCCGCAGGTTTGCTGTCGGCTTCCTTCACAGATACCTCATCGCTTTTCAGATTAAAGAGTGAGGGAGTTTTCTTTGCAAGGGTAACGAAATAGATGCCACTCATGTCAGAATAGCTTATAGTGGGACCGACATTGCTGAAATCGGGATTGAAGTCCCGTGATGATACAAAGAAGAGGTATTTGCCGTCTTCGCTGAATGTCCCGCTGTATGCATTATACCAGTTTTCAGTTACAGGAAATGACTTCTTCTGTTCAAGCGAATAGAGATTGATTTGCTGGAACCGGTTGTTGCTGTTCTTTGTATAAACGATCCATTTGCTGTCGGGAGACCAGTCATATTCCCTTATCTCGAAGATGGAATCGATGTCGACATTCGTGATAGACTTAGTATCGATATCTACATAATGAAGCATCTGGTTCCTGTCTGACCACATAAGCTTTTTGCTGTCAGGCGACCAGACAGGCTGATATTTATAGTTGGCGCTTCCTGATGTTATTTCTACAGCAGGCTGGCTACCGTCCTGTGCCTGGATAAATATTTCATCCTCCCCCGTTTTATCGGAAATATATGATATCCACTTCCCGTCGGGTGACCATTTTGAATTTCTTTCATGAATTCCTGATGAATTTGTAAGGTTCCTTGTTGCACCATATTTTTCAGGAACAGTGAATACATCACCATGGGCCCCAAAGAGGGCACGTTTGCCATCGGGAGAGATCTCGAAGTTGGTAATGAATTTGCTGACATCTTCAAGGACAGTCCTGCCTGAAAGAAAATCTTCAGCAATGACTATCTTAACTTTCTCTGATTTTTCAGTGGCGAGATCCATTTTGTAGATATAGCCTCCATTTTCATACACGATAGCTTTATCTCCCAATGAAGGGAATTTTATATCAAAATCCTTAAATTCAGTTAGCTTTTTGGTTTCCTTTGTCGTCAGGTCGATAACATACAGGTTCATTCTCTTGTTTTCATCCCTGTCCGACAGAAAATAGATTTTATTGCCATACCACATTGGTATAATATCCTGTGCCGGGTTATTGGTCAGATTTTCTGTAAGATGGGTATTGAAATCAAATATCCAGATATCATCGGCCATACCGCCACGGTACCTTTTCCATGTTCTGAATTCCCTGAATACGCGGTTAAATGCCATTTTTTGATCATCCGGAGAGAAGGAACAAAAACCTCCCCTGGGAACAGGAAGCTGTTCGGGCAATGACCCGTCAATATTTACAGTGAAAAGCGAGCCGTTGAAATCGTTAAATGAATTCTTTCTTGACCGGAAGACGATATTCTTATTATCATGTTTCCATCCGAAGACAATGTTGTTAGGGCCCATTCTGTCTCCTATATCATCTCTTCCCAGGGTAGCAGTATAAGTAATCCTCTTAGGAACACCACCTTGTGAATCCATTGTATAGACTTCGGTATTTCCATCGTACTGTGCTGTAAACGCCAGGGTTTTTCCATCAGGTGAAAACCTGGCAAACATCTCATATCCATCGTGATTTGTCAGCTTTCGTGCAGTACCTCCATCTGCCGGAACTGTATACAGATCGCCTGCATAAGTAAACACGATCTGGTTATTATAGATAGCCGGAAATCTCATTAAGCGTGCTTCATCCTGTGCCATAAGGCAGATTTGTCCAAAGAACAAACTGACGATGAAAATAATAGCCGTCTTTTTCATAGAAATTGGATTAAATATAAATTAATGTATAAAGTATAAGACATTGTGACATGAAGCTCTAAAGATATTCCCTTAAAGTCAATTTTCAAAATTTTGGAATGGAGTTACAATTAATTTAATATTTCATTAACATTTTTAACCGCAGGGAACACCAGGAACAGGCAAAATGCGCAAAGTAAAAATCATTTCAATCATCTCTTTGCGAACTTTGCCTATTTCTTTAGCTTTTGGGGCTTTGCGATCTTTGCGGTTATTGTTTTTTTTCTAAGGTTTAATAAGTATCGGTTTTCCAAAGCCTATCTTTTCAAGCGGTTTAAGCTGAGTTGCGGCATCACCCACAACAACATAGACCATTTTATCAGGGATAATATATTTATCAATTACAGCTTTTGCCTCGTCTGCCGTAATCCCTTTTATAACAGTCTCATCTTCTTTTATATAATCGTCGGGAAGTCCGTATTTTGACATCGTCGTCAGCATTCCCAGCAAAGCTCCGTTTGTTTCGAAACGAAGTGCATTTGATCTTATCATACAATTTTTGACAAACTGCATATCGGTGTCAGATAGTCCATTTCTGAATTTTTCCATCTTATCCTTAAAAATCTTTACCGATTCGAACGTCGCATCAGACCTGACTTGTGAAGAGGCCGTGAAAGGTGCCTTGACCTTCATTTCCGGGAAATAGCTTGAAGCTCCGTATGTATAACCTTTTTCTTCCCGGAGGATCTGGTTAAATATGCTTGTAAATGCTCCTCCCAGCCTGTAATTAATGAAATCTGCCTTGACATAATCAGGATTATCCCTTGATAATGCCAGGTAACCAATATAAATTACCGACTGCCTCGATCCGGGGATGTCGACAAAATAGATCTGAGATTTGTCAGGATCAGGAGGTATAGTATAGTTGTTCAGAGTTACTTCCTTCGATTTCCACGAGGTCTCGAGAGGTTTCAGAGCTGCCAAAACCTCTTCTTTACTGACATTTCCGGCTACCTGGATTTTAGTTACTGACGGTGAAAAGTTTTTATCATAGTAGTTCTTAAGATCTTCCATTGATATTTTATCAATCGACTCTTTTGTTCCCCTGGTATTATATCCCAAAATATTATCTTTCCCATATAATAATTTGTAGAACAGGAGGTAAGCAACACTTCTTGGCTGAGCTTCTGCCTGTATAATACTATTTTTTGTTCTTGTCAGGGCCATGGCAAACTCTGCTGAATCCCAACGTGGTTCAAGAAGTATCTCTTTCATGAGTGCCACTGTCTTTTCAAAATTTCTCGAGAGTGAGCTGGCGCTCAAAGCAATTTCTTCACGCCCTGCATACACATTTATATCTGAACCAAGTAGCTCAATCTCCTCCTCGAGTTCTTCCGGTGTCTTGTTCTTTGTGCCCTGGGGAAGCACGCTGGCTACCATATTTGCTACACCAGGGAGATCTGTTTTATCCTGGTAAACACCACCATTAATGACAATATTCATCTCAACCAGAGGTAATTCTTTATTCTGGATGCCAGAAACCTGGATTCCGTTTGAGAGTGTCGCTTTCCATATCTGAGGCACATTAATTTCCGGATCGCTGCCAAGGTTTGGCTCTACTGACCGGTCAATATAAGAGGGAGTCTTCTCGATCTTTTCTTCCCCGGCCTGTGCTATTTCAACCTGGCTGGCTTCTTTTATATTCTCCTCTTTGATATTGGCAGGAATCGAACTGTCGGCTACCATGTCAAGATGCCCTTTAGGTATAAAACTTGTAACCACATGAGGTTTCCCTTTAATGTACTTATTGTATACATTTTTAACATCATCGAGAGTAACAGCCTTTATGTTCTCAATATCTTTTTCTATATACCCGGGATCATTCAGAAAAGTGTTATAAAAAGCCAGCTGCAGCGACTTATAAAATACGCTTGATAAACCTTCATAGAAATTCTTTTCGGATGCAGCTTTCACCCTTTCTATGTCTTTTTCTGTTATCCCTTCTTTTTCAAAACGTTGAAAAGCTTCATTAATTCCATCTTCTATCTCCTTCAGGTTTTTCCCTTCGTTGGCTCTTATAGAGATTGTAAATTCTCCGGTTAATTCTCCTGAATTGTTATAAGCAGTCGTTCTTGACGTCAGGTTCTTCTCTTTCACAAGCACTTTATATAGTGGGGCTTTTTTCCCGTCGGCCAGTATTTTTGCCAGGAAATCGAGTGCATAAGCATCTTTCTGATATGCCTGGGGAACGGGCCATACCATTGTAATCTCGGGCACGTTGGCAAAATTATCCTCGTGATAAAGCCTGACTGTTTTTGCAAGGGTGGGTATCATTGCAGAGCGTGAAGAGACTTCTCCGTGAGATTTTATTTCACCGAAATATTTATTAATGAGCATTTTTGCTGAATCAGGATTGAAGTCGCCTGCAAGCACCAGGGTGGCATTATTCGGACCATAAAAGTGATCATAGTAATTCTTGACATCAGTGAGGGTTGCATTTTTAATATCATCCATCTCACCAATTACTTCCCAGTTATAAGGGTGTGTGGAGGGATAAAGATTCTTGCTGATCACATAATCAGTGAAACCGTAAGGTGAATTGTCTTCGCCCTGTCTTTTCTCATTTTGAACAACATTCTGTTGAATAGCCATTGACCGCCTGGTGACGGAGTTAATGAAGAAGCCCATACGATCAGATTCAAGCCAGAGTATTTTTTCAAGAGCATTTTTTGGAAATACCTCAAAATATGATGTTATATCCCTGGTGGTGAATCCGTTATTTGATCCACCAACACCTTCGATAATCTTGTCAAATGTTCCGGTTGGAACATCCTCTGATCCGCTGAATAAAAGATGTTCAAACAGATGAGCGAAACCGGTCTTTCCAGGTATTTCCCTGCTGGAACCTACGTGGTACATGATATCATAAGAAATTACTGGATCGGAATGGTCTGTATGCAAGATTACCTGCAGTCCGTTAGGCAGTGTGTACTTTTCATAGCTGATGTCCAGCTTGTCATTTGATGTGGTCTGTTTACATGCGTGAATAGCTGTTATGATTAACAGAACAGCAAAGATTTTTAAAATAGGACGGATCTTGTTCATATTTCTTAGGTTAAGGTTAGGTATTTATAAATTTCAGAAAACAAATCAATTATTTTTTTAATCGGAATATAATGGATTAATCAAAGCTAAACAATTTTTTATTCCTTTCCCATTACTTTATGAATATCCAGGGTATTTTGACCCTCCTTTTTTTTTCGAAATACTTTTTCTTTGTTTCGTCGGAAGTCATATTTTCGCTGAAGATTATGTTCCCTTTAAAAGAGAAAGAGGAACTTGGTTTACAGTATTCAAATTTGTCGAGGTAATAAGTGATCTTGTACCCTAATGCCTTGTTGTTTATCAGGATTGGTTTGACTGCAAAGGCTTTTACAGTATCATTATCAGGTCAGGAATATTGTTACAGGTAACATGCTAATCAACAAATACTGTGCAGGGAAAACAATTATCATTCGTACCTTAACGCTTTTATCGGATTTACACGTGATGCTTTATAGGAATGGAACAATACCGTCAACAGTACCACGACAGCAGCGATCACAAAAGATATCCCGAACACCCACCATCCGATATTTATCCTGTATGCAAAATTCTTTAACCACTTCGTCATAAAATAATAGGTTATCGGAACAGAAAGCAGCGCTGCAGATAATACCAGTATAAAGTTTTGAATCAGGAAGGAATATACTATTGACCTTTCTGAACTGCCAAATACTTTTTTAATTCCAATTTCTTTAGTCCTGGTTTTTGCCACGAACAGAGTAAGCCCGAATAATCCAAACGCAGCAATAATCATTGTAAAGAGTGCAAAAATAGAGACTATGGTTGTCAGGTTCTTTTCTGAAGAATAAATCTCTTTAATAATATCTTCTATTGTTGTATAAATAAAAGGCCTGTCAGGCGCGGCCTTTTTCCATTCAGCCTCCAGCATAGGGAGTATGCTTTTCAGTGTTCCGGGTTTATAATGAACACCCACCTGCATTATATACTTGTCAGTCATATCGATGCTAAGAGGCATAATATCCGAACGTATTGAATGAAGGTTAAAGTCCCTCACAATTCCGATTATGGTTCTATCTCCCAGCTTTTTTCCAATAGGATCAGTTATCCCAAGGTTTTTAACTGCAGTTTCGTTGAGAATAACCGATCCGTTCAGGTCGCTTCCAAAGTCCTCTGAAAAATCCCTGCCTGAAATAAAAGAGATACCCATTGTTTTCAGAAAATTATAATCTACAGCCATGCCTTCCACCTGTACTTTAACATCTTTGTTTTCAAAATGCGGATACATTGCAGACATCATTCCCTGCATGGGAAGTTCTACCATCACTCCGCCAGCCATAATTATATTCGGATTTGATTTAATACTGTTTATATATTCTGAATATCCTGTAAAATCCCGGCCAAGGTCTATGAACAGAATATCGCAGTTATAATATCCCGGATCCTTTTTGAGAGCATACAGATATTGTGACCTTATTATCAGGGTAGCTGAAACAAATGAACAAAAGATAATTAATTCAATAACAATCAGGATGGAACGAACAAGAGGTTTTTTCCTGCCTTCCCTGGTTATGTTTTTGAGAACATTGATAATATTAATTCTTGATAAATAGGATGAAGTGTAGATTCCTGCAACAATTCCAATGAATATTGTCAATGCCAGGTAAACCAGAATATAAATTGGTATATTTGAGTCTATAATATGAAGTTGCGTCTGGAAAAGCTTCCCTGCGTACGGCAAAGCAAACCACATCATTATCAGTGCCACCGGCAAAACTAACACTGCAAGTAAAACAGATTCGCTGAATAATTGATTTCTGATACTTCTGTTTCCTGCTCCGTATGTCTTTCTTATCCCTATTTCCTTTGCCCTTGCCGAAGATACGGCAGTGGAGAGAATAATATAATTTATTGCTGCAACAAGCACAATGACAAATGCAATGAGCGAGAATAACTTAATATTTTTTATGTTGCCTCCAATACCGGAATTGTTTATATTCTCTGAATGTAAATAAATATCTGAAAGGTTCTGAAGAGAATACTGGAAGAGAGGTTTATCGCTGATGTTTTTTGTTTCAAATGCCCTGAATTGGTTTTCAATAGAAGCAGGATCACAGTCTTTCGCAAGCAGAACCCAGGTGATCCAGAAATTCATGGTCCAGTCATTTTCAGCACTGGTATTGAAAGTCTTGCTGATATCAGCAAGAGTCAACCTGCTGTTAACAAAACATTGTGCCCTGAATGTGGAGTTTTCAGGTATATTTTCAAATACTCCTTTTACAACAAAAATAAGATACTCGTTGTCAACAAACCCCTCTATCTCTTTTCCTACCGGGTCCTGTCCGGGAAATAGTTTTTCCGAAAGATCCCTGGAAAGAACTATAGAGTTATGATCTTCAAGGAGGTTCTGATGGTCTGCACCATATACCAGGGGAAGAGTGAAAATGTCAAAAATGTCCGACCCGGTTGCAATAGTGCCTGGAACATTTATAGTTTCATCTTTAAGTTTCAGCCTGAATCCTCTTATGTATCTTGTCATTGTTGATTTTTCCACCTGCGGAAATTCTTCCTTAAGTGCTGATGAAAGAACATATGGAGTCCCTGACATTGTATTCTTAAAATCGACATAATAGTTGAGAACTCTGTAAACCCTTGCTCTGTTTTTGAAGCAATGGTTGTAGCTTAACTCATTGATTACAAAAAGAAGAATTATGAAAGATGCCGCTAAAGCTATTGAAAGTCCCAAAGCATTAATCGCTGCAAAAATTTTGTTTTCCTTCAGAAAACGCAGGGCTGATTTAAGATAATTTTTAAACATGGGTACAAGATTTATTATCCGGCAAATATTCCGGTTGCACTATGTTTCTGTTTAAGTGTTTTAATTTCAACTTTTTCTTGAACAATATCAAATATACAACGAAATATTTAGTTGGGAAGTGTATTGGATGATTTTTATTTGTTAAGGAAAATATTTTAGTATATATTAATAAACAACAAAAAACAGTAGTAAACAGCATTATATTTGAAAAATTTGTTATCTTTACCAGTAAACCAAAATTCTTTTGTCATGGAAAAATCAATTGGAGTTAAGGAGGTATTCAAAATATTCCAGAACACGGAATCATATTTCAATGAAAGAAGCAAAGAGGAGTCAAAAAAGCTAATTGTTTACCAGATCCTGATTATCTGTTCTTTCACATTTCTCTATGGCATAGTGATGGGAAGTTACCATAGTTTTCTTCAGTCATTTGTAGCCGGATTAAAAGTTACATTTCTGTTTTTGGCTACATTAATAATATGTTTTCCATCTTTTTTTGTCATTCAACAGGTTCTGGGATCAAAAATGACACTCAGCCAAATGATAATTATTGTTTTAAGCGGATTTGTACTAACATCGGCAATAGCCTTATCTTTTTCGCCTATTGTTATTTTATTCCAGATAACCGGAGGAAATTATCATTTTCTGCAACTTCTGCATGTTGCAATCTTTCTGTTCTCAGGCATCTTTGGCATGAGATTAATGGTTGATGCATTGAAATTCGCCTGCGACAAAAAAAATACTTACCCCCAGATAGGGGTCACTGTATTCAGAATATGGATCGTTATTCTTGCATTTGTGGGAATCCAGTTATCATGGAATTTAAGGCCGTTTTTATGTGATAAAAGTGAAGATTTTAAATTGTTCAGAAAATATGAAGGTAATTTTTATACGGCAATTATTTATTCAATTCAGCAACTTGCATCAAAAGAAACAACTGATCTAAATGAAGAAGATAAAGGAACTTATCATTATCCGGACAATAATAGTACAGAAAAAGACACTAACATTTTAAAACTATTGAATAAATAGGTATGGAAGACATAATGACTCTTGAAGAAGTTGCGAAATATTTAAAACTAAAGGCCCAGACAATTTATACCTGGGCGCAGGATGGGAAGATACCAGCTGCTAAGCTTGGTAAGGAATGGAGGTTTAAAAAATCAATCATCGATAAGTGGTTCAATCAGCATATTGATGAAAAATTCTCTAAATATCTTGATAAATAGATATTGATTCAGATAAGTTAAGTATTAACTTCAGTCAAATTCCTGTTTTAACAAATATTAAACAAGAGACTTTATTATTAAGGGTTCCAGTCACGGATAATGATCCTGTTCTGGTAAAGCTTAACTTCCAGCTTTTGTTTTCCTCTCCATTTCAGTTTCCTTATATACTCCATGGGAATGGTTACTCCATAACTTGTTCCCCCTGATACTTTTGTAAGGCTTCGTATGTGCCTGTCTTCCATTTTTCTGCGTGTCATGACATAAATTATTTTTCTATCCTATCGCCTGACTGCTGAGTAGGTAGGGCAGGTAGGTAATCGACGGATCGTTGTAACTTCTTCAACATGCTTTTATTATTTTACGTATATTTCCAGTTATAAATCACCTCAACTATGAAAAGACTAACCTCTATTTTAGTACTGCTTTCTGCGGCTTTCATGCTGCAGGCCCAGGAAAAACCTTTTCTTACACATATTTATAATTTTCTTGAAAACACTAACGTGTTTGAAGTGAACCAGGTATCCGGGCATACTCTGCTGGTTCCTTATACCACAGTGGATGAAGCTCTTAAGAACGAACGTACCAAGGCAGCCAGTGTCCTTTCACTTAACGGGAGGTGGAAATTTCATTTTGCAAATACCCCGGAAGGCACCCCTGCGAATTTTTTTCTTGAAAATTATAATGATAAAAACTGGGATACCATTCATGTGCCTTCCAACTGGGAAATGCAGGGATTCGGCGATCCTTTGTTCAGGAATGTATCGACACCGTTTACTCCTAATCCTCCACATGTGCCAAGGGAATATAATCCTACCGGATCGTACCGGAGAACCTTTAGCGTGCCTTCTACCTGGAAGGGCAAAGAGATCTTCCTTCGCATGGAGAAAACAGCATCTGCCTCTTTTGTCTGGATAAATGGCAAAGAGGTTGGTTATAACGAGGGAGCACAGGAGCCCGCTGAATATGATATCACAGGCTACCTGCATCCCGGGAAAAACAGCATTGCAGTAAATGTCTATAAATATTCTGACGGATATTATCTCGAGGACCAGGATTACTGGAGGCTGGCAGGTATATTTGATGATGTATGGCTGTATGCAACGCCAATGACACATATGTTTGACTGGCATGCTGTGACTGATCTCGATATGACCTACACTGATGCAAAACTTGATCTTTCGGTTGATGTTTGCGACTACAGACCAGCGCCTGAAGCCAATTATATGGTCAGGGCAACTTTGTATGATAAAAACATGAAGGTTGTAAAAACGCTGTTATCTGACAAATTTTCAATACCTGCCGTTGATAAACAGGTTGTAAAACTTTCAGATAACATTACTAATCCTGACAAGTGGTCGGCAGAATATCCTAATCTATATACCCTTGTCTTTGAGCTAATTAATCCATCCGGGAAAACATCTGAAATTATTTCCGGCAGGATCGGTTTTAAGAAGACCGAAGTAAGGCACCAGGAATTTTACCTGAATGGGGTGCCGGTTAAACTGAATGGCATAAACAGTCATATGCAGCACCCGACTATGGGCCATACCATGAACGAAGAGACGATAAGGAAGGATTTCAGCATCCTTAAAAGATTTAATATCAATTGTGTAAGGACCTCTCATTATCCTCCTGTCAATCGTTATATTGAGCTGGCCGATGAATACGGCATATATATCGTTGATGAAACAGGTGATGAATCGCATGCCACCCAGTTTGTCAGTAATCTGAAGGAGTGGGAGGGAATGTACCGCGAAAGAGCCAGAAAGATGGTTTTGCGAGACAGGAATCATCCATCAGTTCTTTTCTGGAGCGCAGGAAATGAAAGTGGAGAAGGGAACAATATCTGTGCCGTTATAGATGAAGGGAAAAAGTATGATAATACCCGCTACTGGATGTACGGAGGCAATGCTTTCTCGCAAAAATGTGAGGAGATAATCGGTCCAAGATACCCCAGGTTATTTAACCTCATAACAGATGTAATGCTTGTACCGGAAAGTGTTGATCCACGGCCATCATACCTTGATGAATACCTTGCTGTTACAGGGAACGGAGGAGGAGCGCTCGACGATTACTGGGATATATTTTACAGCCATCCCCGTAGCATGGGAGGTGCAATATGGGACTTTGTAAGCACAGGATTAATGGAAAAGATCAAGTCGCTGAAAGACGGATCAGGCAATGACATCCAGGTAAACGTAATGGGACGTGCAACGCTTGTTCCTGGTGTTACAGGAAAAGGAATAGACCTTAACGGTCACGATCAGTGGGTGGAGGTCTACAGGGATGATGCCCTGGAGATAAACGGAAATCAGCTGACATTATCCCTGATGGTATATCCACGATCTCTCAGTAGTTCGGCGGGTACCCTTATAACAAAAGGAAACTGGCAGTTCGGATTGCATCAGATCGGGAAGGATTTCCTTGAATTCTATGTTACAACTAAACAGAAAAATAAGGTACAGATAGCTTTGCCAGCGGACTGGGAATACAACTGGCATCACGTAACAGCAACTTATGATGGTAAGGCAATAACTGTTGCAATTGACGATAAGAAGAGTAATTCCGTACCAGTTAGCGGAAATATCCTTAACACTCCTTTTCCTGTTAATATTGGACGTAATGCCGAAATTCACGGACAGGAAACTTCAGTGTATATCTGTGATGCTATTATCGACGAGGTCGGGATCTTTAAGAAAGTTGTTACCGCAGAAGCACTTAAGAGCCCCTCTGAAGAACTGAAAAAGCAGTCTGCTTTGTGGCTCGACTTTGAAGAGATAACTGAAGGTGGCAATTTCTTCAGTTATGGTATCGGGGCCAGGACATATGGTGCTATCTGGCCCGATCGTCGTCCGCAGCCCGAAATGTGGCAAATGAAAAAATCTGCTCAGCCGGTCACGGCAAAACTGATTTCAGCTGACAAGGGCGAGATCGAAATAAACAACAGGTATCTTTTTACAAATCTTAATAACCTGGAAACCATCTGGACATTACTGGGCGACAGTACAATACTTGAAGCTGGCACCCTTGCTGTTGACCTTCCACCTCAACAGAAGGTTGTCGTAAAAGTTCCTTTTAAAATGCCGGAGATCAAAGATGGTGTTGAATATCGTTTACTGATAAGTTTCCGGCAAAAGGAAAAGACCCTGTGGGCCGATCCTGGATATGAGATTGCCTGGGATCAGTTTGAACTGCCATGGTTCAGACCAGCAAAGAAGTTGTACAATTTTAATACAGCTGTTCTTATTGTGAAAGAGGACAGCAGCAAAGTGATTGTTTCCGGAAAAGACTTTTCCTATGCATTTGACAAATCAACAAATAGCCTGGTTTCGATAATGGTTAACGGCAAAGAGATGATAAAAAAAGGAGCTGAATTGAATGTCTGGAGAGCTCCCCTGGCGAATGAGACTGATGAATGGGGATTCTGGCAATCGAATAACAAGCACAGAACTGATGGTTATGGACGCATGGCAGCAACAGAGTGGTACTCGGCAGGACTGGATAGCTTGCATGTAATTAAAGATTTATTTAATGTGAAGATAGTAGATAATGAGAATGTTATTATTGAAATTAAGAATGTGGAACTGCTGGCAACACACCGAGGAGCATTTATAAATCATTATATATATCATATTAATGGCAGCGGTGAGATGTCGATAGATCATTCCATTCTTCCTGACGGTGACATGCCATCGTGGCTGCCAAGGATAGGAGTGGACTGGATACTCGATAAGAGTCTTGATAATGTGCAATGGTACGGACGGGGACCGCAGGAGAACTATCCCGATCGTAAATCAGGTTACAAAACAGGAATATACAAATCGACAGTTGCCGGTATGTACGAGCCATATCTGATCCCACAGGATTATGGACTAAGGTGCGATAACAGATGGGTCAGGATGACGGATGACAGCGGGACGGGCCTTGAATTCAGCGGAAATAAATTATTCAATTTCAGTGCACAGCCATATTCAACAGAAAACCTTACCAGGGCGCTATATACTTACCAGCTTCACTCGTTTGACGGCATTACCTTTAATTTTGATTATGCCACAAGCGGTGTAGGTTGTACTGCACTTTCTGTATTCCCTGCGTATCAGGTCATGCCTAATAGATATGATTTTACTATGACAATCAAACCTGTAATTTCTGGTGAACATGATTAAAAAATTGGGAAATAAAGTACTTCTGGGAGGTTTGATTATCATTCTATTTAATCAGGCAGTCAATTCTCAAACTAACAGACAGGGTACCTATCTTTCAATTGACCAGTTAACAGATCAGCTACAACAAAAATATTCAGTTGAATTCTTTTATAAACCCGTATGGTTTGAAATGAAAAGCTTTCTTTCTACCATTCTCAACTTACCATTTGAGGAAGTCCTTGAAAAAATAGAAAATGAAACTGATCTATCAATTGTTACCGTTGATTCTGTGCTTTATATATTTGTACCGCTGAAATCAACACCCAAACCTGCAACGGAACTCAAACGAACAGATGAATTGATGGTCGGCAATCCGGATGACTATGGAAAATATTCAAAAGCAACAGTTCAGGGTAAAATTCTGGACGGTCAGAATGGGAATCCCTTACCGGGAGCATCAGTATTTATTGACAAATTAAAGCTTGGAGTAACAGCCGATAAAAACGGAAATTACCATTTCAAGGTACCAGTTGGTGAATACACTATCAGGCTGACTTTTATGGGTTATGATGAAAATACACAAAAAATTAACCTGGTAAGCAATGGATATCTTGATTTGAAATTGTATGAAAAATCAATACATCTTGGTGAGGTAATAGTTACTTCTGAACGTCCCGAGTCAAATATTTCCGGAACTCAAATGAGCTATGTGCGATTCGATGCCCGGTCAATCAAGGAACTTCCTGTTACGATGGGAGTGACTGATATCATTAAAAGTATTACGCTGATGCCGGGCGTTCAAACCATTGGAGAGTTTGGAACTGGTTTCAATGTACGCGGAGGAAGTGCAGATCAGAATCTGATCCTTCTTGAAGATGTCCCATTGTTTAATTCATCGCACCTGTTTGGTCTTACCTCTGTAGTTAATTCAGATGGTATTTCAAGTGTCACTTTGTTAAAGGCAGGTATTTCAGCAAAGTACGGGGAACGTGCATCATCGGTTATGGACATACGGTTTGGTGCAAATGATCCTGATAAAACTACTGTGAAGGGGGGGATTGGTTTAATTGAAAGCGGGTTATATATAGAGACACCATTGCTGAATAAAAAAATCTCACTTTTGGTAAGTGCCAGAAGCTCTTATTCAAACTGGCTTCTTCATAGTATACCCGATGTTGATTTGATGAACAGTTCAGCTTATTTTTATGATGCAAATGCTTTTCTCACCTATAATATAAATACTAACAATAAAATTAATATTTTCACTTACCTGAGCAATGACCGGTTTGGGTTCAGTAAAACAACCAACTATCAGTATAGCAATCTGCTTGCTTCGTTAAAGTGGAAACACACCTTCAACAATAAACTTTATTTCAATCTGGTTGCCGGATTAAGTGATTATCATTACAACGTATCCGAGTCTGATACATCAAGACCATGGGAAGCTTATAAGATTTATTCCTCATTGCAATACAAAAATCTAAAGTGGAACTTCTCATGGTTCCCAAAAGACAAACATTCAATTGATTTTGGTATAAATGCAGCTTTATACACTATCAAACCGGGCGAATTAGACCCGTTAAGCAGTGTGACTACAATTAACCGGATAGTTATACAACAGGAACAAGCCATTGAGTATGCGGTCTATCTGACCGATAACTTCGCATTATCTCCAAAACTTACACTTGATTTAGGTGTACGTTATTCATTATATACTTATCTGGGTCCGAATAAAGTATATGTTTACCAGCCCAATTCACCGAAAACGCCGGAATCGATAATCGATTCAACGATGTATGGGAATTTCAAACCTATCTGTAATTATTCAGGACTGGAGCCCCGGTTTTCTTTGCGTTTCAGTATTTCTGATAATAGCTCAGTGAAGCTAAGCTATAACAGGATTCACCAGTATATAAACCTGGTTTCCAACACAGCAGTGATGACGCCTTCGGATGTATGGAAACTAAGTTCTCCGAATCTAAAACCCCTCATATGCGATCATCTGGCAGTCGGGTACTTTCGTAATTTTAAAAACAACTCGATCGAAACTTCGATAGAGTTGTATTATAAAATCTTAAACAATGCGATAGATTATAAAAATGGAGCACAAATTCTGCTCAATCCATATCTTGAAACAGACCTGTTAAATGTAAAGGGGAAAAACTATGGCATAGAATTATCTATAAAGAAAAATTCAGGAAGGCTCACAGGTTGGGCCAGTTATACTCTTTCGCGTTCATTGGAGAGAACTACCGGAATTTTTGAAGTGGAAAAAATAAATAATAATCAGTTATTCCCTTCAAACTTTGACCGGCCAAACAATCTGATAATTAATTTAAATTATCATATTTCCAGACGATGGCGCTTCGGGAGTACATTCACCTACAGCACAGGACGCCCTGTTACTTTACCAGAATATAAATTTGATTACCAGAATTACCAGCTTCTTTATTATTCTGACCGTAATAAATACAGATTACCTGTTTATAACAGGCTCGATGTATCAATTACACTTGATGAATCGCTGAAGATCAGAAAAAAATGGAAAGGAAGCTGGACACTTTCCATTATAAACCTGTACGGTAGAAAAAATGCATATTCAGTTTTCTACAAAAAGGAAGAACATATGGTGGGGTACGAGCTTAAGCAATATGATACCTATATGTTATATATCATCGGAATACCGTTTCCTACATTGACTTACAATTTTACATTTTAACATGAACCCGGTCCTCCTTATAATTATAATATCTTTTAGCATGCTGGTTTCATGCTACAAACCCTATGATGCCCATATTGATTCAGATAAGAAAATCCTTGTGGTAAATGGTCTGATAACAAATGAAAATGCTTCATACCGTGTACATCTGAGCTATGCTCTGCCATTTGATTCAAGTGGCGCCAGCCAGCCGGCATATGCTACTAATGTGCATGTTACTGACGAATCAGGTAATTATTATGCTTTTCATGAACTTGGGAACGGGTATTACGCTTCAGACTCGTTGCAATTTACCGGTAAGCCGGGTAGCACTTATACACTTCATATAAATACTGTTGACGGAGAAATCTATCAATCTGATCCGCAAAGATTATTTCCTGTTAAATACCCCGACAGAGTTTATGCTGAGTTTGATTATCAGGAGACTCTGAGTAAAATCAGCGGATTGAAAGTTTTAACTCATGGAGCAAATATACTTACAGATATACGAAACGAGTCAGATACGATGCCACGGTACCGGTTTACGACAAATCTGGTTATTGAGTCTATTTCTGTTGTATGTCGGCCATATAGTAGCTGCGATTTTTATTATTACTGGCAGACGGAAAACCCCAATCAATATGTTAACCTTACAGAAGGAGATTATTATATAAATTCTACATCGGTATATAAACATGCTGTTGGTTTTATTGATGATGATTTATATCGTTATTCGCTGATTAATTTTAAACCTTTCATGATTAGTGCCCGCATTATTTATTTAAATCAGTACACGCTAAGTAATGAAGCCTATCTATATTATAAGAATATCGATGAACTATTAAGATCAGATGGAAAACTGTTCGATCCGATAGCAACCCAGATCAATGGAAATATTAAATGTTCAACCCATCCTGAGAATAAAGTCTTTGGATTTTTCGAAGTATCATCCGTTAGTAATACTTCTTATAAAGTAGATTTCAGGGACCTGGTTGATGGTCAGCCTTCTCTGACAATGGTTCCATATATTCTTCCTCCCGAACCCAAAGGTGTCTGGATAAATAAAGTTCCTCCGTTTTGGGT